>CAXTQD010000144.1:0-11986 GCA_964246175.1 uncultured Chthoniobacterales bacterium | reverse complement strand
GACCTTGCGGCGCGAAGGAAGCGGGAAGAAAGTGCCCCGCGCCCCGCCCCCTCCATGATCGAAGCCGCCGCCCTGACCAAACTTTACGACAAGTTCGTCGCTGTAGATGGCCTTTCACTGACCGTCCGCGCGGGCGAGACCCTCGGGCTGGTCGGCCAGAACGGCGCGGGCAAAACGACCACCCTGCGCTGCCTGGCGGGCATCATTCCGCCGACGAGCGGCTCCGTGCGTCTCGACGGGCACGACCTCGGCACCGAACCTATCGCCGCCAAGCGCGAACTGGCGTTCTTCTCCGACGAACCGCGCCTCTTTGACTACCTGACCGTGGAGCAGCACCTCGCCTTCGTGGCGCGCGTCTACCAGGTAGCCGATTGGCGCGAGCGCGCCGGCCCGCTGTTGGACGAACTGGAAATGTCTGACAAAACGGGCGTGCTGCCCGCGGAGCTCTCCCGCGGCATGAAGCAAAAACTCGCCATTGCCTGCGGACTGATTCATTCGCCGCATGTCATCCTCTTCGACGAACCACTGACAGGCCTGGACCCCATCGGCATCCGGCGCATGAAGGCGACGATCCGTCGCCGGGCGCAGGAGGGAGCGTCCATCATCATTTCCTCCCACCTGCTGCCGTTGTTGGAGGAAGTCTGCTCGCACGTCCTGATCCTGCACGGCGGGCGCAAGGTGGCCGGCGGCACGATGGAGGGGATTGTCCGGCAGTTCCACGATCCGCAGGCGGCCGGCGCGCCGCCGGACCTGGAGGAGATTTTCTTCCGCGCCGTCGGCGAGGGCAAGGTCTCCACGACCACCCCGGCGGGAATGCCCACCCAACCCTGATCTCGCACGCCGTGATGGGACGTCTGATCGCCTTTTTACCGATTCTCGCAGGGCTTTGCCTCTTGCCTGCGCAAAGATTGCACGCTGACCCACCGGCCCACGTGGACGTGCGAAGTCTCCATTCTATGGAGGACGAGGTCATCGTCCCGCATCCCGAGTGGAAGAAGTTTTTCGACGGGCAAGGTACGGCCGGTACGGCGCTGGTCTACGACCTGAACGCCAAGCGTTACGACGCGTACGATACGGACCGTGCCAACCGGCGCTTCACCCCGGCTTCGACCTTCAAGATTCCCCACTCGCTCATCGCTCTGGAAACCGGCGTCGTGCAGGACGAGCGGCATCCGGTCTTCCGTTGGGACGGCACGAAGCGCGACATTCCCGATTGGAACCGCGACCACACCTTGCGCACGGCCATCAAGTATTCCGTCGTGTGGGTGTACCAGGAAATCGCCCGGCAGGTCGGCCCGGAGCGCGAGGCGCGCTTCGTCAGAAGCTTCGACTACGGCAACGCCGATACGTCCGGGCCGGTGGACAAGTTCTGGCTCGGCGAGCCGCTGCGGATCAGCGCGTTTGAACAGATCTCGTTCCTGAAGAAACTGGTCGGCGGCCAACTGCCCGTCAGCGAACGCTCGGTGCGGATCGTGCGGGACATCCTCATCAACGACGCCGGCCCGACGTACGTATTGCGCGCTAAGACCGGCGCCGACTTCGACGCGCAGATCGGCTGGTGGGTCGGCTGGGTGGAGAAGGACGACGACACGTACCTTTTCGCGGTGAACATCGACTTCCCCGAGATGTCGGACAAGCGCCAGGCGGTGACCCGCGCCATCCTGCGCGAGATGAAAGTGCTGCCCGAGAAATAAATGTTCTCCGCGCTGCTCTACCTTCAGTTCCAGACGGTCAAGAACCGCCTGCTCGAACGCCTGCGCCGGCTGCGCCGTCCGCGCTACCTCTTCGGCGCGCTGGCGGGCGGGGCTTACCTCGTGCTGGTATTCGGGCGACCGTTGTTTATTTCGGGCCAGGCTTTCGGTGCGGGCGGGCGGCACGGCCGGGGGGCGTTGTTCCCGGAGGTGCCCGCGGGCGTGTGGGAGTTCGTGGCGGCGTGTGCGCTGCTGGTGCTTGTCGCGTTCGCCTGGATCGTGCCGCGGGAACGCGCCGCGCTCGTGTTCACGGAGGCGGAGATCGCGTTCCTGTTCCCCGCGCCGATCCGGCGGCAGACGCTGATCCACTATAAACTGCTGCGCTCACAGTTGGCGGTGCTCTTCACGGTGGTCTTCCTGACGCTGTTCACGCGCTGGTCGGGCGGGCTGGCCGGGGCGCTCATGCGCGCGGCGGGGTACTGGATGCTCCTTTCCACGATCAACCTGCACCTGCTCGGGGCGTCGTTTGTGCGCACGAGCCTGCTCGAACACGGCGTCACGGCGTGGCGGCGGCGCGGGGTGATCATCGTGATCTTACTGGCGCTGGGGTTCGCCGCGGCGCGGTGGGCGCGGGGCCAGGTGCCGGCACTGGGAACAGCGGACATGGAGAGCCCGAGCACACTCGCGCACTACCTCGACACGGTTGCCAGTTCGCCGCCCGCGCACTGGCTCCTGCTGCCTTTCCGGGTGGCGGTGCGGCCGTTCCTGGCGTCGGGGAACGCGTCGGCCTTCGGCGCGGCGGTGGGTCCGGCGCTGGCGCTGCTCGCCGTGCATTACTTGTGGGTGCTGCGCTCGGACGTGGCGTTCGAGGAGGCCAGCATCGCCGTGTCCCAACGCTACGCCGCGCGCACGGCGGCCATTCGCTCCGGCAACTGGCAGAACACCCGGCCCGCCCGCAAGCGCCGCGCGCCCTTCCGGCTGGCGCCGACCGGCCCGCCGGCCGTGGCGATCCTGTGGAAGAACCTCCTGGGCGCGGGCCAGTTCTTCAACGCACGCCTGGCCTTCGCAGCTATCGCGTGGGCGGGCATCGTGGGCACGACGCTCGGCACTTCGGTGGGGCGCGGCCGGCCGGAGTGGCCGTTGCTCGTCGGCACCATGTGCGTGCTGCTGCTGGGGATCACGCTGGTGTTCGGCGCGCAGTTCGTGCGGCAGGACTTCCGGCGCGACCTCCTCGCCGCCGACCTGCTAAAAATTTACCCGATGTCGGGTTGGCAGCTCGCACTGGGCGAACTCCTCGCCCCCGCCGTGATCCTGACGGCGATCCAGTGGGTGCTCCTCGTGCTCGCCACCACGCTGCTCGGCGGGTTCGTCGCCACGCGCGAGGCCCCGCCCGTGACGCTCTCCCACGGCGTCGCCGCAGCACTGCTCTGCCCGACGTTCAACCTCGTCTCGCTGCTCATTCCCAACGCCGCCGCGCTGCTTTTGCCGGCGTGGTTCGTCACCGACGCCACCGGCTCGGGCGTCGGCAGCCGCGGCATCGAGGTCATCGGCTAGCGGTTACTATTCCTGGCGGCGCAGATGTTGACTCTGCTCGTGGCGCTAGTGCCGGCGGGGGTGGCGGTCTTCCTGGTGGCAGTGTTCGGCAAGCCGTACCTGCCGGACGCGACGGTCCTGCCGTTCGCAGCGGCGGCGGCGAGCGCGGTGTTCGCGGGCGAGGCGGCCGGCGGACTCGCGCTGCTCGGGCACTGGTTCGAGCAGTACGACGTGAGCGCGGAGAAAACCTGAGCATTATCCCATGGCCTACCAACCCATCGAAAACTACGGCGTCATCGGCAACCTCCAGACCGTCGCGCTCGTCAGCACGCGCGCGTCCATCGACTTCCTGTCGTTCCCGTACTTCGATTCGCCGACGGTGTTCGCCGCGATCCTCGACGACAACAAGGGCGGCTTCTTCTCCATCGAGCCGATGGTGGACGAGTTCCGGCAGAAGCAGATGTACCTGTACGACACGAACATCCTGCGCACGCGCTTCTATTGTCCGGCGGGGGTGGCAGAGGTGTCCGATTTCATGCCGTTGTCCATCTGCCCGTCCAACTCCGGCGACGGCCGCGACAATCCCACGCGCATCGTGCGCCGGGTCAAGGTCGTGCGCGGGGAGATGCGCTGCCGGCTCGTGTGCGCGCCGCGTTTCGACTACGCACGCTCGGAGCACAAGACCGAGCGGCGTTCGGACAAGGAGATTATCTTCACCGAGGAAGGCGACGGCAAACTCGTGCTGCGGCTGCGTTCGCTCGACGTGCCGTTGCGCCGGCACGCGGGCGACGCGCACGCGGAGTTCGTGCTGCGCGCGGGCGAGAAGGCGACCTTCGTGTTAGAGGAGGTACGCCACGACGCCGAAGAGTCCGGCGGTAATTCGCACGACCAGACGGTTGACGCCTTCAAGGAGACGATGAACTACTGGCAGGGCTGGGTTGCGCACAGCACCTACCGGGGTCGTTGGCGCGAGATCGTCACGCGCTCCGCGCTGACACTCAAGATGATGACCAGCCAGAAGTATGGCTCCATCGTGGCGGCACCCACGTTTGGGTTACCAGAGGCGGTTGGCCACGGTCGTAACTGGGATTACCGCTACACCTGGGTGCGCGACGCGTCGTTCACCGTCTACGCGCTCAACCGTCTCGGCTACAACGACGAGGCCGGCGGGTTCATGCGCTGGATCGAGGATCGCTGCCGCGAGATGCACCCGGAGGAGGGTCTGCAACTGATGTACGGCCTCGACGGCCGGTCCAAGCTGCCAGAGATCGAGCTATCTCACCTCGACGGTTACCGCGGCAGCAAACCCGTACGCATCGGCAACGCCGCCAGCGACCAGCTCCAGCTCGACATCTACGGCGAGTTGATGGACTCGGTTTACCTCTACGACAAGTACGGCAAGAACGTCGATTACGAAGGCTGGCAGGACATCACCAAGCTCATCAACTACGTCTGCAAGAACTACCGCCGCAAGGACGCCGGCATCTGGGAAGTGCGCGGCGGCAACCAGGAATTCCTCTATTCTAAATTGATGTGCTGGGTCGCCGTAGACCGCGCGATCCGGCTAGCGGGCAAGCGGAGTTTCCCCACGCCGCCGGCTTTGTGGCACCGCACGCGCGACGTGCTCTACCGACAGATCCAAACGAAGTTCTGGAACGAGAAGCAGGGGGCGTTCATTCAGGCGCTCGGCAAGCCGGCGGTGGACGCGTCGTCCTTGTTGATGCCGATGGTGCGCTTTGTCAGCTCGACGGACCGGCGGTGGCTCTCGTCGTTGCGCGCCATCGAAAAAGACCTCGTGGAAGATTCGCTCGTGTACCGGTACAAGGACGACGATGGACTCGGCGGCGCGGAGGGGACGTTCACGATGTGTTCGTTCTGGTTCGTGGAGTGCCTGGCGCGCAGCGGGGACTTGAAGAAGGCGCAGCTTCTTTTCGAGAAGATGCTTGGCTACGCTAACCACCTCGGGCTGTACGCGGAGGAACTCGGGCCGAGCGGCGAGCATCTGGGGAACTTCCCACAGGCGTTCACGCACCTGGCGCTCATCAGCGCGGCGTACAACCTCGACCGGTTGTTAGACAATCCGCACGCGCTGGTGTGAACTGGGAAGGCTACTGCGATTCCGTCAACTGGAAGTCGTCCAGGTACAACACGCCTGCGGTCGTCGGCGCGTAGGACTCCATGTGGAGCGCCATCGGCATCGTCTTTTCGGTGGAGAGTTCCGGGTTCTTGTAGCGCGGGGTGATGTCCCCTTGCACCTCCGACCAGTTGCTGCCCGCGCTGTATTCCTGGGTGATGAGGACATCCTCCTCAACCGACCCCGTACCACGCTTGACGCCGCCGCGCTCGTCGCGCTCGATCTTCGCCGACGCCGGGACGCCATGGTAGTAAGAGTAAAACTGCCAGCGCAGCTTCTCGACGCCTGCGCCCTTTGCCTTGAAACTGAAGTGGTAATGCTTGCCCACGTTGAGCACCAATCCGCGACGGATCACGGTGACATGGTGCGGCGCGCCGGGTAGCCCCTCCGCGGGCATCGGGAAGGTCGCCTGCGGGGAAGGCCAGTAACCGACCTTCAGACAGTGAGAACCCTCGGGTGGGTTGGAGTCGGGATCGGTCGTCTTGTCCACCACGCTGGCGTAAGCCAGCGCGTTGCCGTAGATGGTCCAAGTATCAACCTGCCAACCGTCCGGGACCTGCACCGCGCGCTTGAGCCGGTCTTCCCCCTTGAGGTCCTGCGGTGGCCCGAACTTCGGCGAGCCCTTGGTGCCGGTGTTCAGGGCGACGGCGATGTGGCCGTTGGGCATCCCGATGATCAGGTCGAAGAGTCCGTCGCCGTTGAAGTCGGCCGCGCACAGGCTGCACAGGCCGGGCAGCCGGGAGGTGCCGCCGAAGGAGAGCGTGGAAGTTCTCTTCAGTTCGATGCCGGCCTTCGGCTTGCCCGGGTTCAAGTAGACGCCGACCTCGCCGGTGCGGTCGGCGATGAGCAGGTCGGGGTTGCCGTCGCCGTCGAAGTCGACCACGCAGGGGATGAGTTGCTCGCGCCCGTCGCCGTAGGCGAGGTAGGTGTGCTTGTCGCGCGCGCTGGAGAACTTCGGCGTTTCACCGGTGCTGACGTTTTCGAGTAGGTGAATCGCGTTGGCCGAGTACGTGCCCTCGCCGCAGATCAGGTCGAGCTTGCCGCCGGTGCCGGTCCAGTCGTAGGCGACGGGCGAGAGGAGGTTGGCCCACATGCGGCCCTGGTCGTTGGTTTGCACGCGCAGCTTGTCGACCGAACCCGGCCAGCGGTAGAGCGGCTGGCGCGCGTTGCCGGCGTTGGGCACGAAGAGCACCTCGCCGAGATAGTTGCCGACCAGCAGGTCCAGCACACCGGTGTGCCGCCAGTCGGCGAGCGCGACCCGCGGGCAGAAGCGGATGTCGTCCAGTTCGCTGCCCTTGAGGTCGTTCGGACGCTCCTTGTCGGTGGCGGACAGGAAGAGCGGGACGACCTCGGCGTTGGTGAACCGCGGCTCGGCGGCCGTGCCGACGTTGGGGTAGAAGTGAAAGAACCCGGTCGGGTCGGCGACGAGGAGGTCGGGTTTGCCGTCGCCGTTGAGGTCCGCGTAGGCCACGGACGGCGGCATCGCCAAACCGGAGAAGTTGCCCCGTTCCGTGACGACTTTCGCGCTGAAGGTAAACACGGCCAGGCTGCCGTCGCCGTTGACGCCGTCCCACAGGTTATCAATCGTCGTGCTGCGCTCGAACCCCCCTGTGTCGCCAAACAGGTTGGGTGCCTTGGCGGGCTGTTGGGCAGCCGCCGGGAACGGAGCGGCGGCAGCGAACGCGAGCCGCGCCGACGCCAGCGCAAGGCGGGGTGAAAACGGGGAACGCATGGAAAAGAGGGGGGGGGAAGCGCCGGCAAAATACCAAGGAGGCTGCGCAGGACGCCCCCGGTTTTGGGCGGCAGAAGGATGTAAGATGCGGGATGCGGGATAGCAGAAGAGGGAAGCAGCTTGGCGGTACGCGCCCTTGTTCTGCTATCCCGCATCCCGCATCTTTCTGCTCACTCCTTCAGCCAAACGTATTTGTAGGGATGGTCGTCGATGAGGTTGGGCGACCAGCCCTGCACGGCCGGCGACAAGAGGTAAGCGCGGACGTGGTGGTAGAGCGGCAGGATGGGCGCCTCGTCCATCAACGCACCCTCCGCGCGCTGGAGCAATTCTAGGCGCGCGGCGGGGTCGAGGGTGCGAGCAGCTTGGGTGAGCGCACCGTCGTACGTCGCGTTGGCCCAGCCGGTTTGGTTGATGATGCTGCCGCCGACGAAAAGTTCCAAGAAGCCCGTCGGGTCGAGATAGAACATCGTCCAGCCGCCTTCGTAGGTCTGGTAATCCTGCTGCGTGCGCCGAGCGAGATAGACCTTCCACTCCTCGTTGCGCAGGGTGGCGTTGACGCCGAGTTGGGTCTGCCACATCTGCTGGACAGCCTCGGCGATGACGCGGTTGGCCTCGGAGGTGTTGAAGAGCAGTTCGACCGGCGGCAGGTTCTTGCCACCGGGGTGCCCGGCCTCCGCGAGCAGCGCGCGGGCGGCGGCGGGATCGTACGGCAGGCGAGCGCGCGCGGTGTAGACGCCGCCGAGACCGGGCGGGTCGAGCGCGTAGGCGGCCCGTTCGCCGCCGCGGGTGATGTTGCGCACGATGGCCTCGCGGTCGATGGCCATGCCCAGCGCGCGGCGCACGCGCACGTCGTCGGAGGGCGCGCGCCGGGTGTTGAGCGCGAGGTACTGCGTGCGCGCGTAGGGATCGAGGCGTAGGGCGTCGGGATGGTCGCGCTTGTAAGCGTCGATCTTGGAAAACGGCACGCCGTAGGTGCGGTGGAGCTGGCCGGCGCGGAAGGCGCGTTCCTCGTTCTCCAGGTTGTCCCAGGGATAGAACTTGATGCCGTTGAGCCGCACGCGCGCAGCGTCCCAGTAGTACAGGTTTTTGCGGGTGTCGACGACCTTGTTGACCGTCCATTCGGCGAGCGCAAACGGCCCGTTGCCTACGAGCTTGCCCGCCTTGGTCCAACCCGTGCCGCGGCGGTCGGCGGGGCCGGCGGCCTCGACACTCGCGCGGTGCACCGGGAAGAAGGGCGGCGTGCGCAGGAGGTCAAGAAAATACGGCGTCGGGTGGTCGAGGGTGACCTCGAAGGTCCGCGCGTCCGGCGCGTGCAGGCCGACCGTGGCGAAATCCTTCGTCTTGCCCGCGTTGAAGTCCGCCGCGCCGTGGATGTCGAACAAATAAAAACAGAACTCCGACGCCAGCGGCGGTGTGAGCACGCGCTGCCACGACCACAGGAAATCCTGCGCCGTGACGGGGTCGCCGTTGCTCCACTTGGCGTTCGCGCGCAGGTGGAACATGTACGTCAGCCCGTCCGGCGACACGTCCCAGGACTCGGCCACGCCCGGGGTCGGGTGTGAATCGACCGGGTCCACGCTGGCGAGGCCCTCGAAAAGCGCCGTGGCAATGGCGAACTCCTTGGTGCCCGTGATGACGTGCGGGTCGAGGTCGGTCGGTTCCGCGCCGTTGCCGAGCAGGAGGACGCCGTCGTGGTTGGCGTGCGTCACATCGTTACCGGCGCGGCGGCAGGCCGTGACAGCGAGCAGAGGCAGGCAGAGGGCGAGGGCGAGGAGCCGGCGGAGGGTCATGCCCTTATCATACGCACCGGTGGGGCATCTGGCCCTGCCTCATCGGCAAGACCGGGTGCCGGGCTGGGCGTGCAGGCGTCTTGCCGCCCAGGCGTGCCCGCAGCCAGCGGCGCACGGCGGCGGTCCGCGCCTCGAAGAGGGCGTACAGGCCCGCCGCTACCCCGAGGCACACCGCCATCCACCCGGCCATGCGCCCCGCGGCAAACCACGTCATCTGCGGGGGCAGTCGGTGCATCTGCAACGCCAGGAACCAGAGGGTCGGATGGTGGGTCAAATAGAGCGTGTACGAAAACGCCGCCAGCGGGGCGCCGAGGCGTTCGAGCCAGCGTGCGGGCCGGGTACGCGGGGCCAGGCGCATCAGGCCGGCGATGAGTCCGAGTACGCCGACCGCCACGATCACCTGCGCGCCGTCGGCCGGTGGTACCCAGGGCCCGAGCGCCCTGGGTACGGGCAGCATGTAGGCACCCCTCTGGTAGAGGATGATCCCCGTCGACATCACACCCAGTTGTAAACCGACCAGGCAGCCAAAGAACAGCGCCGGGTCGAACGGCTCGTCAAACGCCCGCACGACGGCCAGCGTGAACAGCAGCGCCGGCAACAGCGGCACGTACACGCGCCGGCGCGTGCCCACCCACCAGCCAGCCAGTTGAGCACGAAGAAGACGACCACCGCCTGCCGCCCGAGCGAGAACAGCGCGAGCGCCAGTGACCTTTCCTCACCCGTGTACGCCCGGAACCCGTTCCAGTTGAACGCCCGCGTGTGGTCGACTAAAACGACAAACGCCGCCAGGAACCGCACCTAGTCCATCCAACACAGGTGTGCCCGGTCCGTCTGGATCGTAGGCAGGGTGGTGTCGGGCACGGCCCAACTACGGGGAGCAGGTCTCCTGCCACCCGAGGCCGGCCATGCCCGCTCAGCGTTGGCCGTTCGTGCCGTTAAAGGTCAGGTAGGTGTAACCCTTCAATCCGCGCTCGAAAGTGGCGAGCATCCGCATCGCGTCGTTTGGCTTGAGCCGGTCGCCCTTGATGGCGGCGTCGATCTGCGTCTTCATCAGCCGCACCAACTCCGCCTGCTGCCACTGGGTCAAGGCCAGCACGCCGGCGATGGTGCTGCCCTCGATAGTTTCCTCAATGTACCAGCCGCTGTCTTCGTCCTCGTCGAGGAAGACGTGGACCTCCGTCACGCGCCCGAAGAGGTTGTGCAAGTCGCCCATGATGTCCTGGTATGCACCGACCAAAAACAACCCGAGGTAGTATGGCTCGCCCGGGTTGAGCGGATGGAGCGGGAGCGTGTCCTTCACGTCCTGCAAGTCGATGAACTTATTGATCTTGCCGTCCGAGTCGCAGGTGATATCCACCAACGTCGTGTTGCGCTCCGGCGACTCGTTGAGCCGGTGGATCGGCATGATTGGGAAAAGCTGTCCCAGCGCCCAGTGGTCCAGCAGCGACTGGAACACCGAGAAATTGCAGAGGTATTGATCCGCGAGAGAGATGGATAACTCTCGCACCTCTTCCGGGATATAGCGCATCCCTTCGTGGAACTTCACCACGCTGCGAGCGATCTGCCAGTAGATGCCTTCGACCTTGGCCTTGGTTTCGAGGTCGAGCAGGCCGAGGTCGAACATCGCCGACGCCTGTTCCTTGTACTGCTGCGCGTCGTGGAGCGCTTCCAGGCGGTTGTCGCGCGCAACGACCTTCTGCGTCTCGGCGATGTCCTGCACGAGCTGGGCGTCCTTGTCGGTGACCTCGATGGGCGCGCCGCCGTCCTTGGCGATGGCGCTGAACGCCTCGATGACCAGCATCGAATGGTGTGCCACCAGCGCCCGGCCGCTCTCGCTGATGATGGTCGGGTGCGGCACCTTTTCGCCGTCGCACACGTCCATGAGGTTATACACGATGTCGCGCGCGTATTCTTGCAGCGAGTAGTTCGCGCTGGAGTCGAACGCCGTGCGCGACCCGTCGTAATCCACGCCCAGGCCGCCGCCCACGTCCATGTACGGGATCTCGTGGCCCATCTTGGTAAGCTTGGCGTAGTAGCGCGCCGCCTCGCGCACGGCGCGCTTGATCGTGCCGATGTCGGGCACCTGGCTGCCGACGTGGTAGTGGACCAACTTGAGGCAATGCGCGAGACCGTTCTCCTTGAGGTAGTTGCTGGCCCAGACGAGTTCGGCCGTGGACAGGCCGAACTTCGCGTTCTCGCCGCCCGAGGCCGCCCACTTGCCCGAGGAGCGCGTGGCCAGGCGCACGCGCAGACCCACGTACGGCTCGACGTTCATCTCGCGCGAGATTTCGACGATCTGGCGCAGCTCCTCGATCTTCTCGACGACCATGATGATGGTCTTACCCAGCTTGCGTCCCATCAGCGCATTCTGGATGAACACGGCGTCCTTGTAGCCGTTGCAGATGATGACGCTCTCCGGGTCGCGGTGGACGGCGAGCGCGGCGAAGAGTTCCGGCTTCGAGCCGCACTCCAACCCGAAATGGAACTCCTGTCCCGCGTCGAGGATTTCTTCCACGACCTCGCGGAGTTGGTTGACCTTGATCGGGAACACGCCCCGGTAGGGCTGCCCGTAGCCGGCCTCCGCGATGGCGCCGTCGAACGCTTTACAGATCGTCTGCACGCGGTGGCGCAGCAGGTCCTGGAAACGGATCACCAGCGGGAAGCCGAGGCCCTGTTCGCGCGCCTCCTGCACGACGGCCATCACGTCGATGGCCGCACCCTGGTTTTGCAGCGGGGTGACCTGGCAGTTTCCCGCCGCGTTGATCGAAAAATAGCCCGCACCCCAACGATCAATGTTGTAGGTGCTGACCGCCGAGGGGATGTCCCATTCGCTGCCCGGTTTGATCATGGAGTCGCGCACGGTATTATCGCAGGGGCGGAATGCAATGCGGTGTTTGTAAAAAACGCCCCTACGCGCCCTGCGAATGATCGATACGCTGGCCGCGCGTTCGGGGTTGCTGCCAAGCGACCCATCGGCTACAAATGCGCCGTGCCCACGCCTGCCGCCCCCGCCGATCCGAAAAGCCCTCCGCCGCGCCGTCGCTGGTCGTGGTGGAAACGCTTACTAGCGGGTTTGGGAATCTTCTTACTGTTATTGGTGCTTTTC
>CAXTQD010000143.1:0-12006 GCA_964246175.1 uncultured Chthoniobacterales bacterium | reverse complement strand
CATAGGGAGCAGGTTATTCATTGGATTGCACACAAATTCTAGAGAATTTGTGTGCGAGCGTTCCGAATCAAATTTGAGAAATCCTCAACTCTCAATCGATAACAGCAGAGCCAGTGTCAAAAACGGTCGTTTTTGAGACGGGCAGGTTTTAGAATTGGAGATGCTTATACAGCCGGTGGAAATGGAAAAGATGGTCGAATAGTCACCCACCGGAACGCATTCGGATATTTCAGCGGTTGCGTCTAGCCAAGCGGGTTATCTCATCCGGAACGCTGGCTTGCGTCGCGTGTAAATCGGCTTATTCTAATGGTTAGCGCTGGGAGCCATTGAGTTCTGCGCTTTGCTTCAACTTAGCGTTTTTACGTTGGACTTCCTACTGCTCGGCTGGTCTGCCGTCGCAGAACTGGCTTGGTGATGTTTCCCGCGGGGTAATTACCCCATCAATTTCCTTCATGCTCCCCCCCTTTCACGGCACCCGTCAATCGCCAGTTCCAGAACGTGCGCCGTCGCCATCCGATGCTGCCAGCGAAACAGCGGCATCACCAGAAGATAAAAGTGCGCATCAACAAAAGGCGGATGCGCCGGTTCACCATGAACATGCAGATCAAGAGATACGCGTCTCCGAACTGAGTTACCGACGCTTGTTTGAGGCCGCAAGGGACGGCATTCTGATTCTGGACGTCGACACAGGACGCATCACCGATGTGAACCCTTTTTTAGAAGAGTTGTTGGGGTTTTCTCACGGTGAGATGATTGGTCAGACGGTCGGAGATCTGAGTCCCTTCAAAGACCTCGTCTCCAATCAAGCCATGCTGGAACGGCTGCAAAAGCATGGATATGTCCGCTACGAAGACTTGCCGCTGGAAACCAAGGATGGCCGCCACATCGCCGTGGAATTTGTCAGCAACGTGTATCAGGCCGGGGACAAGCAGGTGATCCAGTGCAACATCCGCGACATCACCGAGCGCAAACGCGCCCAGTATGAAATCCACCGCCTCAACACGGAATTGGAGAAGCGCGTCATCGAACGCACGGCAGAACTGCAAGCCGCCAACCAGGAATTGGAGGCGTTTAGTTATTCCGTTTCCCACGATCTGCGCGCGCCGCTGCGCCACGTCGTCGGCTTCGTGGACCTGCTGCAACGAGACCCCGACTCCGCCCTTTCCGAAAAAGGCCTCCGTTACGTTGCGACTATTTCCCAGTCGGCAAAGCACATGGGAGAGCTAATCGACGATCTGCTGGCCTTTTCGCGGAACGGAAAATCGGAGATGAAGTGGACGGGGGTCAACCTTGACGAAGTGCTGCGTGAGTCCTTGGAGGATTTGAGGGACGAGACCAAAGAGCGAAACATCGTTTGGACAATCCACGCTTTGCCGTCCGTCTGGGCTGACCGCGCCTTGCTGCGGCTGGCGCTGGTCAATCTGATTTCCAACGCGGTGAAGTTTACCAGCGTTCGCGGGGAGGCCAGCATCGAAATCGGCGCTGCTAGGAGCGAAAATGGCGAAACCGTGATTTTCATCCGCGACAACGGCGCAGGGTTCGATCCGAGATACCGTGAGAAACTCTTTGGCGTGTTCCAACGCCTGCACAGCCAGGCCGAGTTTAAGGGCACAGGCGTCGGGCTGGCGAACGTGCAACGCATCATCAACCGCCACGGCGGCCGGGTCTGGGCGGAGGGCGTGGTGGACGGTGGCGCGACGTTCTACTTCTCGATCCCAAAACAAGACGGAGGTGCGTATGGGCAATGACGATGCAAACATCAAGAGCATTTTGTTGGTCGAAGACGATCCGTTGGATGTCGAACTGACGCTGACAGCTCTGGGAGAGCAGAACTTGGCCAACAGGGTCGTGGTGGTAGAGGACGGGGCGGAGGCGCTGGATTACCTCTACCGGCGCGGGCGGTTCAATATGCGCACGAGTGGCCAGCCCATCGTCATCTTGCTGGACAACAAAATGCCAAAGGTCGGCGGGCTGGAGGTTTTGAAGGTGATCAAAGCTGACGAGCATCTCAAGATCATCCCCGTCGTGGTGCTCACTTCGTCGCGCGAAGCGCCAGACCTCCATGAGTTCTACCAACATGGCGTCAACGCGTACGTCGTAAAACCCGTGGCTTTTCCCGAGTTCGCCAAGGCAGTCAAACAACTCGGCATTTTCTGGGCGGCGGTCAATGAGCCTCCCCTCGTTGCCCGGCGGGAAGAACCCACAGGGCAAAACGGTCAAAGCATTCTTTTGAAACAAGACGAGGTGAAAAAATGACGCATCCCCTGCGCATCCTGCACCTGGAAGACGATCCCAACGATGCCGCGCTCGTTCAATCCACCCTGGAAGCCGCGGGCATCACCTGCACGACGACCTGCGTGCAAGATCGCGATGAGTTTGTGGCGGCGCTCGAACACGGCGGCGTCGACCTGATCCTCTCTGATTTCTCGCTGCCCGCCTTCGATGGATTGTCCGCCACCGAGATCGCGCGTACCCGCTGGCCCGAACTGCCGGTCATCCTGGTTTCCGGTTCGTTGGGCGAGGAACTGGCCATTGACTCCCTGAAAAGTGGCGCGACGGACTACGTGCTGAAAGGGCGGCTTTCACGTCTCGTTCCGGCGGTGCGCCGTGCCATGCTGGAAGTCAAAACGCGCGCCGAACGCACGCGCTTGGAGACTCAGCTCATCGAGGCGCAGAAAAGAGAGGTGATCGGCCAACTCGCCGGCGGCGTGGCGCATGATTTCAACAACATTCTCTCGGTCATCATCGGATACACCACGCTTGTCGCTTCGGAACTCGATTCCGACAATCCACTGCAAAAATATCTCGGCGAGATTCAGCACGCATCGGATCGCGCCGTGGGACTGACCCGGCAACTGCTGGTCTTCAGCAGCCAGGAAACGGTTGAACCCGTCGTGCTCGACCTGAATGCCGTGGTGCAGGACCTGGCCAAGATGCTGCGGCGGCTCATCGACGAAAACATCGAGATGACGATTGTTCCGGGACCGCAAATCGGGCGCATCAAAGCCGACTCCGGCCACATCGGGCAAGTATTGATGAACCTCGTCGTCAATGCCCGGGACGCCATGCCCAATGGCGGCAAACTGACCATCACAACCCACCACGTCGACTTCGATGAAAACGATGCACCCGCGTGCCAAGGAGCGCGGCCCGGAAAATATGTCTTACTCAGCGTGAGCGACACGGGGACCGGCATGACCGAAGAGGTGAAAGCACGTTTGTTCGAGGCGTTTTTCACCACGAAGCCCAAGGGCAAAGGCACGGGCCTGGGCTTGGCGACCTGCCACACCATCGTTCAGCAGTCCGGTGGGCATATCACCGTGGACAGCGAAATCGGCGTAGGCACGACCTTCAGAGTTTATTTTCCGTGCGTCGATCAACCACTCGATGTCGTGGCCAAACCCGCTCAGGGAGGACTGCTGCCGCGAGGGACGGAAACTCTGCTGGTCGTGGAAGATGAGCCTGCCGTGAGGCATCTGGCGCGCGGGGTTCTGGAAGCCCAGGGCTACGAAGTGCTCTCGGCCTCCAACGGCCAGGAAGCGCTCCAGGTAGTGCGTCAGCACAGGGGATCGCCCATTCTGTTGGTGATGACGGATGTCATCATGCCGCTGATGGGTGGCAAGGTAATGGCGGAATGGTTGAAAACGACTGACCCCAGCCTCAAGATTTTGTTCACGTCCGGGTACACGGGCGACGTGCTGGCTCAGCAAGGGGTAGCCGACGCGGCGGTCGAGTTCCTGGCCAAACCTTATACTCCCACGAGCCTCGTCCGCAAAGTGCGTGAGTTGCTCGATAGCGTCACCCTGCCTCGCCACGAAGTGAAGAAGGGAACCACAGGTGCAAGCCTCGTTGCCACCTGATGAGGCGGAGCGGCTAAAAGCCCTGCGCCGCTACGAAATCCTCGACACGGCTCCCGAAACGGAGTTCGACGATATTACCCTGCTGGCTTCGCATATCTGCGGCACCCCGATTTCGTTGATTACCCTGCTCGACGAGAACCGCCAATGGTTCAAATCCAAAGTGGGCCTGAGCGTGAGTGAGACTGCTCGTGAAGTCGCTTTTTGCGCGCACGCCATTCTGGAAACGGGCGTGCTCGTAGTCGATGATGCAGAGGCGGATCAACGGTTTGCCTCCAACCCACTGGTAACCGGGAACACAAAAATCCGGTTTTATGCCGGGTCTCCCCTTATCACGTCCGACGGCCATGCGCTGGGGACTTTGTGCGTGATCGACCAGGTACCCCGCGAATTGAGCGAGGCGCAAAAAACGGCGTTGCAGGCATTGGGCCGCCAAGTGGTTGCTCAACTCGAACTACGGCACAGCCTCAACGAACTGCGTAAAACGGCCATTCAGCTCTACGCTGCCAAAAAGGAATTGACGGAGAAGACCGCGTTCCTGGAAGCCCAAGTAGATTCCTCTTTGGATGGAATCTTGGTCGTCGATCCCCAAGGCAAGAGAATCCTGCAAAATCAGCGATTGGTGGCTTTGCTCAAGATCCCCCCGCACGTCACGGACGACACAGAACATCAAAAACAGATCCGATGGGTCGCGGATCTGACCAACGATCCCGAACGGTTCGTTGAAAAGGTCGCGTATCTATATGCACATCCGGATGAAGTCAGCCGCGATGAGGTCGAGTTGAAGGACGGGACGGTTCTTGACCGTTCCTCGGCTCCGGTGATCGGGAAAGACGGAAAATTATACGGCAGAACCTGGACGTACCATGACATCACCGAAAGTAAACGCCTCGAAGGTCAGTTGGTGCAATCCCAGAAGATGGAAAGCGTTGGTCAGTTGGCAGGCGGGATCGCCCACGAGTTCAACAGTATCCTGACGGCCATCATCGGCCAGAGCGAGTTACTGCTAGGTGAGCTGCCCATCTGGAGTCCGTTGGCAAAGAACGTAACCGAAATTAACAAAGCCGCCGCCCGAGCGGCCATGTTGACCCGGCAACTCCTGGCGTATGGGCGCAAGCAGTTCCTTCAACCGGAAGCCTTGGATTTGAACCGCGTCATCACGAGTACGGAAGGAATGTTTCGCCCTCTCATGGGTGGCGATGTCACGACGGTGCTCGTTCCGGCATTCGATCTGCAAGCGGTGAAAGCCGATCTCGGACAACTCGAACAGGTCATCATGAACATGGCCATCAACTCGCGCCATGCCATGCCGAAAGGCGGCACGTTCACGCTGGAAACCGCGAACGTCTCCTTCGACCAGGAAAGTCGGGACCGCGCCCCGGAACTGAAACCCGGCGATTACGTGATGCTGGCCATTACGGACACCGGCGTGGGGATGAGTACGGAAGTGCGAGAGCGGGTCTTCGAGCCGTTTTTCACCACTAAGGGCGTTGGTCAGGGGACTGGTCTAGGACTCTCTACTTGCTATGGCATCATCAAGCAGAGTGGCGGCCACATCAGCGTGCAGAGCGAGCTTGAACGCGGGACCACTTTCAAAATCTACCTGCCTCAAGTTGAATGTCAGGCGAAAACTTTTTCTCAACGCGTGGATTCTCCGGACTTGCCACGCGGAACAGAAACCATTCTGCTGGTCGAGGACGATCCCGCGCTGCGCGAGATGGCCACTTCGTTGCTAGAACGACTTGGGTACACGGTTTTTCCGGCGGCTAATGGCATCGAAGCATTGAACCTGAAACAGCAGCACGCCATCGGACACATTGATTTGTTGTTCACCGATATCCTCATGCCACTGATGAGTGGTAAGGAGTTGTCCGAGCGTGTGCGGGCGTTGTACCCGCACACCAAGATCCTTTTCACTTCCACCTACACTGAGAAGGTCATCGTGCATGAAGGCGGACTGAAGCACGGCGTGGCACACCTCCAAAAGCCGTTCACTCCATCCGCTCTAGCGCGCAAACTACGAGAGACCTTGGATTGATCGACTCAAAAGTGGCCCGCAGGTGCACAGGCTGTGCGATCCGCCTGGGCTTTCGCAGAGCAACTTGGCGGCGAAGTGTCAGCGGATAATCTGTAACATTTCGTGCGGAATCGTGGCTGTGATTAAGGGCAGGTGCGTTGTGTGACCGATTTGGAATTTGCGTTGCTGGCGCGGGTTTTGGGTACAAGCCAAGATGAAATTCTGCCAGAGCCGACGTGGGAAGCGGCGGTGAAAGACTTTTTAGACGGCCAAGCTGTAATGAAATATGACCAACTCTTACCGGCAAAAGCTGCTTATGTGCAATGCCTTCCGGATCTGGTGAGCGGATTTTGACAATCTGCTGAGAACTAACTGATCCCCGGTGATTCTTTACCGTCGGCGGAGCCGACTTTTCCCCGCGCGTAGCGGGGTGGCGCGAAGCGCCGGGGGCGCGTCCGGCTTTCGGAGCTTGCGGAGAAGCCGGGACTTCACTGCGGCGGAGCCGCCTCGATGGGATTCCTTTGGCGGTGCGAAGCCGTAGGCGGAGCAAAGCCGCTTTTGTTGCAACCGAAGGTTGCCTTGCTTTCTTTTAGCTTGGCTAAAGGGTTAAGAAAGGAGGCTAGGGCCGGTTTTTACTTTGCATAAGCCACTCACTGACAGAAACTTGTCGCGTATGATCTGCCGACTTTCGCGCTTCAAAACCACCGACTTTCGCGCTTCAAAACCACTCCCCGGGTTCCGGCTACACCCTTTCGCGCTTCAAAACCACTTGGCCGGATGGCGGCAAAGGCGTCGATGGCGGGATTTCGCGCTTCAAAACCACTTGGCCGGGGACTTTCGCGCTTCAAAACCACTTGGGGTTTTACCCTTTCGCGCTTCAAAACCACCTATTTCCACTATTTTGGCAACTCGGCCAAGCGTGCGGCTTGCCGGTTCTTCTTGGCAAGGTTGCCGTCGATGATCTCGCGGGCAAAGCGGTCACTGGGATAAAGCTCCCACTCGGCAGCATTGATCCGCGGTCGTCCCGTGGTCCTCTCGTGTCGTAAGGTTTCGATTTGGTCCACGGACATACCCATGTCCAGGAAGCCAACTTTTCGCAGCTCCTCTATCGCGTCGCGTACTCTCTGGATATTGTCACGCATGCGCGGTTCGGGACGCATCCCGCTATCTGTCATTACTCTTTTGAGAGTGAGCCGGAAGCTGCGCTTTTTCTCTGCAATGCCGCGCGTAGCGTAGCGGAACCGCACGTTGAGCAGACTGGTTATCCATCGAGCAAGCGGCTGGGTGAGCGCCATCACACGGGCAAAATTGATCGGGTGGTAAAGTTCCCCTATGATCGCAGCGGAGGCGAGGGGATGGAAGCTCGCTCGGTAAAGTGAGCGTTGGCCGTCTGCGTCGTTTGGGTCACAGATGGATTCCAGGTCGCCTAAAATCGGTCCAGATTTCCGATGAATGAGCGTGTCCCTTGGGCATTCCACCCGCACGTTGCAAAGGTGCATTACCTCTAAGGATTCGCGGATGTCGGAAAGCCTGAATTCGTGACCGCTGTTCTCCAGCTCCTTCCGTAGCTGGTGGAGTGAAAAGGTGATGCCTACTTCAATGGTGCCGTTCCCGGCTCGTTGCTGGATTTCACTGTCTGCCAGCTTGTGAACGGCCATCTTCCTGAGCACTCGTTCAACCAATTCCTCGCGGACGCCCGGAAAAAGTACCCTCGTCGCCGCTGAGTTTGGCAACGGCGGCAGGATCGCGGGAGTAAGCTGCACAGAGACTTCGCGGCTGTCGTCGATCTTCACGCCGTCAAAAGTGATGACTTCGGCGTTTCTGCCTTTGCGCTGATGGGAAAGCAGACGCCAAGGAATTACATCCCAAAAGGCGAGGGTGCGAGAATGTTCCGTTTCGGTTGGCGCGGCAAACCAGCTATCGAATAGCTCGATCTGCTGCACTAAGTCTGCTGGCTTGGCTGGACGGCTCATGGGTGCGGGTTGGCTCGAGTGTAACAGAACGACTGCTGCGGCGTCGAGTTTGCGGTGGCTCTGTTCGCTGCCTCGTCAAAGCTTGCACATTAAAGAGCGTCGTGTAATTTGAAACCCATAAACAAATAAAAATATAATCTATAAACTATAGATTATATACTTGTACAATTCAATTCCAATCAGATTCCATGATAATCTCAGTCTGCAACGGCAAGGGCGGATCAGGCAAAACCACGGTGGCAATGTTGATTGCTCTCGCTTGGCAAGGTTCATCGAAACGAAGGGTGGGTCTTCTCGACCTCGACCCTCAGCAAACGGCAACTCAGTGGATCGGCGTGACGGGCGCGCCGGTGACGGTTGCCAGGCTGGGCGAGCCGTTCGACGTCCTGGTGATTGATACTCCTCCGCGTCTTGAAAGCAGGGAACTCATTGATGCCATCAAACGCGCGGATCGTGTCGTGCTGGTCACGTCGCCCAGCCCAACGGACTTGTTCACCTCCCGCACTACCGCCGAGACAATCAAGCGGGAAGGCGCCGCCGAGAAAGCTTGCGTTTTATTCAACAAGGTTAAACCTCGCACTCGTCTCAGTCGTGATCTTGACGACTTGGCAGAGCGTATTGGGCTGCCTTCACTCAAATCTTACCTGCACGACCGCCAGGGCTATCAGCACGCCGCGCTTGACGGCTGGGCGGCTTTGACGCCTGAAATGGAACGCGAGGTCTTCGCAGTCGCCATGGAACTGAACGGATAATCTATTGATTTATAGATATATATTTTATATATATTTAAACCAATAATTCTATGCCAGACAAAAAAAGCAACCGAGCGACGGCTCGGGTGGAAGCTGATGCCTTGAAGGCGAAGATGTCAGCGGCACTCGAAAAATCTTTGCCTCCGCCAGCCATTGAATCCGAACGCTTGCCTGCTCCTGATAGGCTTGCGGTGGAAACATCACGCTCAAAGGCCACCACGGTAGCCGTTCCTGTAAATGAGCTGGCACAGGCAGATGATTTTGTCTCGTGGCTACGGCAACAATCGGGGAAGCGAAACATCGGGTCTTCAACCCTGGTGCGCGTGCTGCTTCGTACTCCCCGACGGGATGAAGCTACCCTCCAAGCGTTACGGGAGGTTATTGCTCTGGATGGTCGTGGACGGCGTGAGCGGGGTTCATCCATTTAGGCTCAGATTCTGTCCTTGGCGACCGTTCCGATAGCCTGTTTCCCCAAACAGGATTTCGCTCCAGGCGAAATCCTATCCTGACTTCTGGAGCGGCCACGTAAAGCGACGGGTCAAGAGAAATACAACCTGAGTCTGCGAAGGTGGAGATTTCCCTTGTACGCGGCGCGGTGGCCGCGCACGGGGGCGTTACGGGGGTGTCCCCCGTAGAATGGGGTGTGTCGAAGACGCTTGGGGCTTCGACCAGGGGAAAGGCGTTTCCCCTCCTGCCGATCTTTCTACGCGCTGCCTTCGATGTCGCGCATCTGCGGCCTAGGGAACTTCTCCAAAAACATCCGCACGGCCTCCGGGTCGAGCACCAGTTCAACCCCTCTCGCCGCTACCGCCCTGTCCATCGCGGCGTCCACCCGCTCACGCACGAACTCCGGGGTCAGTTCCGCGAGCGGGATTTGCTCGGTGCCTACCAGCCGGTTCTCCTCACCCTTGTAAACGCCCATGTTCAACGCACCCGTGAACCGCATGGAGGTAAACCACGCCACCGGCACGATGTGCAGGGCCACCGTGTCCAGGCCCTCGCGCCGGACAACGTGAACCTTCAGGTCGTAGCCCTCGCCCAACCTCGTGAGCAAATCGGTCAATTCATCCCAGGTCATGCCGTTGGTGGTTTTCTAAGCGAGAGCAACTTTCTCTCGGGCGAAAAGCAGCCTATTCCGCTGCCGTCGTAAAACAAGAAAACCCTGTCAAACGAGAATCTTCTCCCTCTGAGCACACCGTATAAGCTGCCTGTTTCCAGTCATTTCCTTAAAGCCATTTTGGCAAATTACTGGATGACAAAGCCCAAACCTAAAGGCACGACCCGCCTGATTGAAACCCGCTGCCGCTGCCACGGCGTCAACGAAAAGCTCGTGTGAACGGCCGCCAGCGCACGGCGGTGGTACTCGCGTCAATCCAGACTTCATCGACCGTGCGCGCGTCGGCGTAGCACTCGAAGTAACGAACCACCCGTTTGCCTTGGTCCAGCGCGTAACCTTCGCTTTCCAGCCACCGGGGGCCGTGAAAGCAAATCAGGTGGCCCGCCGCGTGGGTGACGCTGGTGCCCTCGTCCTGGTCAAGGAACTGCACGAATACGACGACGATCTGCCCGGCGAACGCTGGCTCTGGCTCGCCCGCCACGTCCGGCTCGACGACGCACACGTTGCAATGGCTCGGCCCTGGGGCCAGGAGCATCGCCGGGTCCGCAAAAATCACGTCGTACTGGCAGATGCCGCGTAGCTGGTCGGTCAGGCGGCGGTTCACGAGCTGGCAAAGTTTCAAGGCGTGTCGGACAAAGGAACAGCAGAACTTTCGCGCTTTATACCACCTGGTTTCTACCGTGGGAGTGCCACGGACAGGAACCCTTTAGTGCTTCCTTCCCCCTTACGTGCTTCCTGGTTAAACCTCACGGTTTTTTCAGGAAATTCGCTTCTCGATGGATGCCCGGTATTCCGGGTCCTCGGTCATCCGCTTCATGCCTGCCAGTACCCGCTGCGACCATTCCGCTTCCGGGTCCGGTTCTACCGGCTGGGGATCGGCGGGAGCGGGGGCATCAGCGGCCACCGGCTCCGGGCTGAACTCGGGCTGTGGGCAGTTGCGCACGTTCTGGCCGCGCGGTACTCCCGGCTGGTGGGTGTTTAGATTATGGAGCATGTCCGTGATGAAATCTCCGGCCTCCGGCGTGAGCCGATCTTGCGTAGGCGGCTCCGGGTCGGTCAACAGTGGCGCGGCGGTGGGTTTCTGCTGGCGGTGGTACTCGTTCATCTGCGTGCCGTGAAAGTCGCTCAACCGGCTTAACACCTCGTCGGAAAACTCTGGCTTGGGCCTTCGGCCAAGATTGAAGTCGTGCAGCCATTGGATCGCCCATTCGTAGGCTGCCCGCTGCTCGGCGCTGAACTACGTCAACGGTTGGGAGTCGTCGGGCTGGATCGAGAGGATGGCGGCGAGTTTCCCGGCACGATCCGGTGGCGTTTCGCCGGCAGGAGAGGGGAGGGACATGAAGCGTGGAAGATTAAAAAAGAGGACACCTTGCTAGCCAGTTTAATCTACGGACGGGAACGCTCCTTGCCACTGTTCCCCGCCGCCGGTGCCGTGGCTGAGAGCGCCGACCGCTCCGGGTCGTCGCGCAAATGCACCTGGAAGCGTTGGCGGATGTTCTGCGCGTCAAAGGTGCTGTCCACGCTGAGAATGCCCACGTCGTCGAAGAGCGTGATTTCCCAACCCGTCCCGCCTTCCGGCAGCTTGACCTGCCGTTTGCTGCGCTCGATCTGCTGCGCCAGCCGGTACGTTCCCGGCTCCAACGCCTGCAATCGGGCCTGGACCTGGCTCTCCGCCCAACGCGGCCAATCAGCGGCTTGCCGGGCGCGCCACTGCGCAAACTGCGCCGTCTGCTCGGCTTTCCACCGTTCCCCGGCCTGCCGCTCCAACTGGTAGGTCGCCAGCCAACCGAGCGCCGCCACCACGATCCCCGCGCTGAGCGCCCACGCCCACGTTCGTTGCCGACGCGCAGCCATTTCTTTTTCCAGGTGCGTGCGGGCCGTGACGATCACCGCTTCAAAGTCGCGGGTCAGCCGTTCCATCCGTGCCTCCGCTGCCTGTGCCACCGTGTCGAGCTGCGCCACGCGCGCCTTCAAGTCGGCCAGGATTTCGCCGATCTCGGCGCGCATCTTCACGAAGTCGGCCAGCTTGGCCTCGGCCGCCTGGGCGATCTGGCGCACGCCCTCCTGGGCGACGTGCTTGTACTGCTCGAAGACCTTGGCCGTCTCGATGGGCACCGCGGCCGCCATGCGCCACTGAGCGATGGTGATGAGCACGTGCTGAAAGAGATACGAGTTTTCGTCGCCCTTGGCCCACTCGATCAGGAAGCGCCGCAAGATGCGCAGCTCCTCCGGCTCCATGTGGCGGCTGAGCAGTTCAAAGGCGCTCGTGTCCGCCACGATAGCCGCCAAC
>CAXTQD010000142.1:0-12027 GCA_964246175.1 uncultured Chthoniobacterales bacterium | reverse complement strand
CGCATGTACCGGCTGCCCCTACGTCGGTGTACGCCCTGGCGAATCACCTTCACCCCCCCGCCGGATCATCATCCCTCGACCATGACCTTCCCCTTCCTCCCGCGTCCCGCCTTGCGTTCCGGCGTGGCCGCCCTCGCGGCCGGTGCGCTGTTCACCGCCGGCGGCGTGCGTTCGGCCCGCGCCGGTGCTTTCTCCCTGAGTGACCAGAGCCCCGGCGCCGTCGGCCTGTCCTTCGCCGGCCAAGCCGCCTCGGCCGAAGACCCGAGCACGATTTTCTTCAACCCCGCCTCCATGGGGTTCCTGCCGGGCTTCCAGACGGAAAGCTCCTACACCTACATCTCGCCGCAGGCAGACTTCCACAACAACGGCTCGCGCTACGTCGCCCCTGGCGTGGCCGGCCTGCCGATCAACGGCAGCAACGGCGGCGAGGGCGCACGCGGAGCGAGCTTCGGGGATTCGTTCCTCTCGGCCACGCTGCTGGACAGCGAGAAGTACGGCAAGTTCAACCTCGGCATCGCCGTCACCGTGCCCTTCGGTCTATCCGTGGACTACGATCCGAACTGGGTCGGCCGCTACTCGTCGTTGCGCTCCCAACTGCGCACCATCGACTACGGCGCGTCGCTCTCGTACCGCTGGAAGTTCATCAGCATCGGCGGGGGCTTCGACGCGCAGTATTCCAGCGCCGTGCTCTCCAACGCCATCGACTTCGGCCTGCTCGGCGCGAGCCTGCGCATCCCCGGCTTCGCCCCCGGCCGCAACGACGGCAGCGTCCGCCTGGAAGGCTCGGACGTGAGCTACGGCTTCAACGTCGGCGGCATCCTCGAATACCTCATGCCCGACCAGATCCCGGGCCTGGGCACGGGCCGCATCGGCGTGTCCTACCGCTCGGGCATCACTCAGACCTTGGACGGCTACGCGACCTTCCGCGGCGTGCCCGCTTTTGCGAACCTTCCCGGGTTCGGCGGCGCGTTCACGGGCCAGCGAGCCTCCGCCAAGCTCGAACTGCCGGAAATCTACAACTTCGGGCTCAGCCAGGGTTTTCTCAACGACCGGTTCACCTTCCTGGCCGGCGTGACCTACACGAAGTGGGACCGCCTCCAGCAAATCCCGATCAACTTCTCCAACCCCGCCAGCCAAGCGTCACTCATCACCGATCCGAACCTGACCCAGCCGGGTCTCTCCCTGCGCTACCACGACGCGGTGCGTGTGACCGGCGGCCTGGAGTATAAGCCCATCAAGGACCTGACGCTGCGTCTGGGCGGCGGTTGGGATCAGTCTCCCGTGCCCGACCAGTTCGCGCGCTCCTCGCGCGTGCCCGACGGCGATCGCTGGCTGGTGTCCACGGGCTTGAAGTACCATGTGTTCGGCTTCCGCAACCCGATCTTCAAGAGCCTCTACGTGGACACGGACGTGGAGCTATCGTACCTGCACCTCTTCGTCAACGATCCGCTGATCACCAGCGTGGACAACTCTGGCCACCTGCTCAACGGCCGCTACGACTCCCAGGTCAATGTCGTCAGCGGCGCGCTGATTTTCCGCTACGGCTCGGCCGACAAGCCCGAGCGTCCTGAGCCGAAGGACAGCAAGGACACCTACCGCAAGTAAGCGCGCACACGCTGGACAGTTCACCAAGCCGGACACCGGGCTGCTCATAGGGGCCGGGTGTCCGGCTCTGGTTTTTGGGAAGGTTGCGAGTGACAGGGGATCGGTGGTAAGTCAGAAACGCCCATGAATGATCCCGCCGACCGTCGCGCAAATCTCCTGTCCCTCTCGCACGAACTCGGCCGCGAAAGCCGGGCTTTGGCCATCCTCGGTGAGGGCAATACCTCCACGCGCGAAAACGAGGGCACGTTCCTGGTCAAGGCCAGCGGCAGCAGCCTGGGCACGTTGACGCCCGCCGACGTGGTGGAGTGCCGCTTCGAGCCGTTGCGCGGGTTGCTTGACGCGGGCGAGGTCAGCGATGAGCGCATTGACGAGACCCTTTTCGGCAGCCGCGTGGACTCCGAGGCCAAGAAGCCGTCGGTCGAGGCGGTGTTCCACGCCGAACTGCTCTCGTTACCCGGCGTCGAGTACGTCGGGCACGCGCATCCGGTCAGCGTCAACGCGATCTTGTGTTCGCCGCGGGCGCGGGACTTCGCAGACCGGCGGGCGTGCCCGGACGAGATCGTTTGCTGTGGGAACAAATCCGTGTTCGTGCCGTACGCAGACCCGGGATTGCAACTGGCGCGCACCATCCGCGACGGCGTGGCGGCGTTTCAGGCGGAACTCGGCATGACCCCACGCGTCATCCTCCTGGCTAACCACGGCGTCATCACGCTGGGTGGTTCGCCACAGGCGGTCCTCGCCGCGATGCTCATGGCCGACAAGGCGGCGCGGATCTTCGCCGGAGCGGCGGCGTTGGGCGGGCCGGTGTTCCTGTCCGACGCCGACGTGCATCGTATCGCCAACCGCACCGACGAACACCACCGCCAGCGCGCGTTGCGCATTTGAAGCCATGCCTGCGCCGACCCCCACCGTGCAGATGCGCATCCGCGTCTACCTCGGCAGCGAACCCGCCCTTGGACCCGGCCGCGCGGAACTCCTCGCCCGCATCCGCGACACGGCGTCCATCGCACAAGCGGCGCGCGAGATGGGCATGTCGTACATGAAGGCGTGGAAGCTCGTCCAGAGCCTCAACGGATGCTTCCGGACACCCGCCGTGGAGGTTCGCCGCGGCGGCCGGACGGGTGGCGAGGCACACCTCACCCTTCTGGGCGAGCAAGCCCTCACCCTCTACCAGCGCATGGAGGCCGCCAGCCAAGAAGCGGTGCGCTCGGTGGAAGCGGAGATGGCGGGATTGTTTCGTGTCGCGTAGAACCTCCCCGCCTTCGCCAATCGAACAAGGGGCATGACGAAACTCCGCCCCCTTTTGCTGCTGTCGGCTCTGGCCGGCGCGGCCCTGACCCCGCTCCGCGCCGCCGACGCTCCCGCCGGTGCCCAGGGCAAGCCGATCACCGAGGTCGCGCACTTCGACAAGTACCAGGTCACCGGCATCGCCGTATCCAAGACCGGGCGGCTCTTCGCCAACTTCCCGCACTGGGAGGGAGACTACAAAGACGCCGTCGTCGAGGTGATGCCCGATGGCACGACCAAGCCTTTCCCCAACGAGGAATGGAACTCGTACCAGGACGGCGACAAGGACACCGCCGGCAAGTGGGTCTGCGTGCAGAGCGTGGTCGTGGACGACAAGGACCGACTGTGGGTGCTCGACCCGGGCAACATCAACATGAAAGGCGTTGTCGCCGGCGCACCCAAGCTCGTGCAGATCGACCTGACGACCAACCAGGTTGTACAGAATATCCCTTTCGGCTCCGACATCGCGCCGAGCAAGAGCTACCTCAACGATGTGCGCTTCGACAACGAGAAGGAGTTCGCCTACATCACCGAGAGCGGCCTGGGCGGCATCATCGTCGTCAACCTTAAGACCGGTGCCAGCCGCCGCTTGCTCGTGGAGGATGAGTCTACTATCGCCGACAAGAACGTGGATCTAACCATTAACGGCAAGGAAGTCCTCGACGAAAAAGGCAAGAAGCCTAACTTCAACGCCGATGGCATCGCGCTCTCGCCCGACGGCGAGACCTTGTACTACCAGTCGATCCTGAGCGAAACGCTTTACAAGATCGCCACGGCCAAGCTGCGCGACGAATCCCTGAGCAAGAACGATCTGCACAACGCCGTCGAGATCGCAGGCAAGACCTTCCCGGTCGACGGCCTCTGGATGGACAAGTCCGGCACGCTCTACCTGAGCGACCTGCGCGGTGGCACGATCAAGAAGCGCACACCTGACGGCCAGATCGAACTGGTCGCCCAGGACCCGCGCATCCAGTGGCCGGACTCCTTCGCCATGGGGCCGGACGGCGCGCTGTACTTCTCGTGCTCGCACATCCACCATCAGCCGAAGTACAACGGTGGTCGGAATGCCCGCACGGAGCCGTACGCGATCTTCAAAGTGATGCCTTGAAGAAATGCGGAACGCAGAATGCCAGAGGATCAACGTCCAACCCTGGTTTCTGAGTTTTACGATTCCGCATCCCGAGTTGCGCATTTGGGAGAGTGAAGGGTGCCTGGTGGCTCCCGCCGTCTTCAAAACGGCTTACAGCCAATTTCAAAACGGCTGAAAGGTGTTAACTGCCTATCCGGAAAACAGTGCGGCGCGGTGGGCGGTGAGGCCACAACCGAAGTAAAGCATGGCCTGATAAGTTCGCGGCTTTTTCCTCCAGCGGGTGAGGATGCTGCGAAAGCGGTTGAACCAGCGGTGCGTGCGTGCGACCACCCAGCGGCGGGCTTTCTGTCCTGGCTTCTTTTCAGGCGTGCTGCGGGTGCGCCTGGGTCGGCTTTGGCCGGGCAACGGGGATGCTCTGGATGGTCGCTTCCAGCCGCTTGCAGTCGTTGCGGTGGGCCCCGGGCGCCCGACCGGCCCATGGGTGCGCCGCCCCCCTCCCTCACAAACAACGAGCGTTTGGTGCCCCGCTTGCTGCGGTCCACGGGGCTGGGACCGGTTCCCCCCCCCGGCCAAGGGAGCCGCCTTGGTGATCGCCCCGTCCGTGCTCACCCAGGCCCGGTCGCTGCCTCGGAACGCGTCGTACTCGGCCGAGGCCCGCCTGCCAGAAGCGCAAAAAGAAGCCGTCGGCTACCCACGCCTGGAAGCGGTCGTGCGCCGTGGAGCTTGGGCAGAGGCCCGTCGCCGAGAGCGCGTTCCACTGGCAGCCGGTTCTCAAGACAAAGAAGATGCCATCCGCGCACTGACGATCCGGCACGCGGGGCCGCCCGCCACCGAAGCGGTGGGTGTTCGGATGCGGGGCCAAGAGCGGCTCCATCAAGGCCCAAAGCTCATCGCTGATGACGAACTGCCCGCCGGTGCTCCCAATGCGTTTGGCGTGAGGCCGCTTGCGCGGCTTCGGCTCAGGGTTCTTCACCCGCCAAGCATACCGTCAAACCGGTTATTCGGATAGGCAGTTAGCTCATGGCGGTTGCCCATCAACTTAGCGCTCTGCCAGAAATAGAAGCTCCCGTGGCGGTTGATCATCACGAAGTCAGCGACTGTTCGCAGGTCATGCTGTGCGCGGCTACAGTTCAGCATGGAGCGCGGCGAAGCTGCCGTCCTGCTTGGCGGCCTCTCGCCCCGAAGGCTGTTGAGACAACGCCAGATCCAGTCGAGCGCGAGCCACATCCAGGTTGCCCTGCAACGCTGCCAGCCCAGCGACGGTGTAGTGGATGGCCGGATCATCAGGAAAGCGGTTGGCCTCCGCGTCAAGCACGGCAGCCAAGGCGTACCCGGGGCCACAGCGTACTTTCAAGCCGCAGGTAAGATGTACCATCCACTCGCTGCGGTTCGACTCCGGGCAACACAGCTCGAAGACAGCCCGACAGCTTCAGCCTGACGCCACCCGCACGGAGTGCTCGATGGCTTGGATGAGTTGAGTGGCGTTGAAGGGCTTGTAGAGCGCACGCACTTCGCCGCGTTGCACGGCTTGGGTCAACACCTCGTCACGCGCACATGCCGTGATGATCAGCAATCGCCGGGCAAGTGCCGGCCGGTGAGTGCACAACCATGCCGCTACGTCTAAACCGCTGCCGCCGATCAGCGCCAAGTCGCATACCACCAAATCTACGTTCTCCTTCTCTAAGTGGCCGATGGCTTCCTCCACGCTGCCAGCCAGCGTGGTAGGGCAACCGAAGTGCGTGCGGATGACATCTTGGAACAACGCCCCGACCTCGAAGGCATCTTCGACGACCAGAGCGCGGCGCGGGGGCCACGGGACCTGCTCTGCGTTCATGGCTGGTTGCACCGAGGTAGGCTCGTCCTGGAAAGACAAGTGGGCAGGCAGTGGTGACTGTAGGGATCAGAGCCCGCCTCCGCGGGATGTTACGCCGAAAGAGGCCGTGCTTCAAGCAACTCGCCGCCGGCGCAAGATCACGACGACCGCCCCAGTGGCACCCAGCCCCAACATGGCCCAGGTGGAAGGCTCGGGCACCCCTTGGACAAAGGAGACTTGGTCGATGTGGGCGCTCAGCGAGTTTGCGGGGTAGCCGCCAACGCCGAGGACACCTGGGTTCCCGGGCGTCGTGTTCTGGTCCAGAAAGGCGATCTGGTAGGTGTCACCCGGGGTGACGTTCAGGGTGGTGGAGAACGGTTGGTTGGTCGAGAACGAGCCGGTGGGGTTAAAGGCCCGGGAGAACACGGTGGCACCGGTGGTCAGATCCAGCACGGATGCGGTGAACGCGTCCGTCCCGCTGTCCCGCGTGGCATACCCGAAGGAGAAGGCCGTCAGCATCCCGACGCCAGACGCGGCCGTCACATTCTGGTAGGTCTTGCTGCCACCGCCGTTGTTGGCCAGTTCCAGAGAGTTGCCCGACACCGCCGGACTGCCGTTGTAGCCGGAGGCCCAAATCTCGAAACGGTTGTTGCCGCTAGCGTCCACTCCGGTGGTGAACCAGCCGGTGGTGCCGGTCGTGTTGTTAAGGGTGTAGGCAGCCCCCGTGTCGCCGCTGCGGCCCACTCCCACGGAGTTGCCGTTGATGGCCGTGTTGGTCAGGAACGTGCCGTTGAGTAGCAGTTGGGTCTGCGCCTGGCAGGTAGATGCCCAGAAGGCAGGCAGGGCAGCGGCGGCGAGCAGAAGCGAGGAGAGAAGCGGGTTTTCATGAGTCAGGTTTGGTGACCCGATACAAAGCAGCCCTGATACCAAAGCCATCCAATCGCGCATGGGGAGCTTACCCCATATTGTATGGAAGGCTCTACCTTCTAGGGTTTATTCCCACCTTCTTACGCCGGGGCCTAGTGCTTGCTGTGCAAGGTGTCCTTCCTCCAAGCCACCAACCTCAAACGCTCATGGTATCGGACACTCCTTCCCTCTTGTCACCTCCCAAGCAGCCGAAGACCAAGAAGGCTGCGTCACCCACAAAGCAGCCCGCCAAACGCAAGGTGGCGAGAGCTGCGGACGCGACCGCCTCACCACGCTCCCGCCGACGGGCTGCCGTTGCTTCCGCCTCGCCGGTTGATCTCTCCACCGAAACGTTGCCGCCAGCAGACGCTCTGCGGGCGGAGATGCCAGCGCGGCCCGACTTGACATCAGCGTCGAGGGAAGACGCAGCCACCTCCACCGCTCCCGTGCAAGCCGAGGCAGAACTGCCGTTCTGTGAAGGCGCGGCTCCGGTGGGTTCGCTTGCACAGGTAAACGCAGAGCCTCTTGTGGAGGCCGCGCCGGTGCCAGTACCGAAGTTTTACCTCGAACGCCAAGGGGGTGGCTTCGGTCCCTTCACTGCGTTTCAGCTTTGTGCGGGCCTGAGGCTCGGCATCTTCAAGACGAGCGACCAAGCCTTGGAGGCAGGCGGGAGCGGCTGGCTACAGATTTCCGAAGTGCTGCCAAGCGACGACGAATTTGCCGCAGAGTCGAACCGCATCGTTCTCACACTGCCGCCTCGCCCACATGGCGTGACCAAGCAGGCACCGGCACCTGCCCAGCCGCGATTGTCTATGCAAGCTTGTCAGGAACCTGTGGTGGACCGCGAAATCTCACCAGCACTTACCGCTTCGCAGCAGGGAGGAAGCGAGCCAGACGCTCCTGCGTCCCACACAGTCTCCGCTGAGCAAGGATGGACCGGCAAGAAGCGAGTTCTGACGGTGGTACTCGCCTCGGCGGTGCTCGTGGGCGCCGTCATGTTCGCTTTGGCGCTCCGACTAACCTGACTTTGCGCTTTTATCCAACTGGCACCCCAAGCACCAACTTCACCACAGGTTCATGCGGCGGGTAGATCATCACGAAGTCCGTCGCGCCCTACAAGCGGCACTCGACGCCGTGCGGATCATCCCAGACCTTGAACAACTCGGCAAAGCGTCGGTTGGCCTCGCTCCCGGCCACGCCGATCAACGGGTATCTGCTCACCACGTCGCACACGTGGTAGTTCCAGACGAGGCTGCCGTTGTAGGCAACGATGGCTTCCGCCGCGCCTTCCGGTGGGGCTAGATTGAGCGCCAGCAACTCTTCCCTGGTCGGAGGTTCGATGCCGGGGATACTCTCCAGTTCGAGCACGAACCCGTCCACGTCGTCGCTGGCGTCCATGTCGTTGTGATCCATGGTCGTCGCTGGCTACGACATCCCGAGGGCTTGGTTGCCCTTGCGGTAGTCGTCGTCCGTCTCGCCCTGGAAGGCTTGGCTCTGTGCCATCGCAGCATGGTAGTTCGCCTCGCTCTTTTGCTGCTCGTTCTTCACGAAATCTGCCCCGTTGCTTGCCGGTTGAGACGCGTTCGTACCGGGGCTGGTCGTCGTCGGCACCTGCGGCGGCTTGGAAGGATCAGCACCCGTGTTCAGACCCAAACTGATAGGCTTGTCGAGCGAGGCAGTCGGTACGGTGGGCGGCTTGCTGCTGCCCAGGTTAGTGTCACCGAAGCCTGAGATGCCTGAAGAGGACGCGTCGGAAGAAGGCGCACCGGTGGACAACGAGAAGCTGGAGGTATCGCCCACCTTCGGCGCCATCGGGAACTTCAAGCCGCCATCTGCGGTGCTGGCGGGGCCATCGTCGGTCGTGGCAAACGAACCTTGGAAGCTGGACGCTGCACCGTTCGCCGCTGTCTGCACGGCACCGCGCGGGCTGGCACTGCCTAGCGAAGCTACCCCCGACGCTCCGTCTGGTGCTGTCATGGGCGGAGCGGCTGGGAGCGAGCCTGCTACTCCCCTGGCACCCGCCGAGTACGAGCCATCGTTGGGGTTGGAGTAGTCGCCCAGCGTGCCGCTATTTTGTACGGCTTTGGTTTGCTGGTCGTTCTCCACTTGCGCACGAGCCTGTGCGATCAAGTCCGCGTTGGGGGCCGCGGCGCGCACCGCCCGTAGAGCCGACGCGCCTGAAGGAGTGCTCGTCGTGGGTTGTCCGCTGCTGGCTACTGGCGGCACCAACCCAGCCGCCTGTGCGATCAGCGCCGGAGAAATGGCGGCAGCAACGCCAGGAGCCAGCGGAGCTTGGACGGGTGTAGGGGTTGGCACTTGCGGCGGCTGGGTTCGACCTGCCCCGCTCAGATCGGCCACGTAGCGACCATCGCTGCCCTGGGTTTGCGGGACGCCGTTGACGTAAATGCCGCTGCCGCCGTTCGCCGGCGCAGCCTGCGACTGGGAGGGAACGACGGCCGTACCGCCGTTGCCGAGCGTCTCGACCGTGTTGCCCTGCGCGTCGGTCGTGCGGCCGACGACTTGCGTGCTGGTGGGTATCTGCGGAGGAGCATCAGGGGTGACGCGTGCGGAGCCATACTGCCGACCGATGTCGCCGTTTTGTCGGTCGGCGTTCCCTGCACTCTGGAGCGCACGGCCTACATCCGCGGGGTTGCCTGCGATTTGCTGTGGCGGAACGAAGCGAGGAAACTGGACACGTGGCCTAGCTCCGCCGCTGAGCACGGCGTCCGCGCTGATGGGCAACGGACCAGACTCTCCGCCCTCTGAGGCAACCGGATCGGCGGGGTTGAATGGAGGGTTGGGCGGCGCGTTTGCAACAGGCGAGCTTTGGGCGCTCTGCGGCTGGCCCTGCTGCTGGGAGAGTTTCTGAAGGAGCTGCGGGTTGGGACGACCGTCGCTCGTCAGATTGCCGTTCTTGTCCCGGCTGATGATCGAGCCGTCGCCCCGCGTGGATGCCGCCGACCAAGGTGCCGTTCTCCCACTTGGCGGTCCGGGGAACGATGCCCTTGGTGCGTGCGAGCGTGTCGCGGTTCTCCTGCTGGGCATGCTGCTCCTGCACCTTGGCGTCGGCTTGGCGCTGTTCGTGCTCGATCTGCTCGGGGCTCTTGCCGTTCTTGAAGTTGATCCGCTCTCCGTTGGCGTTGCGCATGGAGAGGATCGTGCCATCCATGCCGCGGTGCGCGTCCGTGTAGCCGTAGTTGCCTGCGGCTTTGGCGTCACCCATGCGCGCATCAAACGGCTTTAGAGGGTTCGGCGCATAGTGGGTGGCGGGCTTGAAGCCGGGCGGGTTTGGAGTCTGAGGATTTCCCATATGCCGAGCGAGGTAGGGCGACCCGCTCAGCCGGCAAAGAAAAACCATCAGGCAGGCAGCGAGCTTGCCCAAGCTCAGGCCATCTGGGAACTTGTGCTCAGTGCAAGAGCAGCCCACACGCCAGTCCCAAGGCAAAGCCCATGCCGATCATCTAGCCAACAGCTGGAGGCAGATTCTTGAGGGAACTATCCGTGAACTTCATGATGCTTCATGGATTCAAAATATCGTCGTCTCCGTCGCAGTGTCGCTGATCTTTCTGGGCTTGGCTATCCTGGTGACAAACAAAACCTTCGCCGCTTACGCCATCGGCGCGGGCTTATCGGTGCTTTGTTTGGTGCTGATCGTAGGACTTCTGCGTACGATCACGCGTGGCAAGAGTCTGCCTAAGATCTCACCCGCACAGACGTTGGAGCAAGTGCATGAAGGGCTTCCGGGTTTCTCCATGTATCTCTGCATCTGAATCCACGCACAGCCTACGCCGACTCGGAAGTATTTCGTGGACTATGGTAGCAAAGGCAAAGAACGTCTGTCGCTATACATCTCTCGCGATCAGGTCTTCACCTTCTGTTTTGTAGACGGAAAAGGGGAGCAGCACCCAGTGAGAGTTCCCTTGGGCCCCAAGGCGTTCCGATCAGCGAATGGATCATCTTGTACTGCGGCATCGGAATCGCTGGCGGATATACAACGCTGAAGGTCGAAGTAAACGGCGACACGGTTGGTGAAGCCACGCTGCCGTTCCGCATAGACGTTGGTAGATTCGACATTGGAGGCGGTGTCGTTGGTGGCGACCTGAGTGGAAAGAACTGCGGGATATTTGATCTTCGGAGTTGGTTTCAAACCTTCAAAACAGCTTCACGTGAAATCTTCCACGAACTAGATCGTTTCACTCGTATCGGAGGATACACACACTATGTGGAGTTTCGTGGTGCACAGTACGTAAGGGCATCAAAGACAAATTAGAGAGATGCACGACCGTTAGAATGGAAACGGTCTACTTCGTCGCTGCGGTCTCTCTTGGTGGATAGATCATCACCAACTCGGCCAGACCGAGCGCGTCCGTAGGCGCACCTTCAAACGCCCGGAACACGCAGCGTGCAGTACTGGTGCGCTACTTGGAGGCGATCCAAGGCGCGCCGCCAGCCGCAAAAAGCTCTGGCCGAGAAGCCGCGCCTGGGACGGCATCCGGTGGTGCCCGCCCTGAACCACGCCAAGTTGCTGGACACGCTGGCCGACGACCCGCTGGCACTGGGCTACGCAGCGACGAACTGGACGGTGCCGCTTTTCGCCGCGCATCTGCGCCGCCAAAGCCATCCGGTCAGTGCGCGCACCCTGCGCCGCCGCCTGCACGCGGCAGGACGGCGTTGGAAGCGTCCGCGCTTTGTCTTCGCCGAACCTGCCCCGCACGTCGCCCAGAAAAAGGGGCGCTCGTGCGGGCGATGAAGAGGCTGCCGCCGGGCGGCAGGCTGCGGCGCGCTCTGGCTGCTCTTGGACCGCCACGGCAGCCATTGCAGCCCCAGCAGCCTGCGCCTGGCCGAAAAGCTGGGCATCCGGCTCTTCTGGCTGCCGCGCCAGCATCCCAAGCTCCACCCGGTCGATCACCTTTGGCGCGGGCTAAAGAACACCCTCGCCGCCAACCGCCAGTTCGCCTGCGTCGAGGAGCTTGCCACCCGCGCCGAGGGCTGGGTACGCGCTCTCACGCCTAGCCAGACGTTGCGAAAAGCCGGTCTGCTCTCGCCAAAATGCTGGCTCAGGAAGCTACGCAAAGCACTCTGGCCTTCTATACTTAGGCGGATCGTCAGGTGGCGTGGGACCAATCGACGTGCAGGCACAGGCCGACGATCCAGCGAGTCGAAGAACTGCCGCGAGAGCGGCCGGTTGGATGTGACGGTGTAGTCGCCCAGCCCGATCCGCCGGCTGGCATGATGATGGGTCATGGCTACTGAACCTCCTTCTGGTTGAGGACTTGCCTCAGGACGGTGGGCAGCAGAGCAGCGATGGGGACGGGTTAGCCAACAC
>CAXTQD010000141.1:10040-12119 GCA_964246175.1 uncultured Chthoniobacterales bacterium | reverse complement strand
TCGCGGTAGAACCGGGCGGCTTGCTCGCTCGTGAGCGTCACCGGGTCGAGCCGGGCAGCGCCACTCCAGGCCAAGAGCCGCCGCCACGCTCGTTGGTACGCCAAAAGCGTGTTCTCACTCAGGCAGCGTTCCTGCCGGGCGGCCCGCGTGAGCGCATCAAAATCCGCGACGGCCAGCGGCTCCGGCGGGGCAGGGGAGGAGTGTTCCATGGCAGGAGTTACTGCTCGGCTGGTTCAACCTCCAGGAGCTTGAGGTCGGGAAAGTCCTGGACGTAGCGCGAGGCATCCAACGTGAGGAGCTGCTCGGCTCGCAACTCGGCGTGGGCACCCACCAAGAAGTCCACGAGCAAACGCCGAGGTTCGCCGCCGCCGGAACTGCGGCGGCGCTTGGCGTAGGCACTAAACCCCTGGCCCGCTCTGGTCCAGACCCCTTCGTCCGTCTCAAAATCCACGCGGACGTGGGTGTCAGCGAGAAACTGGCGCACGAAAGCTTCCTCGGCGAGCGGATGCGCCAACAACTCGGCGTACACCGGGCCGCAGACCAGCAGGGCACCCGCCCTCTGGGCCTGCCCGAGGAGCGCCGACAGGCGAGCCGCGAGCGGTTCACGTGACCACAGCGCGGAGATGACGTTGGTATCGACGGCGGTTCTCACGCGGCACCGTCCTTTGCGTCAGGTGCTTCGTCGCGCAACTCGGCGACCCAAGCGTTGATCTCCTCGACCCCACCAGAAAAGGTTCCCAGCGCGCCAACATAGCGCTCGAAAGGATTCTGCGCCTGACGGGCCGGACGGATCAACGTGCGTTCGCCCTCGACAACAAACTCGACGCGGTCGCCTTCTTGCAGGCCGAGACGCAGACGGACTTCCTGTGGGATGGTGACCTGCCCTTTGCTGCTGATGCTGCTGGATGGATGCATTTTACTTGGATTCCTTACTTTCAAGATAACAGGCTTTACTTCCTGGCCAAGCTCGGATTCTCGCCCGGTGATTTTGCCTGGGCACCGTGGCGATTTGGTCCCGCTCGGATCGGGACGAGACAGGGAATCCCGGCAAAAAGAGGGTTTTCCATCGCAAAACTCGTTTCTGGAGTGTGTTTACCTCTGAAAAGCAGAATTTACAATAATATGTCTTATTGTAAACTACAGAGAATTTTAGCACCTACAAAGGCGTCATTATTGTAAATTTGTAGATCAGTCCCGAATTTCGGGGCGCACGGGAGTTCCCAGAGGTGGTTTAGGGTAGACGCACTCACCCGTGTAGCCACAGTACACAGCAGACGTCGTGTCCTACCTGCTTCCACAGCGAAAGCGCAAGCGGAGTGACTGTCTACCTCTGTCGACTGACCGTTGGTGTCGTCGCTGGCGCGAACAGGACAGACATAAACCCCGGCGGCCCCACCAGAGCTTTGGATTACAGGGAACGTGGCGGAGACGGCTGCCGCCAAGAGCGTGCGTCCCTCCACCGGACCATCGGCGTGTCAGCAGCCATGCCGATCACGCGATCAGAGCCGTCTTGGAAATCGACCGTTTTTTGAAGCGTAGGGCGGGTCGCCCGTCACCAGACTACGATAACAAACCCGACAGAAGGCTCCGCCACGCCGGCGTGTGAGCACCCAGGAAGGTCAGGTGCAAAGCCGCGACGATCAAGACGCCGCCCCAACCAAAAGCCGGGTGCAAGCGGCGTTGGTACAGCGTGTCGACGCCGATAAGCAAGAGCAACGCGGCATCCACGGCGAACAGGATCGAAAGGTTGGTCGGAAAGAAGTCCACCGGCAGACGCGGGAAGACCGAAGGCAGCATGGTGATGATCGTCAGCAGCATCAAGCGCCCGTGGTAGTCGCCACGACGACGCCACCGCATCGCCCCGGCGACGAGGGCGGCAAACAAGAGCATCTGCATCAACTCCAGAGCGGTGACGGTGAGTTGGACCGAAGCAAAGTCGGTCGGGTGGCGCACCTCCCGCATGGAAGCGCGCAGGGTTGTCGCCGTACCCATTGCCACCACCAACACGGCCCAGCCGACGCCCAGGAAGCCGAGCCCGCGGTGCCACCGGAGGCGTTTAGCGGAGATCAAAGCGGACTG
>CAXTQD010000141.1:0-10030 GCA_964246175.1 uncultured Chthoniobacterales bacterium | reverse complement strand
CTGCACGACGAGCAACACCACCCATCCGCTCATCACGAAGCCGTGAACCTTCAGCCACACCGCCAGCGCGGGCGCACTGGAAAACGCTGCCAGATAGAACTGCCGCGCGAACGCCCAGAACACCAGGAGCACAAACAGCAGGCTCGTACCCAAATACAAGTGGCTGGCTCGAGGTTGCATCATGTCCAACGCCTTCAAGCTCAACGGCTGGCACCGGCGAAGTCAAGACTGGAACTCCGAAGAAGCCGCACCGCCGGCCGCTGTTAGAGAGGCTCTTGGCTAGTCCTTTGCAACAACGGGCAAACTGATGGCGCGCACCGTGGCGACAAACCCTATGGCGATCAGGCCAACCCGGCACCAATCACTGATGATCCACCGCCGCGCCAAGGCAACTGCCTCCGCGTCACTGACGGCAATCCTACCTCTGTAAATGTCCCAAAGCTTCTGGATCATCGGCCAGAAAAGGGTCGGCGTCACCGCCCAAATCACCAGGAACGAACCGAGGGCGATCCACAACCAGAAGCGCAAAGGGCCGGAGACTCGCCAGCCGCTGACCAACGCACCAACGATGCCCAGCACCATCAGAGCGGAGAGCGGCTGGAAGAAGTTTCCTGGATCAATCGGATAACGCGCGCCGTAGGGCAGCAGCGCGAAGGAAGCCGGCGGCGAGGCGGCCCAAGCACCCGCCACGACAAGCAGATCAAAGAGCTTCGCGCCGAGCCCGACGCCCCAGCCGAAAACCGAGAGCCACAGAAAACACCGCAGAATCTGCCAGCGCCGTGCGGTGAGCGGCTGGGCGGGTGAAGATTCCATGAGGTGGGACGTCCAACGCAAGCCGTTCCTACTTGGGCGTTTTGTCGTAAGCGAGTGCGGGTCCCACCACCTTGAACCCGTGGCGCTGCCGGAAGGCAGCTTTCTCCTCGTCAGAGAGCGGCGTGAGCGCCCCTTTGCTGACCGCCTCGAAGAAGGCTTCCATCTGGCCGGCGGGCTGAAAGGCCATGAGGAGCCTGGAAGGTCCCTCGTTGGTCTTGGCGAAAGCGTGCGGCACCATGCGTGGACCGAACACGCTGTCGCCGGCCTTGGCCGTGAAGGTGTCGTCCCCGACTCGGATCAAGAACTCTCCCTCCAAGACGTACCACCATTCGTCCTGATCAAAGTGGTAGTGCAGCGGCGGACCGCCCTGCTTTGCGCGGGTAGACTCGAAGAGGTAAAGATCGCCGTTCGTGTCTTTGGTAGAAACCTTGCGGTAGAAGGTATCGCCTTCGTACAGGGTGATGCTCTCGCTGGAACGGTCAGTCCCGCCGTCCACCTTGAACCCCTTACCCGCCCGTGTTTTCGTGGTGTCCTGCGCGCGTGAAGCGAAGGGCGAGACAAGAAGCGAGCCGGCAGCCAAGCAGCGCTTGAGGAAGGATTTACGGTCCATCACGCTCCAAACTGAGCGAGGGATTAGTGTAGTCAAGCACAGGATTTCGCGCGGACGACCGCACCGGCGCCCGGTGGCGGCCCGGCGGTGAGATGATGGTTCTCACTAACCCGTGGAGTGGCAAAAGACCGTTTTTTGACGAAATGGCAGTCGAGGAAGTGCGCTTGAGCTGGAGTCGTCCAAGTATTTGACGGGAGGCTCCTGGGTTGCTCATCTTTACGCTCCGAGCGCATGGACACCCCGGAGAAGACAACCGCCGCAGCGTTTTCGCGGTACATGACTGGCCGGGTGACGGCCGATAGCGCCGCCCTGCATTGGCCGAGCCTCTACGTGCGGTGCTTCCGATTTCCGCGCGTTGTGGACCGCTTCTTGGTGCCTGCGACCGCTGAGCCACACATCTCTTGCGGCATCGTGGGCACCGCGCAGTTCCAGGAACGCGAGCGGGAGGGAACGTGGATTGCGCGACACATCCGGCCCGGCGACCTCTTCATCACCCGTTCCCGCACGCCCTACGAAGTGCGCCTCACCTCGCCATCGGGGCAAGAGTTGCAGACAGTTCAGGTCCACGTCGCAGTTCCTCCCTACCGTGCCGCCCTGGAAGCCGTTTATCCAGGCCGTGCTGACGCAGTCGAGATCATCGACTTCTTCGGGCGCGACGAGGTGCTCGCCCATCTGTGCTTCGCCTGTGCGGAGATGCTCGCAGAGTCAGTCCCAGGCAGTTCCCGACGTGTGGCGGACATGACGAAACTCATCGCCTCGGCCCTGGTAGAAAAGTACACGGCGACCGCCGTCGAGAAGCCTGACTATCGGGGCGGCCTGCCCATCCGCCAGCTTCGTCGGGTGGAAGATTTTTTGGACGACCATCTCGCTGAGGAAATCAGCGTTGCCAAGCTCGCCGCCACCGTGGACCTGAGCCCTTTTCACTTCTGCCGCGTGTTCCGGCAGACCACGGGCATGTCCCCCTTGCAGTTCATCACCCGTGAGCGGATCTCGCGCGCCCAGCAGCTCATCCGCGAGACCCAGCGCGATCTGATCGAAATCGGCCTGGAGGTCGGCTACGCGAACCCCAGCCATTTCGCCCAGGTGTTTCGCCGCACGGTAGGGCAGACCCCGACCGAGTTCCGCCGCTCTCTGTAAGACCCTCTGCGAGCGAATTCTGGCCGGACAGCTACGTTTACCGCACGAATAGAACAGGCCGCGCACGAACGCAGGAGCAAGGGTGGGTGAAGAGGCGGAGGCTGTCGGCATGAGATGCCTTGCCTTTCCTCTCTTTGCCATCGCTTTCCTGACCGCCGCCTCGCCACGCACTGGGCACGCGCAAACCACGGCCCCGGCAGACACAGCGGCGAACCCGACGACCGTCACCATCGCTCGCGCCAGCACGCTCAAGCCTCAGCCCGGCCCCGCCGACCGCTTCACCGGCACGCCCGAGGTCACGCAGCTCTTCGGCGCGCAGACTCCCTCGCACGTCTCCGGCGGCTCGGTCACGTTCCCGCCCGGCGCGCGCACGGCCTGGCACAGCCACCCGCTCGGCCAGGTGCTCCTCGTCACGGCAGGCACCGGCTGGATTCAGAGTTGGGGCGGACCGATCCAAGAGATGGGTCAAGGCGACGTGGTGCGCATCCCGCCCAACGTCAAGCATTGGCACGGCGCGTCGGCCACTTCCTCGGTCACGCACATTGCCATCCAGGAAGAACTCGACGGCAAGAACACCGACTGGATGGAGAAAGTCAGCGATCAACAATACAACCCCGGACCTACCACCACTCAAACAACCAACCCCATGCCCAACAAAGAACCTTCCGCCATCAAGAAAACCTACGGTGACTTCTCGCCCAAGCTCGTGGAAATCACCGACGACGTGCTCTTCGGCAACGTGTGGGAGCGCCCGGAACTCTCCAAGCGCGACCGCAGCCTCGTCACCGTGACCGCCCTCATCGCGGGCGGCAACACGGAACAGTTACCCTTCCACCTCCAGCGCGCCAAGGAGAACGGCGTCAAGGAGTCCGAGATCATCGAGACGATTACCCACCTGGCGTTCTACTGCGGTTGGCCCAAGGCCATGAGCGCGCTCAAGGTCGCCAAGGACACCTTCCAGCCGCAGCCGGAAGCCAAACCGCAACCCTGATCTCCCATCTTCGCAGAGATCACCAAGAACCCCAAACTCCCCATGAAAATTCAGACCAACGGCTCCAAGCCTTCCGCCAAGCCTCCGGAGCAATACTTCACCGGCACGGTGCGCCTCGACGCGCCGTTCAAGGCCGAGGAACCCGGACGGGTAGAAGGCGCTTTCGTCACCTTTGAACCCGGTGCCCGCACGGCCTGGCACACGCACACCCTGGGACAAACCCTCGTCGTCACGGCGGGCCTGGGCTGGGTGCAGCGCGAAGGCGGACCCGTGGAGGAGATCCGTCCCGGCGACGTGGTCTGGTTCCCGGCGGGCGAGAAGCACTGGCATGGCGCTTCGCCAACCGTCGCCATGACCCACCTCGCCATCGTGGAAAACCAGGACGGCAAGAACACGGACTGGCTCGAAAAATTCAGCGACGAGCAATACCGCCGCTGAACCACTCGCCCTCTTCGTTCACCGACAAACCAACCGCAAAAACCCCGAAAAAACGCACATGAACTTCTCCTTTGAAAACCAAGTTGCCCTCGTGACCGGAGCCGCTTCCGGGCTAGGCCTCGCCACCGCCCAAGCCTTCGCCGAAGCAGGTGCTTCCGTGGTGCTGGCCGACTACAACGAAAAGGCCGTCCGCAACGCCGCCGATGAGCTTGCCGACAAGGGCCATAAAACCCTCGCCGTCCACTGCAACGTGAGCGACGACGACCAGGTCGAGGCCATGGTCAAGCAAGCCGTCGAAGAGTTCGGTCGGCTGGACTGCGCCTACAACAACGCGGGCGTGCAAAACGAGTTGGCCACCGCCGAGAACCAAACCGCCAAGGACTACGACAAGGTCATGGGAATCAACCTGCGCGGGGTGTGGAGCTGCATGAAGTTCGAGTTGCAGCAGATGAGCAAGCAGGGCAGCGGCGCCATCGTCAACTGCTCCTCGCTTGGCGGCCTGTTGGGCGGGGCGCAACGCGGCATCTACCACGCGGCCAAGCACGGGGTGATCGGCTTCACCCGCAGCGCGGCCTTGGAGTACGCCGCCAAGGGCATCCGCATCAACGCCGTGTGCCCGGGCATGATCGACACGGCCATGAGCGACCAGATGAAGGCGGCGGGCCAGGGGCCAGCCCTGGAAGCCATGCTCAAGACGGTGCCCATCGAGCGCATCGGGCGTCCCGACGAGATCGCGGGTGCCGTGCTGTGGCTGTGCAGCGATGCCTCCACCTACGTCATCGGCCAGGCCATCGCGGTCGACGGCGGCTACACGGTCCGGTAACTAACCGCTCCACGAGACCGCCGCTCACCATGAGCAGCGGTCGCAGCAAGAAACCTCTATGAAATACGCGTACCTGGGCCGCTCCGGCCTGCAAGTCAGCCGCCTGGGGCTGGGCACGATGAACTTCGGCATGGTCACCGACGAGGCTCCGGCCTGCGAGATCATGGACGCCGCCTTGGAAGCCGGGATCAACTACTTTGAAACCGCCGATGTGTACGGCGGCCCACAGAAGCCGGACATCGAAAAGGGCTACGGGGTAACCGAGGAGATCATCGGTCGCTGGATGGCCCAGGGCGCGGGGCGGCGCGAGAAGATCGTCCTGGCAACCAAGGTGTACCAGCCGATGGACTACGGCCCCAACGACCGCCACCTCTCGGCCTACCACATCCGCAAAGCCTGCGAGGATAGTTTGCGCCGTCTGCAAACCGACCACATCGACCTCTACCAGATGCTCGGCGGCGCGCTCAAGAAGGCGAAGGAAGGTCGACACTACCAGCGGGCCGAAAAGCTCGAAAAGCTGCGGCCCCAGGTCGAGAAGTACGAAGCCCTTTGCGATGAACTCGGCGAAGAGCCCGCCGATGTGGCGATTGCCTGGCTCTTGCGCAATCCGGTGGTGACCGCCGCCATCACGGGGCCGCGCACGAAGGAGCAACTGGTCAAAGGGCTGCGCGCCGTGGACGTGGAGCTTCCCACCGACACGCTCAGTCGCCTTGATGCCATCTGGCCCGGCCCCGGCGGCGAGGCCCCCAAAGCCTACGCTTGGTGAGGCGCTTGATTGCTCGAAAAGCTCTCGTTGGTGACGCGGTCACCTGAAGCAAGGCTGCCTGGAGCCGCAAAGGTCCGTTGGTGACACGCCTGTGTTTGGATAGCTCATGGGCGCGGCAAAGGACCGCTTTTTAGCGTGGACACGTCGGGCCTCTGCACGCACAGCTTGCTGGCGACAGCAGCAGCCACCAACGCGCTCAACCACGAGACCGACATCGCCGAGGTGCAGAAGTGGCTTGGACGCACCAACCTCGTCATCACCTGCCTCCATGCCCAGCGATTCATCCAGCCGGAAGATCGCCTGACTTCCCAGTTGGTTTGCTGACAGATGCCAGCTTTAGCGACGGCTACCGAACGCGTAGAGACCAAGAGCGTCTGATGAAGCGCGCAATGAGGCAGCGAGTGGTGGACGGATTGATCTCTGTCTTCAGACAAGCTGCGCCGCGTAGTCGTTGCCCAGGTTCCGCATCACCGTGTGCACATGGACCTTGTACCCGCCCTGGTTTCCCTGCGGCGCGTGTTCGATGAGCAGGGTCGGACCGTGGACGCGGAAGTACGCCCCACCTTCCTGACCCGGTTCACGCGTCGTCGGCCCGCTCCAAGCAAACCGCGTTTCCGGCAGCAAGCGGCGGAGCTCGTCCAGCCACGCGGCGGTGTAGGCAGCGTTGAGCACGCCAGCCCACTCGCCGACGAGGCTCAGCAAGGCCGCTTGCTGCCCCTCGCTCAGGTCGGACGCGGGCACTCCTGCCGGTGCAAGCTTCGCATCAGGACGGCCGGGTCCGAACACCAAGTCGCTCACGTCATGGTTGATGGTGGCAGCCTTGCGTTGTGCGTCGCTAAAGGTGGCGAAGAGATCAAAGGCCTTATCGTTTTCCCGGCCCAGCCCCCGGACTACCCTGCCGGCGCTCTCGAACCTGGCGGGTAGGATGCCCGTGTGCAGCGGCGAACAAACAGCTTGGTCTCCCACGAAAGTAACATTCAGGCCGAGATGGTGCCCACCGAACTGGAGCATCCAGGGCGCGTCCGCGTCAGGCTGGCCGAACAAGCCGAGCGTGTAGACGTCCAGGCCAGCCGCGTAGTCCGGGCCGGCGTCGGCGACCCGCTGGTCGGCCGCCATCACGTCGAGCAGCTTCTGGTAACCCAGCGGGCTCAACACGGCTCGTAAGAGACCGTGCGCCGCGTCTCGCTCGGTAGCGTTGAACTCGCCCATCTGCACACCCGGCCGGGGCACGTTGTCTACAGGGAAGTTCGTCCAAACGGCCTGACCAAACTTCTCGCCGGCGGCTGGTCGGCCTCCCGTCGGATCGCGCGGACCCCGAGGGCCACCCGGACCGCCCGGACCATCGGGCCCACCGGGACCTCTTGGGCCTCCCGGTTCACCAGGCCTGCCACCGTCGGAACGATCACGGATGATGGGATGGCCTTCGATGTCAAACGACACGTCGTGAGTCCCAGGCTTCGGCTTGCCCCAGTGGCCCGGTCCCCGTCCCAACTCGTCGAAGCCGACGGCGGCAGGCTTCTGCCCCTTCGGATAAGGAAAGGTGAGCCGCTCCCGTCGGTCCGGGGCGAGTTGCTGCAAGAACCGGTTCGCGGCGACACGAATCGTCTCGGATTGTTGCGCCGGAGATGGGGTCGGCGTGGTTCCAGCCGCCGCGAGGCTCTGGGCCAAAGCGGAGCGGCCCAGCATCAAGCCGCCTCCGGTGGCCAGCAGCGATCCGACAAACGACCGGCGGTTCATCCCGGCACTTCCGGTTGGTTTATGCATGGGGCGGGTGACTCCTTTGGAACCTCGCTTGTTCAAACGGGGACCTCCTGACTCGCTCGGTAAATGTCTGCGCGGGTTCCAACCGGTTTGCCTCGACTCGTCTGGACGAGCCGGTACGCCGCGTGCCGCCCGGCCACGCCCCCGGCGGCTTCAATGGTCGAGTTCGGGGCCGTGAGACCATCTGCTGCGCCGCGGCGAGCCACGCCGTGCACAGGAACGTGCGGGCGTTCGCGAGGCGAAGTGCTCCCCGGAAGAGCTGGCCGCGGTACGAAAAGTTTGCTGGGTAGCCTGCTTTGCCCGGCACGTCAGCCGCGCGTGGAGCACTCCCAGGAAGGTGCGCAGCCGTCCGCCGCCTTTGACCGCGGATGCGAAGAGGCGGCGCACGGAGAGATGCACCGTTTGCGTCCGGGAGTGTGCTTCGTCCCGTGGTCCCGGCAGCAGGCAGCGGTGCGTGGTCGTCGTGGCCACGACCGGCCCAAGCCTGCGGAAGCACGGGTGCGCTTGGTGCAAGAGCAGCGTGCTGGCCGCCGCGTTGAAGGAAAGAGGGCGCTTCATTGAGCGAAAGCGGATCACTCCCCGGGTAGTTCGGAATGCGCTCGGTTAGTGCGCAGCGGGCGCGGGCGTTTCCTGTGCTTCCTTCAACTGGTGAACTTCCCGTTCGAGGCGGTGCAACTCCCCAAGAACTTGGTCCATCTCCCGGGCGGCACCGGCCTCATCCCGTTCGCCCGCCCGCGGCTCGAAGCGGCGTGCGTGGTCGAAACGCGGCCGGCGGGGTTCGTCGGGCTGACCTTCCCGATCAAAGTCGGCCTGGAAACGCTCGTCTGCCCTTTCGTCCTCGTGGCGCGCCCGGGTGGGACGCTCCCCGCGTTGCCCGTCGGCGTAGGGCCGGAAGTGGTACCTCCACGGTGACGGCGTTCCTTGGTCCTCCATCGCCATGCGCGGATGATCGTGCGGACGGTCGCCGGCCGCCTCGTCCTTGTGCTCGGGGCGCAAGTCGGCGCGGGTGAGTTGGGTTTGGCCTTCCTTGAGCAGCCCTTTGAGGGCGGCAGAGGCGTTGGCGATCTCCTCGGCCGAGAGCACGCCGTCGTGGTTGGCGTCGAGAGCGTCAAAGAGCACGCTCGGCGGGCCGTGGTGGGGATGGTTGTCGCCGGGTGGTTGGTCGGCAGGGGTTTGGGCGAGCAGGGAAGCGGCGGAAGCGCCGCAGCACAGACCGGCGAGCAGGCCGGGACGGAACAAACGAGTGGTGTTGATCATGGATTGCGAGTTGTTGGCAGGGCCTCACCCGTCGAGAGGACGTGCGGGGCTTGCATCAACAGACACCCCGGTTGTTAAGGGATGATCAAAACCGGCCTCGAAAGTTGTTAAGGAGAGGTAATTGTTTGATGAAGCACTTCCTGCCCAAGCATGGAAACGCCAGCTCCAAAACGACCCGCCGATGCGGCAAAGGACCGTTTTTTGGTCTGCGTTGACTTATTAGTTTATGGATGCTTCGCAAGCAAACGAACGCCGAAGAGGATGAGCACTGCGCCGAACGCACGCTCCAGCCAAGCCGTGACACCCGAAGCGCGCAAGCGCTCGGCACCCCGCAACGCCACATGGGCGTAGGCACCGAGCACCATCCCATCGACAGCGATGGTCACGGTCAAAAGGATGGTGAGCTGCGGGGCAAGAGGGTGCCGCGGCTGGATAAACTGCGGGAGCAGCGCCGACATGAACAGCAGCGCTTTCGGGTTGGTGACCTGGATGGCAAAGCCCTGGAGCCAGAGGCTGCGCCGGGAGGGAAGGGGCCTGTCGATCCCTTCCGCAGGCTTGGCGCGCCGGAACGTCGAAGCGATGATCCGTGCCCCGATGTAGCACAGGTAAATGGCACCGGCGAGACGTAGTGCTGTAAAGGCTGCGCCAGCTGTCGCCAGCAAGGTGGCCAGACCGCAAGCCACGCAGCCAAAGAACACAAAATGCCCGCAGAGGATGCCGAGGATGCCTGCAAACGCCGCGTGGAAGCCGTACCGGGTAGCCTGAGACATCGCGCACATGGCGGCGGGGCCAGGGGTTAGCGCGACCAGCGACCAGGTGACGAAGTAGAGAAGAAGCACTTCGGTGCTCATCCGCGAGAGGTAGATTCGCTGGGGGAGGTGCTCAGACCGGAAGGGATGTACCTGGCCGGGCGCGCGTTGAACTCGGCGGACTTGCCCCTGGGGATGCTCAGGCTTTGCCACGCGCTGCCAGCCTGATGCCGGGCGACGTAGACGATCTGCCCGACGTGGTAGGCGTAGTGAGTCAATTGGCGGGTGATCGCCTGCAAGACGCTCAAGGGCTCACCGCGGATCGTTACCGTTCTCGCCAAGTCCTCGTCGGCGAGTGGCTCCAGCGCGGCAAAGAGAGCTGTCCAGCCTGCTTCCCATTGTCTCGTGAGTGCCTCGTACGTATCGGCCGCCGTGATCTCGAATTCGGTATCCCGGTGGCGATTGGACTTCTCGCCGTCGCTGGTCAGGAAGTCCGTCCAGCGTGAGAGCAGGTTGCCGCCGACGTGCTTGACGATGACGGCGATGGAGTTATCCACCTCAGATTCGGCGGCGAAGAACTGCGCGGGCGTGATCCGGGCGACGGCTTTGTCGGCCAGCGACTTCATCCCGCAGAACTCGCGGGTGGCGAGTTGGAGGTACGTCTCGGTTGGCATGGGCGTGGAAG
>CAXTQD010000140.1:3346-12156 GCA_964246175.1 uncultured Chthoniobacterales bacterium | reverse complement strand
GTCTGGGCGTGGCGCTAGGTGTGGGCTTGGGCGTCGGTGCGGGGGTCGGCCGTGGCGTCGGTGTGGGTGTGGGGGGCGGTGTGGGCGTCGCGCGGTGAGTGGCGAACTCCCGGTCTGTGTCCGTCAACGCCACCGACGAACGCGGCGCGGGCGTCGGCGTGGCGCTCTCGTCTTCTTTTTCCTGTGGATCGCTGCCGGCGTCCTCCGGTGGGGGCGGGTTGCCGGACTTGCCCGGGCCGCCCGCCGCACCGACAGCCATGTCGAGCCAGTTGACCTTCTCGTCCGTTGGATGCTCCGAACGCAACGCCCACCCGACGATCCCGCCGATCACCAACACGTGGCCCAACGCGATGAGCACGGTGTTGCGGCGGAATTTACCCCCGTCGCCCATTAACACGCGCGTTCGGGGGCGCGGGGGTCGCAAATGTGCACCCCTCGACCCCGCGCGCCGCCGGCCTGCTCGGTGACGACGCCCACCTTCGTCAGCCGCGCCTCGCGCAGGGCGTCCATCACGCCGACGAGTTTTTGCACGGTCAGTTCCTTGTGTGGACGGATGATGACGGCGGCGTCGGGATGCTCGCGGTGGAGCGTCTCCAGGCGCTCGCGCAGTTCCCCGCGTGCGACCGGCTGGCCGTCGAGCGTGATGGCCTCGTTGCGGTCCACGGCGACGGTGTGGACCTTCTCCGGATCGGCCTCGGGGCTGGTGCTGGTGCCGTTGGGCAGGGCGAGGTCGTTGTTGCTCTCCAACAGCGGCGTCGTGATCATGAAAATGACCAGGAGCACGAAGCACAGGTCAAGCATCGGCGTCACGTTGATCTCGCTCAACGTGTGCAGGCCCTCGCGTTGGGAAAAGCGGCGCATTTACTTCATCGCCAGCCGCGTCGTCCAGTTCGGCCCGCCGTGGCTGACGAACTTGTGCTCGAACTCGCTGCCCAGCTCGGCCGCGAAGTTCTCCATCTGCACGATGAGCGCGCGGATGCTCGTCAGGATGAAGTTGTAGCCGAACATCGCCGGGATGGCGACGAGCAGCGCGATGGTCGTCGTGATCAGCGCCCCCGACACGCCCGGGGCCATCGCGGCGAGGTTGGGTTTTCCCGCCACCGCCACCCCGGTAAAGGTGTCCATGACGCCCCACACCGTCCCGAGCAATCCTAGGAACGGTGCGCCGCTGACCGCCGTGGAGAGCAGGATCAACTGCGACTCCAGCCGGAGCGCCTCCTCGCCGACAGCGCGTTCCATGACGGCCTGCACGGCGCGCAGTTGGGCGGGCGTCACCTTGTCGGCGATTTCCACGCGCGAGTGGAACGTGTCGTCCACCTCCGTCGAGCCGAGCAGGTGGAAGGTCATTTCCTGGCAACCCGCCAGATAAACCTCGTACGCGGGCGCGCCGTCGTAGGGCAAGCCGTTCTCGTAGAGCCGCAACGGCTGCCGGTCGGAGCGGAACTGGTCCATGAACTCCTCCGTGCGCCGACGCGCGTACCGGATGACGCGGATCTTCGTCACCATCACCGACCAACTGAAGACCGATCCGATGAAGAGCAGCCCCAGGATCAACTTGCCCGGCAAGGTGGACTCGCGGAAGGCGAAAAGCAGCGGGTTGACCCCGGCATCAGCCAGCGGTGCGAGGGCGTGGATCACGCAGGGAAGCGGCATGAAGGCCGATTAAACCGCAAAACCCCGCCGCTGTCACTTCAGAACCGCCCCTCGTCCGCGTCGATGTACTGGAACAGCGTTTCGATGTCGGCGCGCTCGGCGAAGCCGTCGTCGGCCTTGCGCTGGACGAGGCGCGGGGTGGCGTCGTCCTTCCAGCCGCGCTTGCGCATGAACTCGTTCCACACCTCGATCTCCTCGTCGGCCGGGTGCCGGCCGCGGCTGAGCGCCCAGTCGTAGAGGTCCTCGTCGCTCGCGTTGGGATGCTCGGCGAGGTGGTCCCACAGGTCGCGGTAGGAGATGCGCAGGAAGTGGATGCAGCGCTCGTCGAAGCCGCCGCCGAGGTTGGCGTGGTACACGGGCGGCAGGGTGCCGGCGAGATGCAGGCGGATCTTGTCGAGCATGCGGCCGAAATAAATCAGGTCGCCGACGCGGTCGGACGGACTACGCAGGCCGGGGACGGGGGACTTCATGGCGGACGATGTTGCCCCGCGCGGGCGCAGTTGGGCCAGCCGAAAAATCCAAATCGTGCCGGCCGCGGAAAAAGTTGGCAAAAACGCGCGTCCGTCCGCAAGGTCGCCCGCGAACCGCTGCCAAGGAAGAATCGTTCCTCTCCCTTTCGGCGCGGTTTGTTTCTCCGTTTCCCCCGGCCTTTCTGCATGAGCGATTTCGACCTGATCATCCGTGGTGCTTCCGTCGTCCTGCCCCACGGCGTGGATAAACTAGACCTCGGATTGAAGGATGGAATCATCGCCGCCATGGGCACGGCGGTGTTCGGCTCCACGGACGCGGACCTGGACGCGAGCGAATTTCACGTCCTGCCGGGGTTGGTCGATCCGCACGTCCACTTCAACGAACCCGGCCGCACGGACTGGGAAGGCTTCGAGCAAGGCAGCCGCGCGCTGGCGGCCGGCGGGGTGACGACGTACCTGGACATGCCGCTGCACTGTTCGCCGCCGGTGGTGGACCGGGGTGGGTTCCTGGCGAAGTGGAACTTCGGCAAGGCGAGTTCCCTGGTGGACTTCGGGCTGTGGGGCGGACTGACGCCCGAGAGCCTCGTGCACATGCAGGACCTGACGGACTGTGGGGTGGTCGGCTTCCAGGCGTACCTGTGCGGCAGCGGCACGGACGATTTCCCGGTTGCCGACGATGCCACGCTCTTGGAAGGCATGCGCCGCGCGAGCGACCTGGCGCAGATCGTGGCCGTCCACGCCGAGAACGAGAGCATCACCGGCCGGCTGGCGCGGCGCGCGGTGGCTGACGGGCGGCTCTCGGCGGCCGATTACCTCGCCTCGCGGCCGATGATTGCGGAACTGGAGGCCATCCAGCGCGCGATCCTCTTCGCGTGGGAGACGGACTGCGCGCTGCATATCTCCACCGTGAGCACGGCGCGGGGCATCGAACTCGTCGCGCAGGCCAAGGACCAGGGGCTGAACGTTTCCTGCGAGACGTGCCCGCATCATCTCGTGTTGACGGAGGCCGACACCGAGCGGCTGCAATCCCTTGCCAAGACCGCGCCGCCGCTGCGCACAGCCGCCGAGGGGGCCGCGCTGTGGGAACAGGTCAGCGCCGGCAACGTCGACATGATCGTCTCCGCGCACAGCCCCGCGCCGCCCGAGCGCAAGACGGGGGCGGCGAACCTCTTCGTCGCGCACGCCGGGATCGCCGGCTGCCAGTCCCGGCTGACGCTGATGCTCACCGCGGCGAACGAGGACGCCCACCCTGTGCCGCTGGAACGCATGACGGAAATGCTCGCGCGCCACGCCGCGCGCCGCTTCCGCCTGCACCCGCGCAAGGGCGAAATCGCCGTCGGGGCCGACGCGGACTTGGTGGTCGTCGCTCTGGATAGCGGTGATGAGGTGCGCGGGGACGCGCTGCTTTACCGTCATCCAGCGCAGTCGCCGTACCTGGGCCGTCACGTGCGGGGCAAGGTGCTGCGCACGCTCTTGCGCGGGCAGACGATCTACAAGGACGGGCGGATCGTGGCGCGTCCGGCGGCGCAGTTTTTGCGGCCGTTGTCGGAGGAGGATGGCGAGATGTTCCTGATCCATCCGCACGAAGAGGCCGCCTGAAAAGCGGGCTCTGTGCTTGACGCTAGGTCGGCATTTTACGGAAGGTATCTCTCGCAGCGAGAGAAGTTTTCGCCATGAACGAAAGTCCGCCTCCTCTCTGCCACTTCACCCCGCCGGCCGGCTGGATGAACGACCCGAACAGATGAAGCCAGTCCAAAGCAAAAGGAAAGAATTTTCACGAGGGGGTGTTTAGTGGCAAGCATGCCGCTCAGGATAGGCGGGCACGCCGTGCATAACATGAACCCGGGCTTGAAAAAGAAGCCCGAATTTGTCGGGGATCGTTGCGCCGGTCGCTATCCCAGCATCGTGCCGGCCTTCTTGAGGAGGGCGTCCACCTTGCTCGGGTCCTTGCCCGCGCCGCGCGCCTGGTCGGCCTTGCCGCCGCCCTTGCCGCCGACGATGGAGGCGAGTTGCTGCAACAGCTTGTTCGCGTTGAAGCGGCCCGTGAACTCTGGCGACACGCTCACGGCCAGGTGCGCCGTGCTCCCGGCCACCCCGGCGAGCACCGCCACCCCCTTGAACTCGCGGCCCTTGAGCGCGTTGAGGATGTTGGGGAGCAGTTCCGCGCCTGCCGTGCCCAGCGGCACGTTGTCGATGATGCGCGGCACGTTGGCGGCGGTGTCCACCTTGGCCATGGCCGTTTCCGCGTAGGCCTCGGCGTCGCGCTTGACCGCGTTGGCCTTGTCCTTTTCCTGGGACTTGTTGAGTTCGGCGAGCTTCGCTTCGAGTTCTTCGATGCGCTCCTTTTGCGTCGCCGCCTGTTCGCGGAAAAACCCCAACGCCGCCTGACCCGCTACGGCCTCGATGCGGCGCACGCCGGCGCTGATCGCCCCCTCGCTGACGATCTTGAACGCCCCCAACTGCCCCGTCGCGCGCACGTGCGTGCCGGCGCAGAATTCCATCGAGTAGCCGTCCAGCCCGCCGGGCCGGCCGCCGATCTGCACGACGCGCACGGTGTCACCGTACTTGTCGCCGAAAAACTGCATGATGTCACCCCGGCCGCGCACCTCCGCGTAGGGCACCTCTTGCCAACCCACGGGCGAGTTGAGGAGAGTGTGCGTGTTGACGAGACCTTCCACGTCGCTGACCTGCTGCGGGGTCAGCGCGGCGCTGTTGAAGTCGAAACGCAGTCGGTCGGGGCCGACGTAGGAGCCTTTTTGCGTCGCGTCCGGTCCGACGACCTCGTGCAGCGCCCAGTGAAGCAGGTGGGTCGCCGTGTGGTGCGTTTCAATAGCGCGGCGTCGTGCGGCGTCGATCTCTAGGGAGACAAGGCGTCCGAGCGGCAGATGCGCCTTGTCGGCCGGGTCGGCGAGGCGCAGGAAATAACTCGGACCGCGCTTGACCGTGTTGGCGACCGCCACGTCGGGCTTGCCGCTGATGGCGATGATGCCCACGTCGCCGACCTGTCCGCCCATCTCGGCGTAGAACGGCGAGCGGTTGACGACGGCGTAGACCTGCTCGCCGTCCTCCTTGATCTCCTCGACGTTCGCCACGCTGCTGTCGCGCACGTAGCCGACGAACTCCGTCTTGACCATGTCCGCCTCGGGGTCGGCCTCGACGGTGATGACCTCTTTCTTCTGCGCGGCCCGGGCCCGGGCGCGCTGCTCCTCAATGAGCGTCGCGAAACCCGCCGCGTCCACGGTGAGGCCGCGCTCGCGCGCCATGACCTCGGTCAGGTCAAGCGGGAAGCCTTGCTCGTCCGAGAGCCGGAACGCCAGCGCGCCGGGGATCTGTCCGCCCTCGGGCAACTGCGCCGCTGCTTCCTCGAAGAGCGCGATGCCGCGGTCAAGCGTGCGGTTGAAGCTTTCTTCCTCACCTTTGATGGTCGCGGCGATCTTTTCGTGCTGCGTGGCCAGCTCGGGGAACACCTCGCCGGCCTGCGCGACGAGCGTCGGCACGAGCTGATGGAGAAAAGGCTCCGTGAACCCGAGCGTACGCCCGTAGCGCACCGCCCGGCGCAGGATGCGGCGCAGGACGTAGTTGCGCTCGTTGTTGCCCGGCAGGATGCCGTCGGCGATGGCGAAGCTCAGCGTACGCAGGTGGTCGGCGATCACGCGGAACGCGATGTCGACGCGCTCCTGGTCGTTCGCGCCCGCGGTGCCCGCGGTGGGCAGCGTGGAATGATATTTGTGCGGGCAGAGCGCCTCGACCGCGTCAAAGATCGGCCGGAAAATGTCCGTGTCGTAGTTGGAGATGTAGTAGTTGAAATCCGAGAAGTTCCCCGTGCCCTGGATGATGCTCACCACGCGCTCGAACCCCATGCCGGTGTCCACGTGGCGCGCGGGCAGGGCCGAGAACGTGCCGTCCACGTTGGCGTTGAACTGGATGAAGACGAGGTTCCAGATTTCGATGGTGCGCGGGTCGCCCTGGTTGACGAACGCGCCGTTGGTATCCCCGGCCTGGGTCAGGTCGACGTGGACCTCCGAACACGGGCCGCACGGGCCGGTGTCGCCCATCATCCAGAAGTTATCCTCCTTGTTGCCGTCGACGATGTGGACGGCGGGGTCCAGCCCGGCGGACTTGAACCAGTACGCCCAGTTGTCGTACGCCTCCTGGTCGAACTCGCCCGGGTCGCCCTCGCCCGGCCGGTACACGGTGGCGTAGAGGCGCTGCGGCGGGAACTTCCAACGGTCCACCAGTAGTTCCCAGGCCCACCCGATGGCCTCGGCCTTGAAGTAGTCGCCGAACGACCAGTTGCCGAGCATCTCGAAGAACGTGTGGTGGTACGTGTCCAGGCCCACGTCGTCGAGGTCGTTGTGCTTGCCGCCGGCGCGGATGCACTTCTGGGTGTCGGCGGCGCGGGCGGGGGAGTAGGGGGGCTGTTCCTGGCCGAGGAAGTAGGGCACGAACTGGTTCATGCCCGCGTTGGTGAAAAGCAGGTTGGGCGAGGACGGCAGGAGGCTGGCCGAAGGCACGATGGCGTGCTGCTTCTCACGGAAGAAATCGAGGAAGGACTGGCGGGTCTCGGCGGAGGTCATTGTGGGATGGGGCAAAAAGGAATAGGGCAAAAGGCTGGGATTGGCAACGGCGGAGCCTGCTGATGTCACGTTGCTCCCGGCGAAGGGGCTTGGTACGCTTTTGTAGAGTGGACGCAGAGTGCGGCGACGATCAACGCCTCTGGTCATTCAGACACACTGGCAAAGGCCTTGTGTCAGCTCTGACCATCCTTTACCGGCCTGTCGGCCAGCGTGAACTCGATCTCATTGCCGCGGCGGACTACCGCGCCTTCCCGCCGCGGCTTTCGTGGCAGCCGATCTTTTACCCCGTCACCAACGAGGGAGATGCCGTCCAGATCGCGCGGGACTGGAACACCAAGGACGCTGAGAACGGCTCCGTGGGTGATGTCACGCGCTCCTCCCTGCCGGCCGAATACTTGACACGCTTCCCGGTGCAAAAGGTCGGCGGCCGGGAACACACCGGGTGGTGGGTGCCGGCGGAGGAGTTGGACGAGTTCAACCGGCAGATCGTCGGGCGGATTGAGGTGATCCGCGAGTTCCGGCCCGCCTGACGTGGCGGCCCGCGTGGGACGACCGTTTGCGGCGGCGGACGCGATTGCTTCCTCTAAGTATGATCCTTATCCTTCTCATCATCCTCCTTCTGCTCAGCGTTGGTTCCGCGCCCACCTGGGGTTACAGCCGTGGTTGGGGCTATGGTCCGAGCGGCGGGTTGGGGCTGATCCTGGCGATCCTGCTCGTCCTTTACTTGCTGGGTTACATCGGCCACGGCGGCACCGCGGTGGCGCCCTGAATACGAAAAGGCGCTGCCAGGGACCAGCCCCAACAGCGCCATCGTCTTTTGTGCTGGTGGATGGCCGGCTTACTTGCCGTCCTTGTCCGTGTTGAGAGCCTCCAACACGGCCGCCTCGATCTCCCCGTAGATGTTGGCGTCGCTCTTGAGCAGTTCCTTCGCCGCGTCGCGGCCTTGGGCCAATTGGCTGCCCTTGTACGAGAGCCAGCTTCCGCGCTTCTCGATGATGCCCTTCTCCAGGGCGAGGTCGAGCAGGCTGCCCGTCGTCGAGATGCCCTCGTTGTACATGATGTCGAACTCTGCCTCCGCGAAGGGCGGTGCGACCTTGTTTTTGACGATCTTGACTTTGGTACGGTTGCCGGTCACGGCACCGTCAGTCTGCTTGATGGCCCCAATGCGCCGGATGTCGATGCGCACGCTCGCGTAGAACTTCAGCGCCTTGCCGCCCGGGGTGGTCTCCGGATTACCGAACATCACGCCGATCTTCTCGCGCAACTGGTTGGTGAAGATCACCGTCGTCTTGGCCTTGGAGATCAGCGCCGTCAGCTTGCGCAACGCCGCGCTCATGAGCCGCGCCTGCGCGCCCACGGTCGAGTCGCCGATCTCGCCTTCGAGTTCCTGCTTGGTGACGAGTGCCGCCACGGAGTCGACGATGATGATGTCCAACGCGTTGGAACGCACCAGGGTCTCGCAGATGCGAAGCGCCTCTTCACCGCTGGAAGGCTGGGAAATGAGGAGTTCGTCCGGGTTGACGCCCAGCTTGCGGGCGTACACAGGGTCGAGTGCGTGCTCCACGTCGATGAACGCCGCCAGGCCGCCGCGCTTTTGCGCCTGCGCGACGAGCGTCGAGCAGAGCGTCGTCTTGCCCGAGGATTCCGGGCCAAAGATCTCCACGATGCGCCCGCGCGGCACGCCGCCGACGCCGAGGGCACGGTCGATCAGGATGTTCCCCGTGGGGATAACCTCCACGTCCATGACCTTGCGCTCGCCCAAGCGCATGATCGCGCCGTCACCATAATCCTTGGTGATCTGCTGGAGGGCGAGGTCGAGTTCCTTGTTGACCTTGCCGTTGGGCCGCAGCAGGTCGGGAGATTTGTCGTCGGTGGCGACAGCGGAGGCGGAGTTGCGAGCCATAGTTTCTGGGTAGTTTGTAGTAAATGTAAGAATACCAGCGAACGAGCGGCAAAGCCAGCGTTTTCGCAAGAAAAAACCCGCGGACTGACAGGCAATCCGCGGGTTTATAATGGCTTGATTTGCAGTCCGTTGCGAACGTGCCTTAGTTCAGGCCGCCGATCTCGATGCGGCGGGGCTTCATGCTCTCGGGCAGCTCGCGCTTCAGCG
>CAXTQD010000140.1:537-3336 GCA_964246175.1 uncultured Chthoniobacterales bacterium | reverse complement strand
GGGCAGGCTCAAGGTGAGCAGGCCTTGGTCGAGCCGGGCGGTGATCCGGGCGGCATCGACCGTGTTGTCCACCTCGAACGTGCGGCGGAAGTCGGCCGCGTTGGACTCGCGGTAGAGAACCTCGTGGCCGTCGCCAGCACCGGCTGCGTGGGCAAGGTGGCCGACGAGCGTCAGGTCGCCGTTTTCAAAGGTGATTTCCAGGCCGTCCTGTGCGACGCCGGGCATCTCGACCTGGACGGTAAAGCCGTCGGTGGTCTCGGTGATGCTGGCGCGCGGGCGCAGGTAGCGGCGCGGGGTGGCGGGTTGTGGCTGGTGGCCGTTCGTGGTCTGCGGCTGGGAAGCTTGGGTCGTGGTTTCCATGTGAAAAAAAGTGGGTGAAAGGTCTGTTGTGCCCCGGCCGGAGCGTGAACTCCCGGCCGGGCGCGGGGAAGGGGAGTCTTACTTGGCGTTGATCTCGATCTGGCGCGGCTTGGTGGCCTCGGCCTTGGGCAGCGTCACGGTGAGAATGCCGTTCTCGTAGGCGGCGTTCACGCGGGAGGCGTCCACGGAGGTGGGCAGGGTGATGCTGCGCTCGAAGCGGCCGAAGAAGCGCTCGTTGCGGAGCGTCGTCTTCTCGTCGTGGGCCTTCTCGTGGCGGCGTTCGCCCGAGAGAGTCAGCACGCCGTCGTGCAGGGACAGGGTTACGTCTTCTTTCTTCATGCCGGGCAGCTCGGCGTGGACGAAGAGGCTATCTTTATCCTGGTGCAGGTCGAGCGCGGGCGTCCAGCCGACGGTGCGGTTGGACTCGCGGCCGAAGAAAGGCAGGTCAAAGAGGCGGTCCACCTCGTGCTGGAACGCGCTCAGGCGGGCCAGCGGCGTGAAGGCAGCGGTCGTCAGGGGAGGATTCTGGTAACGGATGATGTTCATAAGGGATGGTACGGTTGTTGTCGCTTGCAAATGGCTCGGCGTTTGTGTCGCCGTACGATCCTATAGAGCTACCTGTGTACCATTGACCTGCCTCCATCTACGCTTACTACAAAACACTCTGCGCGAAGTATTTGTGGAAAGCGACCGCTGCTTGCACCGCTTTGAGATGCGTCATAATGACGCTAATACGCGCTAAGTTTAGCACGCGCCAATGTGTCAATTTGACGCTACTCCCCTAGGGCGCTGTTCACCTCGGTGTTCAAGATCAGGCTGTAGGTAGTCACGATTTTATACCCGACATAAACGAGGATCGTAACCGACACCACCCGCGACAACCATGCCCCGGCGGCTTGCAGCAGGTCGACCGACGCCTTCTGGTAGTAATCCGACCAACGCCGCAAATCGGCGTCGAGCGTGCCGGTATCCTCCGCCGTCCGGATCGAACGCCGGAACGCCGACGGAAACACCGTCCGGCCTGGCAGCAGCGTGCCCAGCGACCTACCCCGGAGCATCTCGGGCACCATCCGCGCGGCTTCCGCACGGAACCGCGCCCCTCCGCTAGCCTCGCCCGCCGCACGTACGCTGTCCATGTGGCTGACCCCGGCACCGAGTTGCATCTCGTACGTCGCGCAAAACCGGCTCAGCGCGAGGTTACGCCGCAGTCGGCCCACCACCGGCAGTGTGGCTAGGAACGCGTCCACCCCTGTGTTTGTCCGGCCCGCCTGCACCAACAGCGTGCTGCCCCCGATCAACACCGCCGCCACGGCGTAGAACCCTCCGAGCGTCACAACCACCTGCGTGAGGAAACTCCGCGCATTGAACTCTCCGCCCCCGGTGAATGTCGCCAGGACGTACGTGCTCACAAAACTGAGCACGACCGCGGCGAGATGGAACTGGATCACCGGCCACACCGCCTGCTTGACGATCCCAGCACGCACTTGGTCGAGTGTGCCAAAGTAGTCGGCGAGATACCGGAACGCCTGTTCGAGCCGCCCGGAGCGGTCCGACGCCTCGATGAGCGCCACTTCCATCGACCCGACCGCCGGCCGCAACCCCGCGAACGCCCCTGCGACCGACTCCCCGCCTCCGAACAGTTTCGACAACCGCCCGAACGCCCATCCCAACGCCCCGCGGCTGTCGGTGGCAAGGGATTCAACCGCCTGCGGCATCGTGATGCCCGACTGCGCGAAACGGCTGAGTTCGTGGTAGAGCGTCTGTTTTTCGTTGAGGCTGAGCTTCACGGCGGCAGGAGTTTGGGAGGAGACGGCAGATCATCGCACGTTCTCCCGAAAAAATCTTGCATCTGGCCGGACCAGTCGCTTGGCTAAATGCGATTTTTCATCAACATGAAAAATATTCACGAACCTTCGGCGCCAGCGGATTACCACACGTTGACCCCTGCCTTGGCCGTCCGGGGTGGCAAGGCCGCCATTGACTTCTACCAGCGTGCCTTCGGCGCCACTGTGCAGCATTGCATGGAAGGCGACGGCGGCAGCGTGATGCACGCCGAGGTCATGGTCGGCGACTCGAAGTTTATGCTCTCTGACGAGTTCCCGGGCTGGGGTGTGATGTCGCCGCAGAGCCTGGGCGGCACGCCGGTCAGCCTCCATCTCTATGTGGCGGACGTCGACGCGGCGTTCGCGCGAGCCCTCAAAGAGGGAGGCCAGGAACTGCGTCCGGTGACGACCGAGTTCTGGGGTGACCGCATGGGGCAATTCGTCGATCCCTTTGGCCACAAGTGGACGATGGCGACCCGCGTGGAGGAAGTCTCGGACGAGGAAACACAGCGGCGCGGCGAGGAGTGGATCAAGGAAAACGCCGCCAAATCGGCGTAGAATGGACGGATGCCCGCTGCGTCACCCGTCGCCGACGAAGACAAACGCCTCATGCGCC
>CAXTQD010000140.1:0-527 GCA_964246175.1 uncultured Chthoniobacterales bacterium | reverse complement strand
GCCTTGCCTTGCGTGAGGCGGCGAAAGGCGTGGGCCGTACGAGCCCGAACCCGGCCGTCGGCGCCCTGATCGTGCGCGGTGGAAGGGTGCTGGCGCGCGGGTGGCACCACGCCGCGGGCCAGCCGCACGCGGAAATCGAGGCGCTCCGGGCGTTGCGACGACCGGAGGCGGCACGCGGGGCGACGATTTATGTCACGCTGGAACCGTGTTCAACCCATGGCCGGACGCCTCCTTGCACGGAGGCGATCCTGCGTGCAGGGCTGGCGCGGGTCGTCGTCGGCGCGACGGACCCAAACCCCCGCCACGCCGGCGGCGGGCTGCGTGTACTGGCCGACGCGGGGTTGGCAGTGCGCGCGGGCGTGTTGGAGGACGAGTGCCAGCGGCTCAATCGTCCCTTTAATAAATGGATGGTCACCGGCCGGCCGTGGGTGATCGCCAAGGCCGCGCTGACGCTCGACGGCCGGCTGACGCGCCCACCCGGCGAGGATCGCTGGCTCAGCAGCGCCCGCGCCCGCGCCGATGCCCAC
>CAXTQD010000139.1:0-12163 GCA_964246175.1 uncultured Chthoniobacterales bacterium | reverse complement strand
TTCGTCCACCTCGCCCTCATCTTCGACGCGCTCAGGTTGTGCTAACACGCCCTAGGGGATTTACCCGATTCCTGTAGATAAGTTAAGAATAAATTGACGCCGTGGGGGTGGATACCCCATGATCCGGCCGTTTTACCCACCGTGAGACAAATGTTTATTGCATGAGCAGTCTTCATGCCATGGCACGGACCAAACAAAAATCAGCTCAATGATCTCCAAACTCCTCTTCAGCATCCGTCGCACCCGCCAAGGGCTACTTTGCCTTACGACGCTCATCGGCCTCGCTGGCTTGACCGCAGTTCCGTCCGCGCGTGCGGTCGTCAGCCTGGAACCCGCTAGCGTCGTTACCGGGGACTCGTTTAGCGTTGAGGTGATTGGCTACAACACCAGCAATCCCGGCGCGAACATCTATCTGATCAACCAGTATCTGATGCCGACGTTCGGCACGATCGCAGCCTACGGCAACTCTGCCCTCAACGGCCAGACATTGGTGGTTAATTCTAACGAATACGTCAGCGGTGGTACCACCACGGACTACGTCTCTCTGAGCGTGCCGTCGAACTTCGTACCCGCCGGCACCAAGGACAATGCCGGCAACACGCTCAACGCCATCCAGTTCTCCCTCGGCATCGGCTTCGGCGGCACCAACCCGCTGGATGTAAATCCGGCGATCTTGACGTACACTGCCACGGGCTCGGTCACCTTCAATTCTTTCGGCGTGAACACGTCGAACGGGGTACCGCTGAACTCGACGCTCTCTAATGGGAACCATTCTTTCTCGACTTTCGGCACGGTGTTCGCCACGCCCCTGACGGCGGACATCTCGAACAATCAGGTCACCTCCTTCAGCTTCACCTTGACCTACGCGTCGGTGCCGGAGCCTTCAACCTACGCCGCCGTTGCGCTTGGCTTGGGTGGCCTGCTCTTGGTCGTGCGCCGTCGCCGCGCCTGCGCCTGAGCAGCCCTGAAACGCTTCCCGCTCCCGTGCGGGGTCTGATCCGCCCGGCGTCCTTCCTCGGACGCCGGGCATTTCTTTACCTCGCCATCAATGGCGAGCACGGTATCGAATTCGTGCTGCTGCTGAAGGCGGGTTGTTTCCCCGGTAATACTGCCAGGGATAACAGACGGTTGGATAGGCAACATCTTTCCAAGCCCAAGACGGTTTCTCGGTTTTGCCAGTTTGGCACTTCTCTCAAATACGACTCTCAGCCCTAAGGGTTCCTGGTTGCTGAACTCGTCCTGACCGGCAAGACAACCGAGAACAAGCTGCGATAATTGTTACTTAGCCTCGCTACACTGACGGCGGCGCTAGCCGCGCGGGCTGTTGAACTCAGCCTGGCCGGTGTTTACCCCAACGATACGTTCAGCATCGACATCACCGGCTACAACCAGGCGAACCCAGGTCAGTACATCAACCTCATCCCCTCGGTCTCCATGGCAACGTTCGGCACGACGACCACCTACGCCGGCGCTGCCTCAGGCGGCCAGAACCTGACGGTCAGTTCGGTCGAGTACATCGCCAACGGGCAGCACAACGACTATTTCACGGTCAGCGTACCGACGAACCTTGTCCCTTCCAGAACCGCCGACAAGGGCGGCAAACCTTTGGACGCTCTCTCGTTTTCCATCGGTAACTTCCCGGGCGGCACGAACACCCTGGACTTCAACACTGCCCTGACAGACCACCAGACTATGGGCAGTCTGGCCTTCATCAACCAGGGTGCAGTGGCTTCACAGGCCGTGGTGATGACCACGGTGCTCACCAACGGCAACACGAGTTTCTCGACCATCGGGAGCGTTACCGCCGTGAACGACATCTCGAACAACCAAGTCTCCGAGGTCGGCATCCTCGTGACCTACGCGGTGCCCAAGCCCTCGACGTATGCCGCCGTCCCGCTCGGCACGTTCGGTCCGCTCCTCGTCGTGCGCCGCTGTCGCCGCGCCCGGGCCTGAACGGGTTCTGCGTCCAACCACCCATGGTCTTCTCGCCCGGCGTCCCCCTCCCGACGCTGGGCCTTTTTTTTGCCTGCGCGCGAAGGCGCATGTGCCCGCTTGCGTTCACGCGTGAACTGGCTCCATTCCTACTATGCAAACCGCGACCAACCCGTTGCGTGAGGGCCTTTCCAGCCGCGCGCAGGCCCAGCCCTGTGCGCTCGTCATCTTCGGGGCCACGGGCGACCTGACCCACCGCAAGCTCGTTCCCGCCCTCTACAACCTCGCCGCCGACGGCGACCTGCCGCCGGGCACGGTGGTGGTCGGCTTCGCCCGACGCGACAAGGGCGACGAGGTGTTCCGCAAAGAGATGGAGGAGGCGACAAAGAAGTTCTCCCGTCAGCCCGTCCAGCAGGAACTCTGGGACCACTTCGCGCAGAACCTCTTCTATCACCGCAGCGAGTTCGACAAGGACGAGGGCTACCGCTCGCTCGGCGAACGTCTGGTGCAGCTCGACAAGGAGCACAACCTCGGCGGCCGGCGGATGTTCTACCTCGCCGCGGGGCCGGAGCAGTTCGAGCCGATCATCTCGCGGCTGAAATCCAGCGGCCTCAACCAGCCCGGTGCCGAGGGCGGCTGGTCGCGCGTCGTGGTGGAAAAACCCTTCGGCACCGACCTGCCCAGCGCCCGGCACCTCAACGAAACGGTCGGCAGCGCCTTCGACGAGGCGAACACCTACCGCATCGACCATTTCCTCGGCAAGGAAACCGCGCAAAACATTATGGTGCTGCGCTTTGCCAACGCCATCTTCGAGCCCATCTGGAACAGCCGCTACATCGACCACATCGAGATCACGGCGGCCGAGACGCTCGGGGTCGAGGGGCGTGCCGGTTATTATGAGACGAGCGGAGCGTTGCGCGACATGGTGCAGAATCACCTCATCCAACTCCTGACCCTCGTGTGCATGGAGCCGCCGACCGACCTCGGCGCGGACAGCGTACGCGGCGAAAAGGTGAAGGTCCTGCGTTCGTTGCGCCAGTTCAAGAACGCGGGTGACGTGACCCAACACGTCGTGCGCGGCCAGTATGCGGCCGGGGCAATCAATGGTTCGCCCGCGCCTGCCTACCGCGCAGAACCCAACGTCAAGCCGGAGTCCATGACGGAGACTTTCGTCGCCATGCGCGTGCTCATCGACAACTGGCGCTGGTCGGGCGTGCCGATCTACGTGCGCGTGGGTAAGCGCCTGCCCAAGAGCGGCGCGGAGATCAGCGTGTTCTTCAAGCAGGCTCCGAGCGTGCTCTTCAACCAGACCCCCTCCGGCAGCGAGGAAGTGGGGGCCAACAACGTGCTCGTTATCCGCATCCAGCCCGATGAGGGTGTCTCGTTGCGAATGCAGAGCAAGCTGCCCGGTGCGGCCCTGCGCGTAGAGCCGGTGAAGATGGACTTTCAATACGGCGCGAGCTTCGGCAAGGCCAGCCCTGAGGCGTACGAGCGCCTCCTGCACGACGCGATGAGCGGAGACGCGACGCTCTTCGCCCGGCGCGACGAGGTGGAGGAAGCGTGGCAGTTTGTCGACACCATCGAGCAGGCGTGGCATGGCTCGACCGAAGGCACGAGCACCGCCGACGGCAAACCCGCCGATGCGCCGGAACTCTACGAGTACGCCGCAGGCAGTTGGGGACCGAAGGCCGCCGACGAACTCCCCGAGCAGGACGGTCGCCAGTGGCGGCGGTTCTGAGTTTATGAGCGCGTTCACCGCCAAGGGCGCGTTGGTCACCGGGGGCACTTCCGGCATCGGCCGGGCGGCTGCTGTCGCTTCCGCCAAGGAAGGAGCGCACAGCGTCCTGGGTGTGACCACATCCGCCGCCCTGGACTACGCCAAGACCAAGCCGCGCATCAACGCCGTTTGTCCCGGGTTGATCGCCATGGACATGCTCGCCGGCATGACGGGCGGCTGGGAAGCCATGGAAAAAGCCTCCGCAGAGATGCAGCCCATCGGACGGGCGGGCACGCCGGAGGAAATCGCCAGCGCCGTGATCTGGCTTTGTTCATCCGGAGCCTCGCCGACGACCGGCCACCACCCCGTGCTCGACGGCGGCATGACTGCCGCCGCTTGATATCGCCTTCCACCCACCATTTTCTATCCCGCCATGCCCGACGACAACACTCCCGCCACCGACCCTTCCTTCTTCGGACCCGGCATCCCGGTCGAGGTCGGCAAGATCCAGCGCGAGTTGAAGAAACTCTGGCAGGACAGCCACGAGACTGCCACGCGCGCCTCGCGGCTCAACCTCGTCATCTTCAGCACGGCCGAGCACTCCCTGCGCGCCAACACCTCCCTGGTCGAACAGGTCGCCCGCCAGCACGCCTTGCGCGCCCTGCTCATCGCCTCCAAACCGCAGACCAACGAGACACGCGTGCGCGCCTGGGTCAACGCGCATTGCCAGGTGTCCAAGAGCGGGCAGAAGCAGCGTTGTTCCGAGCAAATCGCCATCCAACTCGAAGGCGAGGCACGCACGGGTGGCCTCGTGCCCAACCTCGTCTTTTCCAACCTCGACAGCGACCTGCCGCTGTACTTCTGGCGGCAGGGACATTTTTCGAGTTCGCCCAGCGAGCAACTCATGGCCTGGGTGGACTGCCTGATCTACGACAGCGCCGACTGGCCGCAGCCGGGCGCGCAGTTCGACATCGTGAGAAAACTGGCCCGCGCCGCCGACTTGGAAAACGGCCTCGCCGACCTCAACTGGACGCGCCTGCGTGGCCTGCGCGCGGCGGTGGCGCAGTTCTTCGACGCGCCGGACGCCTCGCGCGCTTTGAGCGAGATCGAATCGGTGGAATTTGTCCATAACGCCGACGCCGGTTCGCGGACGCGCGCGCTGCTGTTCGTCGGCTGGCTCGCCTCGCAACTCGGCTGGCGTCAGAACGGCCTGAACGACGCGGGCGACGCGCCCCGGTTCCGGACGGCGACCGGCCGCAAGGTGGCAATCAAGTTGCACGAGGGCGACCCGGGCGACGCCAGCACCCGCCGCGTCACTCTGCGCACGGCGGACGGAGGCGAGTTCACGGTCAGCCGGGACGGCGGCTCGGACTTCTTCAACACCTCGGCCCATTGCGGCAGCGGCGGGGAACAACGGCAGATGCTGCCGGTCGGCGCGGAGGATCTGGCGTCGCTGGTTAGCGCGGAACTCGTCCACGGCGGCGGCCACAAGTCGTACTTGCGCGCGCTCGCCGCCATCGAGGAAGTATGGCAGCCGTGAACATAGACGCGTCCGCACCCATGTCGCCCGCGCCGGTGTTCCTCTCGGCGGAGTGGCGGCAGTTGGCGATGGTCAACTATGAGGTGGACCCGGCCGTGCTGCGCCCGCTGGTGCCCGCTGGGACAGAGCTAGACCTGTACGAGGGCCGGTCACTGGTGAGCATGATTGGCTTCCTGTTTTTGCAGACGCGAGTGTTCGGGTTCCGCTTTCCGTTCCACACGAACTTCGAGGAAGTGAACCTGCGCTTCTATGTGCGCCGACCGGAGAGCGGAAGGCGCGGGACGGTGTTCGTCAAGGAGATGGTGCCGCGCTGGTTGATCGCCACGGCGGCAAAGTTGATCTACAACGAACCCTACGACAGGCGCCCGATGCGCCATCGCGTTGAGGCCGGGCAGGCGGAATACAGCTGGCGGCGCGACGGACGCTGGGAGACTCTCGCGGTGGAAGGCGAAGCCGGTGAATGGCAAGCCATCGCGCCGGGCTCGGAGGACGAGTTCATCACGGAGCATTACTGGGGCTACAACCGGCAGCGGAACGGCCGCACGCTGGAGTACCAGGTGGAGCATCCCCGCTGGCGGATGCGCCGGGCGAAAGACTACCGGTTCGAGTGCGAGGTGGCGGGGTTGTACGGCGAGGAGTTCGCGCCTTTTTTGAAGGGCAAAGCGTCGTCGGCGTTTCTGGTGGATGGCTCGGAGGTGAGCGTGCGGCGGGGTCGGCCGGTGTCGGCGTGAGCACCACGCGGCCAGTTGTCTGCCGCCGGCGCGGCCTGAGCAGAGGATTGATCTGATGGCAGGTACACCGCGCGCAACTTCTATTTGGTTTGTCGTCGCGCTGGGTCTGGCGACGCTCGGCGTCCTGGCGCTGAACGTGAGCGCGTACGGAGCAGCGCACTTTCTCAACAGCGACTTCCTCACGCCGTACTTCTTCTGTACGGACCTGCTCTCGGGCACGTACCCTATCAAGGGTTGGACCCTGTCGGCGTCGCCCTACTTCGTGCCGGACCACCTGATCCTCTGTGCGCTTTTTGCCACCCTTGGCCGCACGGGGTTTGCGTACGAGCTTTTCACGCTGGTGTTCTACCCGGCGTTGTTCGTCCTGGGGGGGCTCTGCGTGCGTACGGTCACCGGGCGCACCGCACCGGCGTTGGTCGCCGGGCTGTTGTTCGGCGTCGGGCTGCTGATGTTCCAAGCAGTGCCAGGCCATGAACGCTGCCTGTGGTGGATCGGCGCGCCGACTTGCCACGGCGGCGTCCTGCTGGTGGGGTTCGCGTACTTGTGGATTTTAGGCACTGCTTTGCGAAGCGGGCACGTTGGAAGATCGCCGCTGGGATTGTTCATTTTAGGATTTGCCGGGTTGTGGTCAGATTCGCTCTTCCTCTTCCAAATCCTCTTGCCGGCGGGCGTCGCGCTCTTCTTCCTGCGGCGGAAGTATCCTGGCTTTCTCCTTTGGCAAGGCGGGTGCGCGCTGGCGGCGCTCGCCGTCACGCAATTCTTCAAGCCGCTGTGCCGGGCGGCCGACTGGTTTTACTTCAGCCGGATCATCCGCATAGCCCCCACCCCGGCCAACCAGTGGCATGCCCTGGGGCAGTTCGCCTCCGACGTGCCCAGGCTGCTGCACGACAATTGGGCCTTCGCGTTGCTCGTGCCGCTGGCGGCGTTGGGATGTCTGACTAGAAGGTGGCTGCCCTCAGCCCTCTCTGGAACCAACGCCGGCGGGCTGAACTTCTTCCGGATATTCTGCGCGGCGAGTCTTTGCATCATGCTGCCGCTGCCGATTCTCTCCTGTGGCTGGAGGGATGTGAACAACGTGCGCTACATCTTCAACTGGCTCGTGCTGCCCGGCTTCCTGCTGACGCTAGAACTCGCCGCGAACTGGCGAGCTTCACCCCACAGCCTGGCCGGTGCCGCCGCGATTTTTGCGGCGATCCTTGTCGGCGGCGTGTTGGAACTGCGACGCGAGACGCTCGCGTTCCCCTACCCCGACGACGTGAGGGCACTGGACGCTTTTCTACAAAGCCGCGGCTTGCACTACGGCTTGGCGCAATATTGGAACGCCAAGAACATCACCGCCCTCTCGCACGCCGGAGCTGAACTGCGCCAACTCCGTCCCGACGGCACGCCGTTCTTCTGGGACAACAACGTCTTCGCCTACTACGAGCGCACCGCCGCAGGCACGCTGACCTGGCCCGTATACCAATACATCCTCACCGACCATCTGGACGAGGCTGCCCTCGCGCGAGTCTTCGGCGAACCGCAGACGAAGGAAAACGTCGGCGCGCAACAGTTGTGGATTTACGACGAGGAAGGTCAGCGTCGCATCCGTGAGACCCTTGAACCGGCCGTGCGCGAAAAACTCGGCCCGCGGCGTCTCGCCGGGTTCGACATCCAGTAGGATTAATCCGCCAATCCAACCGCGTAGCTTCCGGCTTGTTCACCAGCGGTCACCTTGAAGAGCCCGCGTTTCTGGCCTTCGAGCAGCATGTCGTTGAACGAACGAAACCCGTAAGCGCGCTCGTTGAAACCGGGGTTGCGGCGTTTGAGCGCGGTCTTGACCATCGAGCCCCAGATCGTCTTGTCGCCGCGTTCCTCGCTGAGCGCCTCGACGGTGGCGAGCAGATCGGCGAAGGCTCGGTCCGGGGATGGTCCTTTGTTGGATTGGGCTGGCGCGGGCGGAGGCGGCGTGTTGTTATTCGTCGGTGCGGCGGGCGCGGGCGCGGACGCGGGGTCCTTGCGCGGCGCGGCCTTGCGGGCGGCGGTGCGCACGAGGTCGTCGTAGTAGATGAACTCGTCGCAGTTGTTGATGAACAGATCGCTCGTCGAGTTCTTCACGCCGACGCCGATCACGGTCTTGTCGTTCTCGCGCAGCTTGCTCACGAGCGGCGAGAAGTCCGAATCGCCGCTGATGATGGCGAAGGTATCGACGTGCCCCTTGGTGTAGCAAAGGTCGAGCGCATCGACGACCATGCGGATGTCGGCCGAGTTCTTGCCCGACTGCCGCCGCGAGGGGATGTCAATCAACTCGAACGCCGCGCCGTGTAGCTCACGCTTGAACTCCTCGTAGCGCCCGAAGTCGCAGTACGCCTTTTTGACGACGATGTGCCCCTTGAGGAGGAGGCGTTCGAGGATCGTTTCAATGTCGAACTTCGGGTAGCTGGCGTCCCGCGCCCCGAGCACGATGTTTTCTAAATCGAGGTAGACGGCAATGGTAGAATCAGGGCTGTTCGTGGCGGTCATCTGCGCAGGAGAAAGAAGGCGGGAAAGAAGCGACATCGAGCCTTATCATACACGTTGACAACGCTTCCCGCAGAGACAAAAGAACTTCTATCCCCTATGACAAACCCCATCGGCATCCATTTCGGCTACTGGACCCAGACGTGGAGCGACGATCCGCTTCAGTTCATCCCCCGCGCTAAGAAATGTGGCTTCGACATCCTGGAAATCAACGCGCCGAAGTTCGCCCGGATGAGCGACGAGGAGCGGCGCAAGGTGAAAGCTGCCGCGCAGGACGCCGGGCTCGACCTGACGTTCAGCATCGGCATGACGCCCGACATGGACCTGATTTCTGGAGACGCGGCGGTGCGCCGCAAGGGGGTGGAGTTCCTCCAGCAGGTCTCGCGGGCAATGGGGTCGGTAGGCGGCCGGGCGATGGCGGGCGTCAACTATAGTTGCTGGCCGCGCAAGTTGAACCCGGGCGAGGACAAAGAACGGCTCACGGCGTTGGCGGTCGCGGGCGTGAAGGAAGCTTGCAAGGCCGCGGAGGACAACGGCGTGTGGTTTTGCGTGGAGGTGCTCAACCGCTTCGAGCATTTCATCATGAACACCGCCGCGGAAGGGATCGCCTTCGTCAAGCAGGTGGATAGCCCCGCGTGCAAGGTGCATCTGGATAACTTCCACATGAATATCGAGGAGGATTCTTTTCGTGACGCCATCTTAGAGACAGGCGATTTGTTAGGACACTTCCACTTGGGCGAGGCCAACCGGCGCCCTCCGGGGCGCGGACGGATGCCGTGGGGAGAAATCTTCGGAGCGCTGCACGAGATCAACTACCAGGGCGCAGTGGTGATGGAGCCTTTCCTCGTGCCGGGCGGCGACGTAGGGCGGGATATCTCGGTGTTCCGGTATTTGCCGGGGCACGATAACCGCGACGAGGAAGCGACGAGGTCGGCGGAGTTCGTGCGCGCCGAGCAGGCCAAAAGCATCCGGACGGAGACCTGACGGTTTGTCGGTCCGTCCTCCCGCCAACTCACGACCGGGTCAGTCCATGCGCGGGACTGCCCCTTCCGTCAACATCCGGCGCAGGCGCGTGCGGCGGCGCTCCAGACCGGCGATCTGACGCTCGATCACCGCCAACCGCCGCTGCTGGGTCGCGGCCGTCTGAGGGCATGCGCCGGTTCCTTCGACCAGGAGCATGCAGTTGGGGAACGTGCGGATCTCGGCCAAACTGAAACCCGCCGCGAGCAAACGCCGGATCTGGCCGACCTGCGTGACAGCCGCACGCGCGAAGAGCCGGTAACCGTTGGCCCGGCGCGTGGAGCGGAGCAAGCCGTGCGCGTCGTAGTGACGCAGCGAACGCACGCTGGCACCGGTCGCCCGCGCTAGGTTCCCGATGGTCATCGCTTCGACAGGATCGGCGCTCGCTCGCACGATGGGAACATAGCACTTCTTTTTCCCCTTGACCTTCACACTGGCGTGAGGGTCGAAGCTTCGGGCCTATGAAGTTCCAACTCCTTCGCTCCCCAGGCGCGCTGGCCTGCGCCGCCGTCCTGTCCCTGTGCGCGCCGCGCGGCGTCCGTGCCGAGACGAAAATCTACGTGGCCACTGCTCCCGACCGCGTCGCCTTGGCCATCCAAGAAACGGGCAACCCGGACGGGACACCCATCATTTTCATCCACGGTCTGCTCGGCAGCAGTCTGGATTGGACGCCCAGTTGGGCAGCGCCGACTTGGGGCGCTTCCGTCTGATCACATACGACCTGCGCGGCCACGGCCTCTCCGGCAAGCCCACCGACGCCGCCTACCACGACGGCCGCCGTTGGGCGCAGGACCTCGCCACGGTGATCGAGGCAGCGCACGTGCGCGGCGCCGTGCTGGTCGGCTGGTCGCTGGGTGGGGTGGTCATCTCGGACTACCTGGCCGCTTTCGGCGACGGCCAGATCGCCGGCGCGGTGTACGTCGCGGGCGTCGTCGAGTTGAAGCCCGACCTGCTCGTTCCACACCCGGAGGTGTACCGCGACATGACCGCGGATGATCTGCGCACGCACCTGGACGGCGAGCGCACCTTCCTGGGCCTCTGCTTCCACACGCCGCCGGACGCCACGACGTTCGCGCGCCTGCTCGCCAACGCGGCGCTGGCCTCCTGGGAGATGCAGCGCGCCGTGCCGACGATGCCCGTGGACGCCGCGGCGGGCCTGGGCGCCACGCACAAGCCTGTGCTGCTGCTCTACGGCGGGTACGATGCGTTGCTCCAGTCCGGGCCGAGCATCGCACGGGCGACCGAGTTGAACCCGCGTGTTCGCAGCCAGATCTACGCGCAATCGGGGCACGCACCATTTCTCGAAGAGCCAGAACGCTTCAACCGCGACTTGGCCGCCTTCGTGGCAGCCGTTCCGGGACGCTGAATAGCAACCCGAGGCCTATCGAAACGGCCTCCGCGTGGTCAAGCAGAGGCCATCACTGGCGCGGCCTCAGCTTCCTCCTGGTGCCGGGCGGCGATGCCTTCCAGCTCTGTCAGCGAACTCACGTGCGAGAGTTGGCCGCGCAGGTTGCGCCCGCCTTCCATGCCGCGCGTGTAGGCCATCAACCGCGCGCGCATCGAACTCATCGCCGCCCGCTCGCCGCCGTGCCGACGCCGCGCGACCGCCAGCCGGCAGTGACGCAAGACCATCGCCCAACGCTCTTCCAACCCCGGCGCGGGTGGGACCTCGCCGGTCGCCAGGTAGGTCTTGGTTTGCGAGAAAATCCACGGGGCCGTCATGGCCGCGCGACCGACCATCACGCCGGCCACGCCCGCGGTGTCGCGGCGACGCTTGATGTCCTGCGCGCTGGCGAGGTCGCCGTTGCCGATCACGGGGATTTTAACCGTCGCGGCGACCTCGGCGATCACGTCCCAATTCGCCTCGCCGGAGTACCCTTGCGCCTTCGTGCGACCGTGGACGGCGAGACGCTGGATACCCGTTTCCTCCAAGATGCGCGCGACCTGCGGGGCGTTGACCGTCTTTTCGTCCCAGCCGATGCGGATTTTTGCCGTCACGGGCACGCCCGCCGTCGCGCCGGCCTCGACCACGGCGCGGGCTACGCGTTCGAGCAGCGGGCAATCCCGGAGCAGCGAACTACCGCCGTTCTTGCTGACGACCTTGTTAACCGGGCAGCCGTAGTTGATGTCGATGAAGTCCGGCCGCACCCAGTCGATGACGGCGCGCGCGGCTTCGGCCAGGCGGGCGGGTTCGCCGCCGAAAAGCTGCACGCCGAGCGGGCGCTCCAGCGCGGGGTCGAACTCGATGTATTCCTGCGTGCGCTCGTTGCGGTGCAGGATGCCGTCGGCCGAGACGAACTCCGTCGTCAGCACGTCCGCCCCCTGCTCCTTGCAGAGTTGGCGGAAGATCACGTCTGTCACCCCCGCCATCGGGGCGAGGAAAAGCGGGAAATCAACGTTGGCGGGCAGGAGGCTCACGGGCAGCCACCATCTTAACCCGGAAAGGGCCAGCTGTCAGGCGGGCACGGCGTCCGGATTCTTGAGGAGTTCGCCCACCTCGCGCTGGACCTCTTCCAACTGGTCTAATCGTAGCCCCGGGTCGGTAACCACGAACGTCTCGCCCGTGTCGGCGTGTTCGTAGAAGAGCAGCCGCCGCTCCTCGTCCGAACGCGTGCCAGTAGGGCGTAGGACCTTCTTGCGTTCCAGCATGAGGGCGAGGATGTACGCGGCGCGGGTGTGCTCGGGCCGGTTTTCGGCGAGGAAGCGGCGCAGGCGCGTCTCGGC
>CAXTQD010000138.1:0-12188 GCA_964246175.1 uncultured Chthoniobacterales bacterium | reverse complement strand
ACCAACGAGGTCGAAGTGCTCTGCGTGCAGCACGAGTACGGCATCTACGGCGGGGATTGCGGCGAGCACGTCTTGGAAATTCTGCGCCAGACGCGCATGCCTGTCGTCACGACGCTGCACACGATCCTGACCGATCCAGCCCCGACCCAGCGTCGGGTCATGGAAGAACTCGCGCGTCTTTCCGACCGGCTCGTCACCATGACTCAGAAGGGGGTTAGTCTGCTCAGGGAAGTCTACGGCTTGCCTGAGGACAAGATCGACCTGATCCCGCACGGCATCCCGGACATGCCGTTTGTCGACCCGAACTACTACAAGGACAAGTTCGGTGTTGAGGGCAAGATGGTGTTACTCACCTTTGGGTTGCTCTCGCCGGGCAAGGGCATCGAACACGTCATCCAGGCGATGCCGGAGGTTTTGGCCAAGCACCCGAACGTCGTCTACGTCGTGCTCGGCGCGACGCACCCGCATGTGCTCAAGCACGAGGGCGAGGCGTACCGCGAGCGACTCAAGGCGATAGCGCGCGATCTCGGCGTGGCGGACGCGGTGCGTTTCTTCAACCAGTTCGTCTCGCTCGAAGATCTCAAGGAATTCATCGGTGCGGCCGACATCTACATCACACCGTACCTGAATGCCGCGCAGATCACCAGCGGCACGCTGGCGTACAGCTTCGGCGCGGGCAAGGCGGTTATCTCCACGCCGTACTGGCACGCGGAGGAACTTCTTGCCGACGACCGCGGCACGCTGGTGCCTTTCAGTGATCCGGGGGCGATCGCCGCGGCGGTAGACGACATGCTGGTGAACGAGGCTCATCGCCACCAGATGCGCAAGAGTGCGTACCTCCTCTCCCGCGACATGGTGTGGCAGGAGACGGCCAAGAAGTACATGGCCAGCTTCGCCCGCGCGTGCGCCGACCGTGCCGCCAAGCCGCGCGAGACCTTCGCGCTGCGCCAACTCGAAATCCAGCCCGACCTCCTGCCGCCGCTCAAGCTGGAACATCTGCGCGCGATGAGCGACTCGACGGGCATGTTGCAGCACGCCGTCTTCAACGTGCCCAACTACGTCGAAGGCTACACCACCGACGACAACGCGCGCGCTTACATCCTGACCGTGCTCCTCGAAGAACTCGGCGCGCTCGACAAACATTCTCCCGAACCCAGCAACCTCGGCGCGACTTACCTGGCGTTTTTGTGGAACGCCTTCAACGAGGAAAAATGCAGGTTCCGCAACTTCATGAGCTTTGAGCGCCAGTGGCTCGAAGCCGTCGGCAGCGAGGACAGCCACGGGCGTGCGTTGTGGGCGCTCGGGACAGCGCTGGGGCGTTCGGAGGACGAGGGGCATCGGCAACTGGCGGGCCGCCTGTTTTCGCGTGCGCTGCCGGAGACAACCAGATTTACCTCGCCGCGCGCGTGGGCGTTTACCATCCTGGCGGTGCACGAGTACCTGCGGCGCTTCTCGGGTGATCGCGAGGCGGGCCGCGTGCGCGAGGCGCTCGCTGACAAGCTCCTTGATATCTACGAACGCTGCCACGGCGAGAATTGGGAGTGGTTCGAGGATGGACTCACCTACGACAACGCCGTGCTGCCGCACGCGCTGATCCTCAGCGGCCACTGGACAAGCCGCGGCGACGTGCTGGAGGCGGGACTGCGTTCGTTGCGCTGGCTCTTGGAAATTCAGACGAGCCCGAACGGCTGCTTCAGCCCCATCGGCTCGAACGGGTTCTACCGGCGCGGCGAGGAGCGGGCGCGATTTGACCAACAACCGCTGGAGGCGGCTTCGACGACGGCGGCGTGCCTGGAGGCGTTCCGCATCACGCGTGACCTGTTCTGGCAAGAGAAGGCACGGACGGTGTTCGAGTGGTTCCTGGGGCGCAACGACCTCGGCACGCCGCTCTACGATCCGCGCACGGGCGGTTGCCGCGACGGCTTGCACGCCAACCGCGTCAACCAGAACCAAGGCGCGGAGAGCACGCTCGCGGCGCTCTTGGCGTTGACCGAGATGCGCTTGGCGCGGTTCGCCGGGCGGATGGCGGACGAGCGGGACCGGGATGTGCGGGTGGCGTGATGGGTTCAAAGAAGGCTTGCCAGTAGGACGGGCGTCCGGTGATACTTGCCGCCGTCTTCCATGAAGCAACCTTCCCGCGCGATGCGGACCCTGGCTGGGACGGCGCAACTGTTCTGGTCGTTTTTCTTTCCTCCTCCCCCGCCGGTTGTCCCGCCTGCGCTGCCGGCGACGCCGACGGACGCGGAGTTGACGCGGCAGGCCGCTGAGCTTCTCCGCGGGATTGGCTGTGTGGCGTTGGCGGACCGGGTGGCGGTGCGCTGGCACCGGCGGCTGGTGAGCGCGGCGGGATTGGCGCGGACGGAACGCGCCGAGGTGCAGCTGAACCCGCGGCTGACGGAGTTTCCCGGCGAGGTGGACCGCACCCTGCGGCACGAGTTGGCTCACCTCGCCGCGCACGAGCGCGCGGGCCGGCGCCGGATCACAGCGCACGGGGCGGAGTGGCGGCTGGCGTGCAGCGACCTCGGCATCCCGGACGAAACGCGTTGCCATACCCTGCCGCTCGGCCGACGGCGGACGGTGCGGCGCGCGCACGTTTACCGATGCCCGCGGTGCGCGACGACCCTGCGCCGAGTGCGGCCTATCAACGCGCGTCGGCACCGGCTGGCATGCCGGGAATGCTGTCGGCAGCACGCGGGCGGGCATTTCGACGGACGGTTCGAGTTCGTCAAGGTCGTTGACTAGACCCGACCTCCGAGACCGCGAGGCGCGATACCTTCCTTGCAGTAAACCCCAACCACAATCCCGCTATCATGGAAGAAAGCACCAAAGACAAAGTCCAGGGCAAGATCAACGATCTCACCGGTCAGGCAAAGGAGAAGGTCGGCGATGCGACGGACAACCAAGATTTGAAGGAAGAGGGCCAAGACGATTCGCTCAAGGGTAAGGTCCAAAGCAAGATCGGCGATGTGAAGAAAGTTTTCGAGAAGCCGTAAGCTGATCTGACAAAGCTTTAGGAAGGCGTGTCCTCTGTAGGACACGCCTCTTCGTTTGCCGGAATAACCGGGTTCCGACTAACGTGCATCATGCCGAACGGCATTTACCTGGCCGATTATGGCAACCACCGCGACACCCGGGTGACGTTCGGCCGGATGACCGCGCTGGTTGGACAAACGGCGCGGGCAAAACGAACTTGTTGCGTACAGTTTCCGCCGTGCATGAGGGCATCTCGGACGAAGGAGGCTTGGCGTCTGCACGCGACAAGGCGCGCAGGGGCTCAACCGCTTGGACAATCGCGGCGAGTTGGCTTGGTCTAGTGAAGCTAGCAAATGGAAAGCAGCAGAAAGGCGCTTGGGGTATTAGCGTTGATGCTCATGCCAAATCCCCATGGATTTGGCGCGGGGACTCGGAATCAATCGCAACCTGAATACCAGAACTCCAGAGCCATTGGGAAGGGACTCCTGTTTTGGACAACAGGCAGACGTTGAGCCGTTATCAGCGTGTCACACGTGCCCGTGAGGGCCACTTGTCTGGGCCTGTGGCACCGGGAGGAGTTGTCCGTCCATTAGAAGGCGAACCAAGTTCCAAGTGGTTCAGCCAATATTTCAGGACCGCCGGGAGCTACCTGCAAGGGCTTTCCTATTCGGAGAGTGTGCCGCCAGTTCTAAGCGAAGATTGCCGTGACCTCGCTTGGATGATCGCCTATCTGAAAGGTGCGGAAGAAGAAGTCTCCGCTGAGATTGTGCAAGCACTGGGGGCTGTTGTGCCCACCTTCCGGCAGGTCAGGCATCGACCGACCCCTGTAGCGCGTTTGGAAAAAAGGGAAGCCACGATCAACAAACAATCTTGTACAATGAGGAGCAAACGGTGATGGGCCAAGAACTTCGCTTCGACATGACCTCTGGCTCCGATCTGCCAGCTCCAGCGATCAGCGAGGGAACATTGGTGACACTAGCGATCCTCACCGCCATCATCCACGACGACAGCTTGAAGCAGGACGGCGGCGTGAAAGAAGCCCGCCGCCCGAAGACCATCCTTCTTGACAACATTGAGTCCGGTCTCCAGCCGAGCGCCCAGCGTGACCTGATCCGCCAGTTGCGCCGCCTCCAGGAAACCCGGCCTGAACTGCAAATCACCTTTGCCAGCCACTCACCGTACATCGCGGCTACGACTCCGCGGCCGTGCGCAGCGCTCTGATCCGCTTCCTGCTGGCGCGGCCACGGCTCGACGCCCTGGTCATCTCACGCGATCTGGACTGGCAACATCACAAAGAGCGGCGGGTCATCCTAGAAGCGTGGGAAAAGCAGATGGTAGACGCGGACATCCTCTTCTGCCTCGCGACGCCGCTGCCCATGCGCGAGGTGTGGCTGCTGAACGGTTTCAACCCTCGCACACCGGCAGAGCGGGCGGCGCTCAAGCGAGAGAAGCGCGTGTCCGGTTTGATCCCTGTGCGGAGGCGCACCGGTTGACGGTGGCGGACGAGGCCGCGACCCGCAGCGCCAAGCGGGTGCTCAGGGCACTGACCAACGGGCAGCCACGAGCGCGCGGAGGGAGGCGGAGTGGTCAACGCTGCGGGCACGTGGAGGCCAAACCGGACTGACGGCCTTCCTCGACGTGGCGAGATCACATCTGGTGCAATTCGTCACCAAGGAGCCGCCGCGCTGACGCCCCTGCCGAGCAGGCCGCGGGCGGCTGCTGAAGCCAGCGCCTCCGGTTCGTGGAACGAGCCGGTCACCTCGGCGAAGCGCGGCGGTTCGACCGGTTCACTCGAAAACAACACGGCGCGCAAGGATTGTTCCACGTGGAACCCATCGTGCGTGACTGATACGCCCAGGGGTAACTGGCAACCCCCGCCCAGGAGCCGCAGCAGCTCGCGCTCAGCCGTCACGGCGGCCCACGTTGGCGCGTGGTTGACGGCGGCGAGGGCACGCAGGGTGGCCGCGTCGTTGGCACGCGCTTGCAGGCCGATGGCCCCCTGCCCTACCGCAGGCAGCATCGCGTCTGGGCCGAGAACCGTCGCTCGGAAGCGCAGACCGTCATCGGTTTGCAGGGTGCCGGCGGCACGGTCCACGCGGAAGCCGAGGCGGTCCAGGCCGGCAAGGGCGAGCACGGTGCCGGTCCACTCGGAGTGTTCGTGGAGCTTGCGCAGACGGGTACCGACGTTGCCGCGGATTTCGCACACGCGCAGATCGGGGCGGACGTGGAGAAGTTGGCGTTGACGCCGCAGGCTGCTCGACGCGATCCACGCGCCAAGCGGCAACGGCGGCAGGACGGAAGCGGGTGCGCCCGTCGTGTCGGCGTCTTCCTTCCAGATCAGCACATCGGCCGGGTCGGCTCGCGGCAGGACGGCGGCAAGCACGAGGCCGTTGGGCAGCGCCGTGGGTAGGTCCTTGAGACTGTGGATCGCTACGTCGATGCGGCCAGCGAGGAGTTCCCCTTCCAGTTCCTTGGTGAAGAGCCCCGGGTCTACCCGGCCGACGAGCGGCGGGGAGGAGACGGCGGCGCTGCCGTCCACCGTCGCCGCGGCGTCGTAGCCGTGCCCGCCGGGAGCAAGGTGCGTCAGGCTGAGGTCCTGGCGCTTGTCGCCGGTGGTGCGGACTTCGCGGACCTCAAAACGTTCACTGGGGGCAGTGGCGCGAAAGGCATCAAGGGCGAGATGCGTTTGCGCAAGGGCGAGGGCGCTGCCGCGCGTGCCGAGAATCATGCGGCAAAGAGACGGCGGGGAACCGCGGTCTGCAAGTCAGGACGCGGAGGGAAGCAACTTCGGCGCTTCGTTTCCTCCTGTTGCTCGATGCCTGCCGCCTGCGGCGTGCTCCTCTGCCCGCTGCATCCAGGCCGTAAATTCCTCGACATGCCGGCCGATGATGCGTTCGCAGGCGGCAAGTTCGCGTTCACGCGAGGCCATCGCCTGTCGGGCGATCTCTTGCAGGGAATCAATGTCGTAGAGGTAGACGCCTTCGATCTCGTTGGCAAAGGGGTCCACATCGCGGGGCACGGCGATATCGATGACGAACAGTGGCCGATCCGCACGCGAGCGCATCAGACGGGAGAGTTGCGCGGCGGTGACGACTGGCTCGGTCGCCGCCGTGGAAGTGAGGAGGATATCGGCGTCAGCAGCCTCGCGCTCCCATGCGTCGAAGGAAGCGACGGCCCGGCCGCCGAGTTCGGCCGCGAGGGCGGTGGCGCGTTCGGGGGAGCGGTTCGCCACAGCGAGGGCGGTCGGCCGCACTCCGCGCGAAAGCAGCGCGCGGGCGGTGCGTTCGCCCGTCTCGCCCGCGCCGAGCACGAGGGCACGGCAGCGTTCGAGGTCACCGAAGAGACGTTCGGCCAAGTCCACGGCCGCCGAAGCCACCGACACCGTGCCACGGCCGATGTCCGTGTCCGAGCGCACCTGTTTGGCGGCCTGGAAAGCGCGCTGGAAGAGTTTGTTCAGCACCCGCGAGGTGGTGCCCGCGCCAGCCGCCGTGAGGTAGGCGCGCTTGACCTGTCCGAGGATTTCAGTTTCGCCGAGGACCATCGAATCGAGGCCACAGGCGACGCGGAAGAGGTGTTCGACGCCCGCCGGGCCTTCGTGGTGGTAGAACGCGCCGCGTTCGTCGTGTTCGTCGCAGTAATACCGGAACAGGTCGTGCGCCCGCCGGGCGGGTTCGGGGCCGTCGTCGAGCACGGCGTAGTGTTCCACGCGGTTGCAGGTCGAGAGGATGAGAGCCTCCCGCACCCCATCCAGGTCGCGCAGGCGGCGCACGGCGGCGGGGAGTTCCCCGTCGGCCAGGGCATAGCGTTCGCGGACCTCCACGGCCGCGGTACGATGGCTCAAACCGAAACAAACAAGGTGCATGGTCCTTAAGCCGATACGAACGAAAGCCCGCTCAGGGTCAACAGCGACAACCCAAAAGCTCCCACCGACCACGACGCCACCCGCCGTGGTCCGAGCCGCCACGCGCCCCAGCGCGCCTGCACCAAGAACGCGTACAGCAACCACACGACCACCGCCCAAACGAGGTGCGGCGCGGAGTTGGGCACGCCCATGAAGGCGCCCGCCGCCAGCCCGACGCTCAAGAGCACGAAGCCCACCGCCAGCAGCCGGGCGTTGAGCCGGCCGAGGTCGGCGATGGGTGGAAGCTGGAAGAAGATCGCACGAACGCGGTGACTCTTGAGCTGACGCTCCTGCCAGAGGTACATGCCGCCGGCCACCCCCGCGAGCGCGAACGCCCCGAAGGCAAGCATGCTGAAGGCGGCGTGGGTTTCCAGCCACGGGTTGACGGCATCGTGCGGGGTGTGGACGCCGGCGCGGTCGAGCCCGGCACCGAGCGCAAAGATTTGTAGTGCACCGACGAGCGGAGCGGTCAGCAAGCCCAAGGGCGAGAGACGGTAGGTATTCCCGACGATGAGATAAAAGAACACCAGCGCCCAGCACAGGAAGCCGATCACCTCGAAAAAGTTCGTGAGCGGGCAGCGCCCGAGCGCCTGTCCACGCGCGTAGAGGAACCCCGTTTGCAGCAGGAACCCGACGACGACGGCGGCGAGATTTAGCGGCAGGGAGAAATGCCGCCGACGTGTGCCCACCAGCGTGAACGCCGTGTACGCGAAGCTCGCCAGAAAAAACGCCGTGGACCACGCCAACTGCACACGCCCGGGCAGCAGCGAGCCGAGTGCGAGGAAGGGCAGGTTCATCAGGCGGGCAAGCGGGACCGCTAAAATAAGCGGAGCAGGGGCAGATTGCAAAAGCAGAAGGTGGCGAATGGTGAACGTTCGTTTTTCCGCCTTTTCTGCTTTCATCCTTCATCGTTCATCCTTCATCCTTTCTGCCCCGATGGACCCCGCTCTCCTTTACCGCGCCGTGCGCGACGTGCCCGACTTTCCAAAGCCCGGCATCCTGTTCAAGGACATCATGCCACTCCTAGCCGACGCCGCGTGCTTCCGGCTGGCCATCGACGGGTTCGTGGAAGTCTGCCGCGCGCTGCCGGGCGGGCCGCCGACGAAGATCGTAGGCATCGACGCACGGGGCTTCCTGTTCGGCGCGGCGGTGGCGTACGCGCTGGGCGTCGGCGTGGTGCCGGTGCGCAAGAAGGGGAAATTGCCCGGCGCGACAGAATTCTATGCCTACACGCTCGAATACGGCGAGGCCGTGGTGGAAATGCAGGCGGACGCGTTGAAACCCGGCGAGCGTGTCGTGGTCGTCGACGACCTGTTAGCGACCGGTGGCACGGCGGCGGCGGCGCTCGAACTCATCAAGAAACTTGGCGGCGAGCCGTTGGCGGTATTGTTCTTGATCGAACTAGAATTCCTCGCTGGGCGCGCAAAGCTAGGTGACACGCCGGTAGTGGCGCTGTTGAAGTATTCCTGAAGCTTGTCGCCAGTGAACAAGGTTCTGCTACCCATTGACGCATCGGATGCTGCCGGAGCGCGCACCGGAAATCATTGTATCGTCAGCGGAACAGGCATCGTCCTGGCGGAAAGTCACTTTACTCGTGGCGAAATGGACGGGGGTTGGTCCTTTTTGACTCCAACCGGGTCAAGATCGCAGAATTCGCCTGTCGCTTGGGTACAGCGTCAGGCCTACACTGACTACTTCGGCATGGATTCGACCCGGCAGCAGCAGGCAAGTTGAAATCTGAGGACAATCGCGCAACGGTCAGGCGGTTGGGTGACACACCGGAGCAAGCCGCGAGAACCGCCGAGTTTGACGAGGAGTTCTTCCAAGCCTTGGAAGGCGCCATTCGTTCAGCCCCTAGATCGCCTGCCCTTTATTTCTTCTCCACCCCGCAGGTCAACATATCTTTGCCCTCGTAGGGGTTCGCGACGGTCGTGCTCTGCTGCACCCAATCCTTCTTCGCCATCGGGCAATAGAAGACATGGTAGCCGGGGATACCAGCAGCCATCTTTTCGGCCGTCTGACTGAGGGTGGCGAACGCATCACGGGCGGCCTTGAGGTCCTTGGCGTTCTCTAGGTCGCCGCCCGCGCCGTTGGGCAGGGTGTGGGCAGCTTCCTTAGCGGCTTGGAGATCCTCCTGCACCATCGCCTTGAGGACTTGTTCGTAAGGAATCAGGAACTTTTCGGCATCTGGGTTCGGAGGCTCGGCAGCCAGGAGATTCGACGCCGACAAACCGACCAGCCCGGCTAGGAGGAGAGGAAGGGTTTTCATGCCAAGAGTATCGCGCGCCGACCGTTGGTCTGACGGTCTCATTTTGTCGGGACGAGCTTCATGCCGCACTTCGGGCAGTTGCCGGGGTGATCCTGCTTGATCTCCGGGTGCATGACGCAGGTGTAGGTCATCTTCATGCCGTCCATCGTCTTGCCCGCGCCGTCCTGGTCGGTCGGCGGATGCGCGACGGGGTGGCCGTCCGGCCCCACCGGGCCCGCCACCGTGCCGGCCGGGTGCTCGTACCAGCCGGGGTCGGCGTCGTAGCCGTTGGGGAGGTTCTCGCGGACCTTGAGCAGCGTGAACATCCCACCCATGCCCACCGGGCCGAACTGGCCCTGACCGGCCATCATCGGCGCGGTGTTGCGCGGCAGGCCCATGTTCATGTCGGTCATGTCGAACTGCCCCTTCTCGCCCATCGACATCGAGCCAGGCACGAGCCGGTTCATCGTCTGTTGGAACTTCTTCTGGTCCGCGCCGATGACGTTGGGGATGTCGTGCGTCATGGCGTTCATCGCGTGGTGGTTCTTGTGGCAATGGAAGGGCCAGTCACCGGGGTTGTCGGCGACGAACTCCATGGTACGCGTGGTGCCCGGGGGCACGTTGCTCGTCGCGCTAGGGACCCGGGCGGACTTGGGGATGAGTCCGCCGTCTTCGTAGGTCGTCTCCCAGATGTGCCCGTGGAAGTGGATCGGGTGGCTGTCCATGCTCAGGTTCGCCAAGCGTACGCGCACCCGGTCGCCCTTTTTCACCACCAGCGCGTCCGTGCCCGGGAAGATGCGGCTGTTGAAGGTGAACAGGTTGAAGTCCGTCATGATGTTTGGGTTCGGCGTCGAGGTGCCGGGAGCCACGAACCACTCTTGGAGGAAGATGCAAAAGTCCCGGTCGACCGGCTCGGGTTCGCCGTCCTTGGGATGGATGATGAAAAACCCCTCCATGCCCATGGCCATCTGCACCATTTCGTCGGCGTGCGGGTGGTACATCTGGGTGCCGTGCTGCACGAGCGGGAACTCGTAGACGTACGTCTCGCCGGGCGGGATGGCCTTCTGGGTGACGCCGGCCACGCCGTCCATGCCCGCGGGGGTGATGACGCCGTGCCAGTGGATCGTCGTCGGTTCGGGCAGCTTGTTGGTGACGAGGATGCGCACGCGGTCGCCCTCGACGGCCTCGATGGTCGGCCCGGGCGTCTGGCCGTTGTAGCCCCAGCAGTTGACGAATACTCCCGGGGCGAACTCGCGCCGGACGGGTTCAGCCGTGAGGTGGAACTCCTTGACGCCATCCTTCATCACGAAGGGCAGCGTGGAACCGTTGGGCGTGGTGACGGGCGTGTAGGGCCAGCGCGGGGTAGGATCGGCGGCAAGCGGAGCGGGGGCGGACTCGGCGCGGGCGGTCAGGCGCTGGAAGAACGCTGCGCCGCCCGCGAGGGCCGCGGCACCGCGCAGGAGGAGGTTGCGTCGGGAGATCATTGGAGAGTTGCCGGATCGGTCTGAGCAGGACGGCGATCTTCAACGTACACTATTACCGTGCACGTTGCAGACCAGGTCGCCGTCCCAAGCGTCCAGATCGTTGGGCACGTGAGGCAGTAGCCGGTAGACACCACGGAATTGGATGAAGCGCATCGTGCCGTTGGGCGAGCTTCCGTCCAGGTAGAGGTTGAAATCATTGCGCGTCCAAGTGCCGCGGGTGGTCTGCGAGCCGGCTTGGTAAACGAAGGTATGATCGGCAGCTAAGGCGACGCTCTCGCCGCCACCGGTCCAAGTGCCGATGATCTGCTCGTCGCTGGCAATGGTCGGGTTCCACTCGATGGCCGAATCGAAGGCAGCGTTGCCGGCAACGACAAAGACGATGGCCGCGCACAGCGCCGCGCCAACCCACCGCCAGTAGGCGGAACGCCGCCGCAGGCCGACGACGAACATCCCGACACCCAGCGCGAACGCTGCCAGCAGAAAAAGCGCGATGAAGTGGTAGCCAAAGGGAATCGCCGTCCGAATCATCGCGCTCTGGGTCGTGTAGTCCTGGGTTGTCAATCGGCACGTAGCATCATGCTATCACCGGAAACACGTATCGTTCCCCGAGGGTCCGCAACAACGTACCGACCTGCTCTGCGTCTGCCTCGGCAGTGGTGGGCTGCGAACGCCGGGGCGCGCCGACGCGGATATTCTCCTGCCAACCGCGGACGTAACGCTCGACCGCCTCGCCGAGGCTTGTGCCCCGGCCGTCCCAGCCGCGCAGGAAGCCGGTGGCATGGTAAATCCTTGCCTCGGCGAGCGTCAACGCGCCCGCCCGGCTGTGGACCCACCGGGCATGGTAGGCATCGGGCAGCCGCCGGAACGGCACGCCACGCCCACGCAGGGCCTGCACGGCCGATGAGAAACCGGCCTGGTCGCAGGTGCTGACCGCGCGCGGCACCTTGGGCCGTCCACGCAATGACGAGGTCAGCCGGTCCAGCCACGTCCGCGCCGGCGGACCGTCGGGCTCGAACAGTGCGCGGATGCGGGTCTGGTGGTCAGCCCAGAGTTCGCGCAGCCCGCAATCGCGTGGGACCAGCACAACGCCGGTGTTGTGGTAGGGCAGCACCGCGCGCAGATCGGTGGTCGCGCCGTGCTCGCGGCGCCGCGCCGCGCCCGCGGGCACCAGCCCGAGTTCGTAGGGCAGCGTCGGGGCGCGTTCGGTGGTGGCCAGCGGCAGGCCGAGCGCTCCATAGATGCGTTGCCAGTGCGCCTCCGCCACCCACTTGGCCCCGGCGGGTGCGGCGGCGATCCCCGCGGGCACCGCGTCAGCCAGCGCACTGAAGTCTCCCAGCACGAACACGTCGGCGTCCACGAGCAGCGTGCGCCCCGGCCCGCCGTCGCCGAGTTCCAGGCCGCGCAGCTTGTTGACCGTCACGCTGCGGCCCTGGCGCAGGGCCTCGCGGACGTGGACCGCCCCGCCGCATCGCTCCGCCAGTCGCCGCACGCTGGCGGGCGGCTCGCCGATGCACACCAGGTGCAGCGGGAAACGCCGCGCGGCCTCGCCGGCGTTCTCCAGCCACGAGCCCAGGAAGAACAG
>CAXTQD010000137.1:0-12209 GCA_964246175.1 uncultured Chthoniobacterales bacterium | reverse complement strand
ACCAGCCAAGCGCAAGCTCGTGCGCCGTGGGCTCTCCACCGGGCTGCCCACCAAAAATGTTAGTATGGCCCACTGCGGAAAACTACCGCTCTTGATGCCGTAATGCTGATGCGGTCGATTCTCGTCAGGAAGAGAGTAGAAAGGTCGAAATGACTGGTTTCTGTGGAGCGTCAAAAATCCCTCAGATCTAAAAAATTATTCTCTATCCTGTACGTAGAGCGTGATGTCGAGCGCAGACGAAGATAATCTGTCTCGAAAAGATTTTGTTTTTCAGCCGCTACCTTGCCCGATGGGTGGAACGGTCGAGCAGTTCTGTCAACACATTTAACTCAAACGGTTTTGTGATGTATCCATCGGCTCCGCTGGCAAGCAAACGTTCCTGGCTTTGTGACGTTGCGTCCGCGCTGATCATGACGATGGGAATATGCATGGTCATCGGGTTGCGACGCAGCTCGTGCAACACAGACTCGCCCGTCACTTCCGGCAGTTGCAGGTCAAGCAGAATCAAATCAGGCAGAAGCCTCTCTGCTTGCTCGAGACCTGATCGACCATCCTGTGCAGAAGAGAATTGCCAGTTCGGCCGGTGACGTTTGACCAACGATTCCACCAACTTGAGGTTGGAAAGAGAGTCGTCGATGCAAAGCAACCTAGTTTGCTCCCCGGAAGGCACCGCCACGAGCGCCGAAGCCTCCGGTGAAAGCGTCTCCTGGGAAGGCGAGAACTGATCTCCGCGCACTGGCAGTTCGAACCAAAACGTACTGCCCTGCCCTAGCTGACTCGTCACTTCCAAGGTGCTGCCCATCGCTTCGACCAGTCGGCGAGAGATCACCAATCCCAAGCCGGTCCCTTGCACCTGTCCATAGGCCTGGTCCAGCCGCTCAAACGGCACGAAAAGCTTAGCGAGACCTTCCGGCGAGATGCCCACCCCGGTGTCGCTGATCTCGACGCGCAGCTTGCCCGGAGAAACCAACCGGCCGCGGAGCGTCACGCTGCCGTAGTCGCGGTTATACTTGATGGCATTAGACAGCAGGTTGATAAGGATCTGCCGCAAGCGTTGTTCGTCGGACCAGACGGCGGTCAGATCGTCGGGCACCTGCACCTGACACCGGATCTGACGCGGTTGTGCCAGCCGCGCGACGAGTTGCACGCATTCGTGCGCGAGCCGGCGAAAATCGGTCTTGCCGCAGACAAGATTCAGGTTGCCTGACTCGGCCCGCGCCAGGTCGAGCACCTCGTCGATCAGGCCCAGCAGGTGACGACCGCCCTTGAGCAGATGGTAGACGCTCGTGCGATCATCGCCCGACAGGTCGCTGAGTTCGAGTAATTGCCCAAAGCCTAGGATGGCATTGAGCGGGGTGCGCAGCTCGTGAGAGACGCGGCTGAGGAACTCGCTTTTGGCTTGGCTCGCCTGTTCTGCCACCACGCGGGCAATCTCGGCTTGCTCCTTGGCCCGTTCGGCGTGGGCGCGGGCCCATTCGGCATCTTCTTTCGCCTGGTGGAGAACGACCTGATGACGGGTGCGTTCCCGCAGGTCGGCCTCGGTCCGGGCGAGACGGCGCTTCCAACGCCGGCGCCAGCCGTAGATCGCACCCCAGACCAACGTCAGTCCACCAGCGGTCACCAAGCACCAGAACCATCCCGTCTGGTAGAAAAAAGGCTGTAGGCGGAACGCCAGGCCGGCATCCGCCTGGGTCCAAACCCCGTCTGTATTCGAGGCTTGCACCCGGAAGATGTAGCGACCCGGCGGCAGGTTGGTGTAGTAGGCCACGCGTTCCGATCCTGCTTCGTTCCAACCGGCGTCAAAACCATCCAGTCGGTAGCGGAAGCGGCAAGTCTCCGGCGCGGCCAGGCACAGGGCTGTGTAGCGGAAGCCCAGTTTGCGTGTCCCCGCGGGAAGCTCTTCGAAGGTTGCCCGCTCCCTGTTGTCACTCACGTTCTGCGTGCGGCCGTTGGCCAGCAGTTCCTCGATCTGCACAGGAGGCGGCGGCCGGAGCATGCTCTGCCGGGAGAGATCGACGCTGGCGACGCCGCGTGACGTGGCAAACCACAGTCGCCCCTGTCCGTCACGGGCACTGACCGGCTGGGAGCCGCCCGCCCCGGACCGTGACCGGAGGCCATTGGCGGTTCCATAAACTTGGCAGCTCAGGGTTGATCCGGTCTGGTCGGATTGCTTGATGTCGGCTTTGGCCACCCGCAGGATGCCATTGTCAGAACTCAGCCAAAGGTTGCCTTGATCGTCGCCGAGGATGCCCGTGATGGCACAATCCAGTGTCCCGTCGCGGGCCGAGTAGCGGGTGAGACGAGGTTCGCCGCTCGCGCCAGTGTTGTGCAGTCGGTACAAGCCCCCCTGGGTGCCGACAAAAAAGCCTTCCTTATCGCCCGGCATAGCATAAAACGTGAAGACCGTGCCCAAACCTTTGCGGGCTGGCGAGCCGGTGATCTCCACGATCTGCCCATCGGCATCCATGCGGTTGAGCCCGCCGTCCGTACCGATCCAGAGAACACCGGCGGCGTCGAGATGAAGCGCTCCAACGTGACCGTTGGCCAATCCTGTCGTGGTCGTCAGGTGGGCGAGCACCTGGTTGCCGTGGATGTGATAAAGACCGTTGTCCGTGCCGACCCAGTGGTTCCCAGACGCGTCTGGGTAGAGCGCGCTGACAATGCTGCGATCCAAGTCTTCCCGCACCGGGAACAAACGCAGCGAGCCTTGCTGCCAGGCCAGCAAACCGTTGCAGGTGCCGGCCAGGAGACTGCCCTGGTCGACCCCCGGACTGATACACTGCACCGAGTCGTTGCCGGGACGGCGGTCGGCCGCAGCCAACGAGTAGTTGCTCACGGCGCCACTCGCTGGCTCGACGTTGCTCAGACCGTGTTCATGGCCGACCCATAACGAGGCATGTCCATCGGCAAGAACGGTGTGGACATCGTCGCCGGCCATTCCTTCAGGTCGGCCGAAGCTGGTGAAAAGAACGTCGTGCAGCACCTGCAAACCTCTCGGAGTAGCGATCCATAGGTTCCCCTCGTGGTCTTCGCAGAGGCTGGTCACGTCGTTGCTGATCAAACCTGCTTCGGCGGTGTAGTTTTCTGTCTTCGCAGAAGCGCCGGTTGTCATCCGGCAAAGCCCCTGACCTGTGATGCCGGCCCAAAGGGTGCCGGTGTGGTCTTCGAGCATGACGCTGACCGGCGAGCCGGACAATGCCAGCCGAGGGTGAAAGACACCGTCGCCCTCCAAGGAACCGATGCCGGCATCGCGCGAGCCGACCCAGAGGCTGCCGTCGTGGGCGGAGACTAGGTAATCCACACTCTCACCCGCGAGTGCGGGGAGTTGGCTAAACCACTGCACTTTCCCGTACGATTGTTGCCGATAAAGCCCTCGTTCGGTGCCGATCCAGAGTTGCCCGCCTTGATCGCGGCAGACCGTGTGGACCGCGTCGGCCGGCCAACCGGAGGCATTCTCCAGAGGACCGACCACCGCTCCATCCGGGGTGACGTGGAACAATCCCCGGGTGGTCTTGACCCAGAAGGCTCCGTCCACCGGGTCCTGGAGCAGGATCTGACCGGCCGGAGCGTTCGGCAGGGTTGCTTGTACCTTGCCGTGGGCAAAGTAGTGCAGGCCGTTGGTGTTGGCCAGGATCAGCAGATCAGGTGAACGAGCATCCTCCAGCACGCTGGAAAGTCCGTAGCCACCCAGGACGGGATCCGTACGGCCATCAAAGGCTTGGGCGCGTATTCCATCAAAACGGACCAAACCTTCCTTTGTGCCGAGCCAGAGATAGCCGGTATGGTCCTGGGTAACGCAGAGAATGTTGTCCAACGGGAGGCCAGCCTCCGAATCCCAGCTTTTGGTCGCGTACTGGGTGATCGCGCGACTGGGGTCCAGACCATGCGCTGCGGGGAGGATGGTGGCCAAAGACATCCAGGCAGCAACGGCCGAGCGCACCGAAAACCACACGGACGCGCCTGTGCGTCGTCGCTTGCAGGCCAAACTTTTGCAGACAGACATTTGGGAGGGGGTTGAGCAGGCTGTGCCGTGAAAAGACACCTTTCGCAAAGCTGATAGAGCATGGCTCAAGCCAAAGTTCGGTAGGAAGATTGCCTAATGACGTTGGATGAAGCAGTCCATACCGGACCACCTTTCAACCAAAGGCTTCGTCTATCTGTTGGTACTGCGTTGGCAAGGATGAGGGTAGCGCGCGGCCAGAACGCAGCTTGGACACCTCGCGCCACGGCAGCCTGAGTACAGCTACCAGAAGGTGCCGTCGAGCGTCGCGTGATAGTCGCTCCAGCATCCGTTGCGCTTGCCGTGGGCGGGTAGAAGGTAAACGGCTCGGGCATCGGGTTCGTAGCGCCGGGCCATGCCGCCGGACTACGTCCTACACGCCTCCACGCGGCCAGCTCGCTTCCTTGCTGAGCGCCTGGTGGGATCTGCCACGGAAAACCACTGTTCTTGAGAGCTTACCGTCGTAGTCAGGCCATCATCTGTTCGAGGGTGGGCTGCAACCACTCGTTGACCGGTCGAGCGGGCAGGCCAAGCGTCGCAAGCTTGCCCACGTCCATAAACCAGTCCCGCTCAATGCCGTAGGGGGAGTGCATCTCTTCGTTGGCAGTGGCGACGAGCTTGGCTTGCCGACCTGCGACTGCTTCCACCGTGCTCACCAGCGAAGCCAGCGACAAAGGCTCGGCCGCCGCCGCGTTCAACGCGCCCACCGCTCTTACGCCCGCCAAAAACCGCAGGACCTCCGCGGCGTCATCCGAATGGATCAAGGACAACCGCACATCCAAACACGGAAAGTACATGGGCTCAACCTTTTGCACACGCTCCAGGTGCCAGCGTAGCCGGCCGGTGTAATCGTCCACTCCTGCCACGATAGGAAAGCGCACGGCGGTGACAGGAAAGCCGCTCTGACCAAAGAAAACGGCTTCGCACTGCCGCTTGGCTTCGGCGTAGTCGTCCTTGGTGTGCGCATCTTTAGTGAAGCGATGTTCCAAGGGATCAAAAGAGTCCTCACGGATCGCGGTCCCATGGGCGTAGATCGATTTGCTGGAGGTGAACACGTAGTGGCCCACGCGCCCGGCGAGGATGGCACTGATGGCACGTGCGTCGGCGGCCTCAAAGCAGACTTGGTCAAAGACCACATCCCAGCTCTGCGTGGAGCCCAGCGTCGCGTGCAAGGCGGCGGCATCTTGGCGGTCGCAACGCAGATGGCGTGCGTCCAAACTGGCGGCGTCGCCGGGGCCGGTGCGGTTTAGCAGCGTGAGATCGTGCCCGGCTTCGATGAGGAGACGGGCAAGACTGCGGCCAAAGAACCGGTTGCCGCCCAGGAGAAGGATTTTCATCGCGCCTGTTTGTAAGAAGTTTGTTTGGGCGGAGCGAAGTCAGCCATCCGGTGTGTCATTCAACGAAACAAACCCTGGCACATCAGGAAAAGTGGTGGGAGGCGTTTTTAGTTAATTCCGATGCACCCCCAACTAAGGAAGGTGGTTCGTCCTTTGCCACGTCCAATCTCTGCTGTGCTCATGAACTTTGCCCGCCTTTGCTTCTTCGTTCTGACTCTGGCCTGCACCGCCGCATTGCAGGCGCAAACCCCTCCGCCTGCGCCCACTCCCGCTCGCCCCTCGTTCGAGGAAGCCTTGCGTACCGTCCGCTTTGATCTTCGCGTGAGCGGCGACGGGTTCAAGGGCACGGCTGCTCCGGTGTTGGAGAAGGCCATCGCCCAAGCGCGCTTTGTGGCCATCGGTGAGGATCACCTCTCGCGCGAGACCCCGCCGTTCGCCGTGGCGGTGTGCGACCAGATGAGCACGCAGGGTTTGTTTGCCTTGGCCATGGAGGTGGGTCGTGAGCTGGCGGCGTTCATGGCCGGCACCCTGGACCAGCCAGACCGGATCGAACGCTTGGCGGCCTGGCAGAAACAGTACCCGGATAGTGTGGTGTTCCTCAACTCCGTGCAGGAAAACGACTTGGTCGCGCACGCAGCCAAGGTGGCGCACGACAACGGATTTCAGTTGTGGGGACTGGACCAGGAGTTCCTGGGAGCCGGGGGCGCATTGCTCGATGCCATCTTGGACACCCAGCCTGGACCGGAAGCCACGGCGGCGCTCCAGCAACTGAAAACGCAGGAGCAACACGCCGCCGACCAGGCGCGCGAGAGCGGCGACGTGACCAAGCTGTTCCTGATCGCCGCCGACGACAAGGAGTTGGCAGCGGCGGGCGCGCTCCTGCAACGGCAGGGCAGCCCCGCTGCTAATGCGCTGTTCCATGAGCTAGTCGTCAGCCATGAGATCTACGCCAAAAACGGCCAGGTTGACCCGGACTCCAACGCGCAGCGCGCACGCCTGCTCAAAGAACACCTGCACCAGCACCTCACCGAGGCGGAAGCGGCGGGACAAAAGGGCAAGGTGCTCTTCAAATTCGGCGATTGGCACGTTTACAAGGGGTTTAACCCGCTGCACCAGCGTGACCTGGGCGCTTACCTCGCCGAAGTGGCCGAGGGGCAAGGCGAGCGCTCGCTGCACATCGCCGTCCTCGGAGCCAAGGGGGTCCACCTTGGGCCAGGCGGCTACGAGCGTCCGTACCAAACTGCCCCCTTCGTGCTGGATGAAGACGACGACTACCGCTGGATCAAACCTGCTATCGACAATCAGGTGCCCGGAGCCTGGACGCTCTACGACCTGCGTTCGCTCCGTTTCCAGCGATTTGCTAGTGGGCTGACTCCAGAGATGCAGAGCTTCTTGTACAACTACGATCTGTTAGTGATCATCCCCGAGCTAACCCCGGCTCAGATGATCCCGTGAAAAAGCTTGCGTCTGCCCTGATCTCCGCGGCGAAGAGAGCTTGCTTTGATAGTTGCAACAGTCCTCAGGATCATACGGAGACACTTTCCTTTGGCTCCCAGCCTGTTCAACGGCAAGCGCCTTGCTTACTCTTCCTGCATGAAGAAACCGCTCGCTGTGTTCATGACCCTCGTCTGCTTGGCTCTCACCCCACCAGCGCACGGTGCCGACGCCAAAGCGGAACTCCAGGACCTCATCGCCAAGGTCAAAACCAAGTTGCAGTCGGGCCACGCCACGGAGGCGGACTTGGCTCCCGAGTTCGGTGCGTTTGATGCCCTCCTGACCGAGCACCAAAGCGAGAAGACCGACGACGTGGCGAAAATCCTGTTGGTCAAAGCCTCGCTCTACGCGCAAGTGTTCCAAGACGGAGCCAAGGCCACCGCCAGCCTCCAGCAACTCAAGGCCAACTACCCTAACACCACGCCCGGCAAACAAGCCGACGCCGCCATCGCGGCACTGGCTGGACAAGCCCAGGGAGAAAGCGTCAAGCGCAGCTTGGTCGTGGGCACGGTCTTTCCGGGGTTCCAGGAAACGGACGTGGAAGGCAAGCCCCTTTCCGTCGCCAGCGAGAAAGGTAAGGTGGTGCTGATCGACTTCTGGGCCACCTGGTGCGGACCGTGCGTGCGGGAGTTGCCCAACGTGCTCAAAGCATATGGGCAGTACCATGCCCAGGGCTTCGACATCATTGGCGTCAGCCTGGACCAGGACAAAGCCAAGCTCATGAGCTTCACCAAGGAAAAGCAGATGCCGTGGCCGCAATACTGCGACGGCAAAGGCTGGGAGAGCAAGCTGGCGGCGACGTACGGGGTCAACAGCATTCCCGCCACGTACCTGCTGGGCCGCGACGGCAAGATCATCGGCAAGGACTTGCGAGGCGAGGCGCTGGAAGCCGCGGTGAAGGCCGCTTTGGCGACCAACTAAAGGATGCCTTGATCGGCCACCGCACGGAGCGGGGTCGCAAAGGTCCGTCGAACGCTGCGTACGGGATGGATTTCACCGTCCGGTAGCCGTCTCGCCCGCGTCAGGTCCTCGTCTCACCTGTCTCGCCGGGCGACCCGGACGATGGCCGGTGAAAAAGTGCATACAAATGCGAGTACCTCTACGGCCAAGAGCCCCCGTGTGCTGTGCTCCACATCGAAGGCCGCCCAAGCGAGCATCAGCCAGAAGAACAGGTTGCCGCTGGCCACCGCGTACACCCACGAAGCGAAGCGGTGCTGGTCGCGCACGAAATCCATCTGCTCGATCGGCGGGGTGTCCGCCAATCCTGCCGTGCCCTCTCGCCAGCGTAATAGAACGACCGGCAACAGGTTGGCTGCCACCAAGAGCACAGCCACCGCAAAGCCCGCCGGCAGCCAACCGCCCACTCGGCCGTGCAGCCAGTAGAAGAACCCTACCTCGGCCAGTACGTTGGCCGTGGCACCCACATAGATCACCACCGGGAAGCGGCCCATGTCTTCCAGGCGATCCATCTCGTGCAGGCGCTTGGGCTGATCGGGTGGGAGGCTTGGCGTGCGCATGGCCTTCACTGAATCACTCCCGTTGGCTGAAGATCGAAGGAGTTGATTGAAGTCACCACACGGAAGTAGGAGGTTTGGTTGGGCTCAAAATGGAAGGTGTGACCAACGGGCGCGGGGCCGATGTGAAAAGCAGGCTCGACCGATAGCCGGTGGTCGCCCGGGCCGACGTAGAAGATGACCCGTTCGGCTGGACCCAGGCCGGCCATCGCATCCTCATCCACGCGCACGTTCGCTTTTGCTGGGGTGCCGAACGCATTACGGTCACGCACCACGACCACCTTGGCGTCGTACGGAACCCGGTGCTCGTACCTGGGAAAATCCCTGTAGTAGTGGCGTGGACTGACCGGGCGCGAGTCGGTGACCGGGGTAGATGTACCGGCACAGCCAGCGAGCGTCAGCGAGAAGATCGCGAGCAGAAAAGTACGAGGAAGCTTCATCATGGCGAGATGCTTCTGGCATCCTCGCTTCGAGCATCGTGGTTACGCAAGGGCTCAGGTAAACCATGTTGATGCTAGGACGGTGGTCGCTGCCCCAGCACGAGAGCGCGGCAGACAGTTCCTTGCTGTCAGAGCAACGCTAAAGGGCTTTTCGCGGTCGGTGCCGGGAAGGCATCATCAATGGCACGCAGGTCAGCGTCGTCCAGTTCAACCGCCAGTGCAGCGGCGTTGGCACGCACATGGGCAGCGTCGCTGGCCTTGGGGATGGCGATCACTCCCTCCTGGCGCAGCACCCACGCCAAGCACGCCTGCGCCAGCGTGGCGTCGTGGCGGCTTGCGACCTCGACGACCGCACGATGACGCAAGAGGCTGCCGCCCTGTCCAACCGGTGAGTAGGCCATGATCGGCAGCTTGCGCTCTCGGCTCCACGGCAGTAGGTCGAACTCCGGGCCACGATACTCCGGGTTGTAGAGAATTTGGTCGGTGGCGCAGGCCGGGAAGCTGGACTCAAGTTCTTCCAGGTCGTCCACGTCGAAGTTGGATACGCCCCAGGCACGGACCTTGCCCGCCTCGCGCAGGCGCTCAAACGCCTCGGCGGTCTCGGCCAGCGGCACGCGGCCGCGCCAGTGCAGCAAGTAAAGGTCGATGGCGTCCGTGCCGAGTCGCCGCAGGCTGCGTTCGCAGGCGGCGGGCAGACCTTGTCGGCTGGCGTTATGCGGATACACTTTGGTCACGAGGAACACGCGCTCGCGCTGGCCTCGGATCGCCTCGGCCACCACTTCTTCCGCACCTCCGTCGGCGTACATCTCGGCCGTATCGATGAGCGTCATACCCAGATCAATGCCCAGGCGTAAAGCGGCGACCTCTTCCTTGGCGTCACGTTCGCCTTCACCCATCTTCCAGGTGCCTTGGCCGAGGACGGATACCTGCGTGCCGTCGGGTAGAGGAATTGTTTTCATCGTAGTGCCCGCTGAATCAAGCGACGGAAGGCAAGACGGATGCTCGTCTTGAGCTGATCCACGGGCGGTTGGTTCCTCACCATCGTCAACTTGCTTTCTGTCAGCCTCTTCTTGTGTACCGCCAAGCACAAGTTTGTTGGCTTCATCCTCACGGATGGGGAGGGAACTATTGAGAGCATTTAACAAAGCCGTTGGAGATGGTTGCGGCAGGTGAGCACTCAACCCGGGGTCAGGAAAGCCTGGTGGATGTCAGCGTGGCGTTCGTAGCGCGCAAGCGGTGAGCCTCACCGCGGCGCCTGCCACAGCCAAGCGCGGAGCGCTCGTGGACCGATGCCGTGGAGTTGCTTGGCCAAGCGTGAGAAATGAAACGGATTCTGGAACCCGATCCTCTCTGCGATCTCCGCGACACTCAGCCATGTCCGCTGCAACAGTTCTGCTCCGTGCCGGATGCGCATTTGCTACAAGAAGCGCGCCAGTGTCGTCCGCAGATGCCCATGGAAAAGCTGCGTGAGATGATTGACCGAACAACACGCCACCCGTGCCACGTCGACCACCGACAGCAGACGCACAAAATGATGCGCGATAAACTCCTGCGCTCGCACCACCGCCATCGGCCGCGGCGTGGTTTCCTTGCCTTCGAAGCGCACGCCGCAGAGGTACTCGCGCGACGTTGCTTCTCCTAGCAAGTCGACCAACGCCGCTGCTTACATAGCCTGCGCGAGATGCTGCGCTTATTGCAGGAGCGCAGTCCCAGACCTGCCGCGGCGATCTTCGATGGACGCACCTTGCAAAGCAGTCCCGAGCGCGGAGCGCGAGCCGGTTACGACGGCTACAAACACAAAAAGGGCAGCAAGGTGCATGTCGCCTTGGACACGCGCGGACACCTCTTTCAAGTTAGAAGCTGTCAAACTGGCGGCCGCCAGGCGCAGCTTCGTGCTGCTGCCACGCCGCGGGGTCGTCGAGCGTTCCTTCGCTGGCTAGCTCGCTTCCCTCGCCTCTCACGCGACTACGAGCGGTTGCCAAGGACCCTGGCGGGGCTGCCCTGGCTGGCTTTTGCTTGCCTTTGGCTGAGCAACTTGTTCAAGACGCTCACCTCAAGTGCATGACAGGTTCTAGTAATACTTCGTCAGGTAATGTAAGTGACTCAACGGCAATGGCTATCTCGCTGGCTTTTTTTGATCATTTTTGCGTGGATGGGGGCGTTTCCAGAGGGAGAGCCACGGGGTTTGGCCATGCCAAAACTACCTGACGAAGTATTACTAGTGGTCTGAGTTGGAAGTGCGTTGACGTTTGCGTTGGTGGGCCGAGGCTGCCTCATGCCTGGACTCAAAGCGCCTGCCCTGATTCTCACCGCCGACGAACGCGCGGAACTTGCCCGCCTGGTACGCCGCGCCCACGGCAGCCAGGCGCTGGCCACCGCGGGCGCGCATCGTCTTGGCCTGCGCGCAGTCGGGAGCCACTAACACGGCGGTGGCGCGTGATCTGAGCATGTGCCGGCCCAGCGTCATCGAGTGGCGGGGCCGCTTCGCCAAGCAGCGGCTGGCAGGTCTGTCCGACGCGCCACGCTCGGGCGCGCCACGCACGGTCCAAGACGAGGACGTGGAACGCCTGCTCGCGCTCACCCTGGAGAGCCAGCCCAAGCACGCCACGCACTGGAGCACCCGCTCCATGGCCGCCCGCGCCGGACTGAGCCAGACGATGGTCTCCGCGGGTGTGGCGCGCCTTCGGCTTGCAGCCTCACCGCCAAGAGACCTTCAAGCTCTCCAGCGATCCGGCCTTCGTGGAGAAGGTGCGCGACGGGGTCGGCTTGTACCTGCGTCCACCCGACCGCGCGCTGGTGCTCTGCGTGGATGAGAAGCCGCAGCTCCAGGCCCTAGAACGTACGGTTGCGGTGCGGCCCATGCGCCCCGGCCAGCCCGAACGCCACCGCCACGACTACAAACGGCACGGCACCCTGGACCTCTTCGCCGCCTTGGACGTAAGAGCGGGCACGGTGATCGGAGCTTGCCAGCCACGCCACCGCCGCGCCGAGTTCCAGGCGTTCCTAGACACCATCGACGCGCGGGTGCCCGCCAGCCTGCCAGTGCACCTGATCCTCGACAACGCGTCCATCCACAAGACCAAGCTGGTCGGCGACTGGCTGCGCCGCCGCCCGCGCTTCCACCTGCACTTCACCCCGACTTCCTCCTCGTGGCTGAACCTGGTGGAGTGCTGGTTCGCCTTGCTGACCCGCCGCCGGCTCAAACGCGGCGTGTTCCGCGGCACCGACGAACTGGAGAAAGCCATCCGCGCCTACACCACGGAAAACAACCGCAAGCTCAACCCGTTCGTGTGGACCAAGACCGCCGACGCCATCCTCGCCAGCGTCGGCCGCTTCTGCCAACGCACTTCCAACTCAGACCACTAGTAATACTTCGTCAGGTCGCTGCGTGCGTTTGTGAAGCCACGGCGGCATCTTGGGTGGA
>CAXTQD010000136.1:0-12253 GCA_964246175.1 uncultured Chthoniobacterales bacterium | reverse complement strand
GCGTCGGCCCGGCCCTGGATGAGGGCGCGCTCGGCCGATTCGCGGGCGGTGGCTGCTTCGTGGGCGGCGTCGCGGGTTTTCTTCAACTGCCGGGCAAGGGACTCGCGGACGGCGCGGGCCTGTTCGTGGCGGACGTTGGCGGCCTGCTCGGCGCCTTCGAGTTCGGCGCGGGAGGGAACGGGGGCAGCAGGAGAAAGGGCGAGTTCGGCGGCGAGAGCGGCGAGTTGGCGGGAATCGGCGGCGAGGCGCGGGCGCAACGCTTCGGACGTGCGGTCCCGGTCGAGCATGGCCGCGAGCGCCTGCTGGGCGGCGGCGACCTCGGCATCGAGACTCTGGGCACGTCCCAGGAGGTCGCGGAGTTCGGCGAGGGAGTCCGCACCGTGCTCGGCGAGGCCAGCGCGGAAGGCGGCTTCATCCTTCCTGAGCGCGTCGTCGAGGTGGCGCGTCTCGGCCGCGCCGGAACGCATCCGCAGCCGGCCCCAGCCGGGGAGTTCGAGCGTGAGGTCGCGGACGGCCCGGACGGTGTGCGTCCGGCCGGCGGGCAACGAGACGCTCAATTGATTCGAGTCGTCTGCTTGGACCCGCACCTCGGCGTCGGCTTTGGGGGTGAGTTCGACGCTCAGGCCGAGGGCGTCAAGTTGCGCGCGGCGCTGGCGGATGGAGTCCTCCTGTTTTTGGAGGGTCTGCACGCGGACGACGGTGACGGCGGGGAGTTCGGCGCGGGCGCGGACGAGGGTTTCGACGTGCGCGGACTGGGTCTCGACGCGTTCGAGGGTGCGGGTGAGGGCTTCGACGCTCTCGCGTAACTGGCGGTGGCGAATCTGCTTGGCGATCCGCGCCGTTTCGGACTGGAGGTGGAGAAGATCGGCGTCGCTCCCTTCGAGCGCGCGCTCTGCTTCGATCAGGCGAGTCTGTCTATCGTCGGCGGCTTGGCGTGCGTGGACGGCGGTGGCTTCGGCATCGGTGAGTCCGCGGCGGGCGTCTTCGAGGGTACGGGCGTGGCGTTCGAGCGCGTCGCGGTCGGCCTGGACAGCGCGGAGACGGTCCTGTGCGACGGCCACCGCGTGCTGATGGCGGCCGACCTCCGCGGCGGTCACCTCGGCGCGGCGGGCGGCTTCCTGTAATTCGGAAGCTTCCTGGCGGTGGCGAGCGTGTTCCGCTTCGAGTTCCGGCAAGCCGTCGCTCAGGCGGGTGTATTCCTCTTCGTCGGTGACGAGACGTCGGCGTTCCTCGGTGACGCGGGCGAGTTCGGCCTCAACCCGGACGAGGGTTTCCTGCGCCTCGCGCAACGCGCCCCCCGCTTTGGCCTGGCCGGTGGGGGTGAAGTTTTCCAGGTACGCGGACATCATCCGGCCGCGCACGGCCTCGATGAACGGGTCGATCTCCACCTTCACGAGCAGGCTCTGCACCTTCTGCCCGGCCGGGTTGCCTTCCCACCGGGGCCACTCCGCCGGTTCTCCTTGACGCGTCCAAAGGTACTCCAGCAGACCCCATTGCGCGGCCTTCGCCACCCCTTTGTCCGCCCGCTGGGATTGCAGGAGCCGGATGAGGCGCAGGTCGGCGTCGTCCCCTTCCGCGACCGGCTGCCACGCGCCGCCGCGGTGTTCGTGGAGAACGCTGGTCGGGGACTTCAGGAAGGTTTTTTCCACCTTGAAGCGGCCTTCCACGGTCTCGAACTCGACGCAAACTTTCGGCCCGAGGTCGGTGCCGACCGGCTGGAGCGAATACATCTTGGCATCCTTGCAGGTGTGCCGGTCGAAGAGCGCGCGACCGGCGGCCTTGAGCAGCGTGGTCTTGCCTGTCTCGTTGGGGGCGGCGAGGATGTTCAGGCCCGATGCAAATGGCCCCGCCACGGCCGGTGTCCCGGTGAACGGCCCCGCGTTGGCGGCTTCGACCCGGTGCAAGATCATACGTAGGCCGCCGCGGCAGCCTCGTGCAGGGCGCCGAAGAGAAGTTCACGCGCGGCGAGGAAGTCGGGCGCGTCGAGCGCCGTGAGGTCGAGCTTGGCGGCGGCGGTGAGCGTCTGCGCTTCGGCCAGGGACAGCGGCGTCGTGACCATCCCTTCGACTAACCCGTCACCGGGGGTGGTGCGACCGGTGGCAAGGAGTTCAAGCTGGCGCAGGTCGCCGAGCACTTGACAGAGAATAGGGTGTTCGCGTTCGAGGATGGCGAGTTCGCCGGGCGAGAGCGCCGGCCTGGTCTGGTCGTCCACGACGCAGTGGAACGCCCCCGCAAACCGCTCCTGCAACCAAGTCTTCGCCTGTGCGCAGGGCAAGGGATTGGCGAGACCCTTGATCCGCACGCGGCAAACGGCGTTCGTCAGGGCGTCGCCGAGACTGGCGGCGTGGAGTTCGAGCGCGACACGGGCGAGGTCCCAATCGTTGAACTCGTACTCCCAACATGCCCACCGCAGCCCCGCTACCGGCAACGGCGAGACGCGCGGCGGGGCACCTGGCCCGTCGATCTCGACGTACGCGACGCGGCCGGCGGCGTCTTGCTCGAACGCATCCGGCTCCGGCGTGCCGGGCATGACGAGGCGGCCGGTGTCGTACACCTGCCAGTTGTGCCAGTGGCCGATCCCGAGATAATCCAACCCCGCGCGCGTCGCGGCGGCCGGGTCGATGGGGAAGTCGTTGGGCTGATGCTTGCCCGGGATGGCCAGCGCGCCGTGGGTCAGGCCGATCCGCACGCGGTCGGCAGGCTGAGCCCGGCCAAGCTCTCGTAGGCGCAGGCTCGGGTCCACCGTGGACACCTTTTGGTGCAACGGCGCGGCAAGCAGCAGGCCCTCGCCGCCGTCGCGCCCGCGCAGGGTTAACGCCGCCGTGTCGCGCAGGATCGTGACGTTGTCCGGCAGCGCCCCGTCGCGGAACTGCCGCCGGCTCCAGACCGATCCCGGGCCGCTCGCCGGGTCATGGTTGCCCGGCAACAGGTAGACCGGGATCTCCAGAAACTCTGCGAAGATGGCGAGCGTCTCATCCACCAACGCGTCGGCGATCTGGTTATCTTCGAACAGGTCGCCAGCGACGAAGAACGCATCAGCCCCCCGCTCGCGCGTGGCGAGGAGAGCCGCGCGCAACGTGGCCGGGCGTTGCGCGCGGAGTCGGGCGGCGTTCGCGCCGAACTGCGTGAACCGCGCGCCTAACTGCCAATCAGCGGAGTGAACGAATCGGAGCACCGGACCACGTTCATAGCCGATCCGGTGCGCGCTGTCATGCGTCTTTCACTTCGTCACCTGCTCGCCGGGTGCGGCGGTCACCTCGGGCGCGGGCAGTTCCGTCTTGGCTGCTTCAGCGGGCTTGCGCGCGGACACTGGCGGACGGCCGCTCTTGCGCCAACTCGCCGTGCGTGCCTCGCCCTGGGCATCGGTCGCCAGTTGCAGGAGCGTCAGCGAACGCGGCCCGAGCACATAGTCGTCGCCGGAGCTGTGCTGCTTGCCCTCGGGGACGAAGCCAGCCTCTTCGGTCGTGTTAATCACCAATTCCCAACGCACGCGCTCGCGGCCGGGCAAAGTAAAATGAACCTCCTCGTAATGCGCGTTAAGCAGCATCAGATAGGTCCGGTCGAGGATCGGTTCGTTCTTGAACGAACGTACGTCGATGGCGTCGCCGCTCAGCAGCATCCCTAGGCATTTGGCGTGCGGGGTAGTCCACTCGTCCTCGGTCATCTCCTCGCCGTTCGGGTCGAACCACATCACGTCCTTCACGTCCCCGCCACGAATCTTGCGGCCCTGGAAAAACTTCGGCCGGCGGAAGATCGGGTGATCGCGGCGCAGGTTGATGAGCTTGCGCGTGAACTCGAAGAGCGACTCGTCGCGTTTGTCGGCGTCCCAGTCGATCCAGGAAATCTCGTTGTCCTGGCAGTAGGCGTTGTTGTTGCCATCCTGCGTGCGGCCGTACTCGTCGCCGCCGCAGATCATCGGGACACCCTGCGACAGGAACATCGTCGCCAAGAAATTGCGGCGCTGGCGGCGGCGCAACGCGTTGACCTCCGCGTCGTCGGTCGGGCCTTCCGCCCCGCAGTTCCAGCTTCCGTTGTTGTTGTCACCGTCGTTGTTGTTCTCGCCGTTGGCCTCGTTGTGCTTGTCGTTGTAGGAGACGAGGTCGTGGAGCGTGAAGCCGTCGTGCGCGGTGACAAAGTTGATGCTCGCGTACGGGCGCTTGCCGCCGTGCTGGTACAGGTCGGGACTGCCCGTGAGCCTGTAGGCGAGTTCGCCGATCAGGCCCTCGTCCCCTTTCCAGTAGCGGCGCACGGTGTCGCGGTACTTGCCGTTCCACTCGGCCCAGAGCACGGGGAAATTGCCCACCTGGTAACCGCCGTCACCCACGTCCCACGGTTCTGCGATGAGCTTGACCACACTCAGGATCGGATCCTGGTGGATCACGTCGAAGAACGCTGAAAACGTGCTCACGTCCTTCGCTTCGCGTGCCAGGGTGGAGGCGAGGTCGAAGCGGAAGCCATCGACGTGCATCTCCGTCACCCAGTAGCGCAGGGAGTCCATGATGAGCTGGAGGACATGCGGACTGGTGGCATCGAGCGTGTTGCCCGTGCCGGTATAATCCATGTAGAAGCGCCGGTTATCGTCCACCAGCCGGTAGTAGCTGGCGTTGTCGATGCCCTTGAAGGACAGCGTCGGCCCCATGTGGTTGCCCTCGGCGGTGTGGTTGTAGACCACATCCAGGATGACCTCGATGCCGGCGGCGTGGAGGTTCTTGACCATCGCCTTGAACTCGGCGACCTGCCCCCCCTCACAGCCGCTGCTGGAGTACGAACAATGCGGCGCGAAGTAGCCGATCGTGTTGTAGCCCCAGTAGTTTTCCAGGCCCTTGTCGGCGAGGAGTTGGTCGTCCACATGCTCGTGGACGGGCAGGAGTTCGACGGCGTTGACCCCGAGTTTCTTGAGGTAATCAACGGCGGCAGTGCAGCCGACCCCGGCGTAGGTGCCGCGCAGTTCCTCGGGCACGTCGGGGCACATCTTGGTAAAGCCGGTGACGTGTACCTCGTAGATCATCAACTCGGAGAGCGGGCAGCCGAGCGCCTTGTCCGTGCCCCAGTCGAACGCCGGGTCGATGACGACCGCCTTCGGCACCCGCGCGCCGCTGTCGAGACTGTTTATCGCGAAGTCCTCGCCTTCGCCGCCCATTTCGTAGCCGAAGAGACTGTTATCCCAATCGATGTTGCCCGCGATGGCCTTGGCGTACGGGTCGATCAAGAGCTTGGCGGGATTGAAGCGGTTCCCGTTGGCCGGATCGTACGGACCGTAGACGCGGTAGCCGTAAAGCTGGCCCGGGCGCAGGTCGGGCAGGAAGATGTGCCAGATCTGGTTCGTCTGCTCACGGATGGGGATGCGGACGGTCTCGTGCGCGGCGTCGGCGTTGTCGAAGAGGCACAACTCGACACCCGTGGCGTGGGCGCTGAAGAGCGCGAAGTTGACGCCGTTGCCCATCCACGTCGCGCCGAGAGGGTAGGGATAGCCGAGCCAGGTTTTCAGGGGATTCATGCGGTGCCTTAAATACGTTGCCCAAGGCAAAATGCGCGGGCAAAAAAAGAAGGCAGCCTTTTTCGGGCTGCCCTCTCTGGTTGAATGTGAGATGGATGGACCTACGCGCCCGCCGGGGCTTCCGTCAGGCCGGACGGATAATCCGGAGCGATGACGACGCCGGCATCCGGTTCCTTGGCCGGAGTCTTGGGCGGCGGCGGCATCGGGGTCGCCTGCGGTAGAGCGGGCTTGGGCGGATTGCGCATGTAACCGAGTTCGATGAGGTCCCTGACCTGCTCGCCGTTGAGCGTCTCGTACTCCAGGAGCGCCTTGGCGATGAGGTCGAGAGCGGCACGACGCGTGGTGATGATCTCTTTGGCCTTGCCGTACGCGCTATCGGTGAGGGTCTTAACTTCCTTATCGATCTCCTGCGCGGTTGCCTCGCTGTAATCGCGGGAGCGACCCATGTCGCGGCCCAAGAACATCGGGCCGTCGTCGCCGCCGTAGTCCACCATGCCGAGGTTCTCGCTCATACCGTAGTGGCAGACCATCGCGCGCGTAAGTCGCGTCGCCTGCCGGATGTCACCGTAGGCTCCGCTCGTCACATCGCCGAACGCGAGTTCCTCCGCCACCCGACCGCCCATAATGACGACCAACATATCGAGCATTTCGTTTTTGCGCTCGCTGACACGGTCCTGCTCGGGCAGGGACATGGTCACGCCTAGTGCCGGGCCGCGCGGGATGATCGTCACTTTGTGGAGAGGATCAGTGTGCGGTAGGACGACGTTAAGCAACGCATGACCAGCTTCGTGGTAGGCGGTGTTCTCCTTCTCCTTCTCGGTTAACGCGAGGGAGCGGCGCTCCTTACCCCAACGCACCTTGTCGCGGGATTCTTCGAGTTCTGACAAGGTGATTGCCTTGAGCCCACGCCGTGCGGCGAGGAGAGCAGCCTCGTTGATCACGTTCGCCAGTTCCGCACCGGAGTATCCGGGCGTGCCACGCGCAACGGTGTCCATCTCGACACCCTCGGCGATCTTCACGCGTTTGGCGTGGACTTTGAGGATTTGCTCGCGGCCCTTCACATCGGGCAGTGGGACGTTAACCTGCCGGTCAAAACGCCCTGGGCGCAGCAACGCCGGATCGAGGACATCAGGCCGGTTGGTCGCGGCGATGATAATAATACCTTCCTGCGCGTCGAAGCCGTCCATCTCCACCAAAAGCGCGTTCAGCGTCTGCTCACGCTCGTCGTGGCCGCCGCCGACGCCATGTCCACGATGGCGACCCACCGCGTCGATTTCGTCGATGAAGATCAGGCACGGTGCGCTCTTGCGGCCTTGCTCGAACATGTCGCGCACGCGGCTCGCGCCAACGCCGACAAACATTTCCACGAAGTCCGAGCCGCTGATCGAGAAAAACGGCACGTCCGCCTCGCCCGCGATTGCGCGCGCCAACAGCGTCTTGCCCGTGCCGGGTGAACCGATCATCAGCACGCCCTTAGGGATGCGTCCGCCGAGCTTCTGGAACTTCTTCGGATCCTTGAGGAACTCGACCAACTCCTGCACTTCATCCTTGGCCTCGTCCACGCCGGCCACGTCCTTGAAGGTGATCTTGTTCTTGTCGCGCGCCATCATCCGCGCCTTGCTCTTACCGAAGTTAAGCGCCCCCTTGCCCGCCATACGGATTTGCTGGCGGAAAAGGAAGTACAGGATCAACAGGAACAACAAGATCGGCGCGAAGCTCAAGAGCGTGGTCATCAGCACGTTCGAGCGGTTGCGAATCTTTGTCAGCGAGAGGTGTGCATCGTCGAGCTTCTTCTCCAAGTCCTTGTTGAAGTCGAGCAGTACCGTCGTGTGCTGCTGCTCGGCCGAGTCGGCCGTAGGTGGGACGAGCTTGGAATACCAGAAGGAAAGCGTCTGCGTGCCGCTGCCTTCCTCGATCAAGAGTTCCAGCGGGTGCTTGTCGTCCTTGTAGATATGATTTTCGGCGACGGCTTTGAGGAACTGGTCATAGTCCATCTCGCGCGAGTTCGCGCTGGGTCCGTTGCGGACGATCCAGTACGCGGCGACGAGGCCGAGGAAAATGGCGATGATAATGAGCGAACGCCAATTGAAATTCGGGTCGTTCCCGCCCGGCGCGCCGGGGCGGGGAGGCTTGTTATCCCGAGGAGAACGGTTGTCGGAGTCCATGAGTGAAATTTAAGAAACGAGGCAACGCGCCGGTTCGCGCGCTATAAACGGTTCAAGATACCACGCCGGGGCGTCGATAGCAATGCGGAGGCGGCCGGAAGGCCAACGTTGCGAGTCGCGGTGCAGGCTGCGCCTGCGTTGCGGGTGACAATGTGCCCTGAGGGCACGTTGCCGAAGGCGGGACTTCTCCTCAGCCAACGTCGCTGCAGGCGACATCGCAACGGTGCGCTAGCGCCAGCGCAACCTGCAACGTGAGCGAAGCGCACACCGCAACGCCGGGCTTCCGCTGCCCTCGCCTCAATCATCACGGCGGTATTCGACGGAGCCCACGCCGTCCCAGTAGAAGACGATCAGGTCGACGTTGAGAACCTCCAGCCGACCGGGCACAAACCGCGGCCGGTGGAACTCCCGCTCGGCGACCTGCCCTTCACCGCGGCCCGTGCGCAGGTCGGCCCGCCAAGTGACCTCACCGGCCGGGACGTGTTCGTCGCCGGTGATCTTGGTCGCCGTCAGGCTCGCTCCTTCCTGGGTGATCGCCACCGTCTCGTCGAAGTGGCCAGGGTAACGGCCGATCCATTCGCCAGTCAGATCGGGGAGAGAATCACCGGACATCAGGATACACTGCGGCTCAAGCCTCGCGCTGGCGCAATCGGGATTCGACCAACTGGAGAAGTTGCTTGTTGGCGCGCGAATGCGGCTGGAGCCGAATGGATTCCTCGACCGCGTGAAGCGCCAGAGGCCATTCCTCGATTTGGATCGCACAGACGGCCATGCCGTTCCACGCGCCGAAGTGGTCGGGCTTCAGCGCCACCACTTGACGGCAGTACGCGATGGATTCCTCCGGTCGGCCCTGAAGATAGAGCACGGTGGCAAGCTTGTTGATCGCCTCCGCCCACCCGGGGTGCTCGGCCATCAGCGCACGGAACGTGTCGGCCGCCGCGGCGAGGTCGTTCGTGCCCATCGCCTCGACACCCGCCTCCATGGTGCGGCGTGCGTCGGGACCGCCCTCGTCGAGCCAGCACTCCCACAACCCGGCGATGGCGAGTTGTACGACGGCGGGGTCGGTGGACGCGAGACAGTGGACCAACGGGTCCTCGGCGTGCAGTTCGATGAGCTGGCGGAGCGCCCCGAGACGCTGCTGCGTCGTGCCGGTTTCCAGCGTCGTGCGCAGTTGCTCCAAACCCACGGGGGTGGGAGCAGCGGTGTCCGGCGGGAGGCGTGTATCGCGGAGGAAATATCCCATGAGCAACAGGGCGACGGTGAAAATCAGGGCCAGCGCTGGCCCGACGGGTTTTTGCCAACGCACACTTGCCAGCGTCGGTTTGGACAGCCAGAAGTATACCCGCACGACAGGGCTTCGCAAACAAAGGCGGAACCGGCGGCGCGGCATTTCATTTTTCTACAAAATTCTTATGGCTCAAGAGTTGGAACCGGCTGTCGGGGTCATCGGCGGCAGCGGCCTCTACGGGATGGAAGCGTTGACGGAGGTGCGTGAAATCAGCGTGGATACGCCCTTCGGCGCGCCCTCGGATGCGATCATCGCCGGTCGATTGGCCGGACGGGCGGTGTACTTCCTCCCACGGCACGCCCGCGGGCACCGCCTCCTCCCCACGGAAATCCCGCACCGCGCGAACATTTTCGCTCTGCGCTCGCTGGGGGTGCGCTGGCTCTTGAGCGTCGGGGCGGTGGGCAGCTTGAAGGAGGAATACCCGCCACGCCACCTCGTGCTGCCCGACCAGTTCTTCGACCGCACCAGCCGCCGGAGCGAGCACACGTTTTTCGGGCAGGGCATCGTCGCGCACATCGGCTTCGCGGAACCGACCAGCGTCGGCCTGCGCAAGCTCGTTTTCGACGCCGCGGTCGAACTCGGCCTGCCCGTGCACGACGGTGGCACTTACGTCAACATGGACGGCCCGGCGTTTTCCACCCGCGCAGAATCCTATGCCAACCGCCAGCTCGGCTTCGACGTGATCGGCATGACCAACCTGCCCGAGGCCAAGCTCGCCCGCGAGGCCGAGATCGCCATGGCGAGCGTCTGCTTCGTCACCGACTACGACTGCTGGAAGACCGACGAAGAACCCGTCAGCGTCGAGACCGTCATCGGCCACCTGCTCGCCAACGCCGACACGGGCAAGCAAATCCTCGCCAAGGTGATCCCGCGCCTGCCCACAGAGGCGAACTGGCCGGAGCACCGCGCGCTGGATACCGCCATCATCACGCAGCCGCCCCACTGGCCGGCAGCCACGGCGGAAAAACTCTCGCTGCTGCTCGACCGTTTCCACAAGTAAGCGTCCGGCTGCCGGCCTTGCGCCGCGGGCGCATTCTGCTACTAACAACACAGCGATCTTTCTTTCCGCCTGATGACCCTGTCCTCCGTCCTTCGCCCGCTCGTTCCTGCCCTCCTGTTCTCTGCCGCCGCCGTGTGCGCACAGGACCCCGCGCCATCGCCCTCGCCGGTCGCCAACGTCACCGCCGCAGCACCCGCGCCGACGCCAAAGTACATCTGGAGCGACGTACACATTTCGCAGCCCGTCGTCGCGCTGACCTTCGACGATGGCCCTCACTTCGCGTTGACCCCGCGCCTGCTCGACACGCTGAAGGAGAAGGGCATCCACGCGACGTTCTTCCTCATCGGCAAGAACGCCAAGGAGTACCCGGCCATCGTCAAACGCATCGTCGCGGAAGGGCACGAAGTGGGCAACCACAGTTGGTCGCACCCGAACCTCGCCAAGATGAGCGACGAGGCCGTCCGCGCCGAGTTGACCCAGACCAACGACGCCATCGAGGCCGCCATCGGCCAGAAGCCGAAGCTCATGCGCCCACCCTACGGCAGCTACACCAAGGCCCAGGGCAAGTGGTTTCATGACGACCTGGGCTTCACGGTCGTGCTCTGGGACGTGGACCCCGACGACTGGCGCGACCCGGGTCCGTCCGTCGTCGAAGACCGCGTGCTCAACGGCTGGAAGGACAGCACCGGCGTGCGCCCCGGCTCCATCGTGCTCTCGCACGATATCCACAAGGGCACCGTCGAGGCCGAGCCCGACATCATCGACAAGCTGAAGGCGAAGGGATACAAATTCGTGACGGTCTCCGAACTGATCGCGATGAACGAACCCGAGGCGCCGCACACCCCGAAGCCGGACGCCGGTAAGGGCAAGACCGCCCGCCCGGCCGCCTCGCCGAAGCCGACGGTCGACCCATCCCTGCCCAAGACCATTAACGGCACAATGTAAACCCGGCGCGCAGCCCCATGGCGACCACCCCCGAGACTCCGGTCGCCAACGACTACTTGGAACGCCGCGCCGAACTGGCTGCGGCGCTCGCCACGCTGACTGGTTTCGCCGTCGAGGCCAACGCACCCGCTGAGACCATCCAGACCATCGGCCACCTTCAGGCGGGGCTGCGGGAGCCGTTTCTGTTCGTGGTGGTCGGGGAGGTGAAAGCCGGCAAAAGCTCGCTGCTCAACGCGCTCTTCGGCCAGGAGTTTTGCCGGGTGGACGTGCTTCCGGCGACCGACAAGGTCCACGTCTTCCGCTACGGCGAAACCCCGCGCGACGTGCCGCTGCACGCCGATCTTGTGGAGCGTTACCAGCCCGTCGGGTTCCTGCGCGACTTCCACATCGTGGACACGCCGGGGACAAACACCGTCGTCAGCCAGCACCAGCGCATCACAGAGGGGTTCGTGCCGATGGCGGACCTGATCCTGTTCGTGTTCTCGGTGGTGAACCCATGGGGCGCGAGCGCGTGGCAGTTCTTCGAGCACATCCAGGGCAAGTGGCTCAAAAAGGTGGTTTTCGTCGTCCAACAAGCCGACCTGCGCGAGCCATCCGAGGTCCAAACGGTCGTCCAACATCTGCGTCAGACAGCCACGGCGCGCATCGGGCGGGCGTTCCCGATCTTCGCGGTGTCGGCGAAGAAGGCGTTTCTCTCCAAGACCACCGGCGTGGACAAGGCGCGGCTGTGGACGGAGAGCCAGTTCGGGCCGCTGGAAGATTATATCAACGAGATCGTCGCTGGCGGCGAGGCCCGGCGCGAGAAGCTGCGCAACACCCTGCGCACCGCCCGCGTGATGCTCGGCGACCTCGGCGAAGGCGCGCGCCGCGAACACCGCGTCGCCTCCGCCGACCGGGCGGAACTCGACCGCGTCCGCGCCGCCCTGGCGGAGCGCCGCGGTCAGACAGGCACGGTGGTGGAAGCGTTTCTGCGCGGGGTGGACACGGCGTTCGTGCGGTGCCTGCACCAGGGCGAGAACCAACTCCGTCAACGCGTGCGCCCCGGCGCAACGCTGGCGTTGGTGTTGGGCGGCGGCAACCGTCGTTGGCCACTGGACTTCCAACGGAACTTCGAGAGCATGCTCCACGCGGCCCTGGCGCGGCAGACGAGCGGTGCGCTTGATCTGTTGGAAAGCGAACTGCGCAGCGTTTGGACAGGTTTGAGCGAAAGCCTGCGGACCAATCTGAGCAGCGGCGCACGTGAGACCCTCGCCCCGGGGCCGGGCGACTTCGCCGACCAACGCCCGCGCCTGGCCGAGCGGATCGAGGCTACCACGGTCGAGACGCTCACCGACGAGCGCCTGGAAGCGGAACTGCAA
>CAXTQD010000135.1:0-12392 GCA_964246175.1 uncultured Chthoniobacterales bacterium | reverse complement strand
CCCACGCCGGACGGACTCCTGCCGCCAGCGCGTGGGTGACCAGGCGGCGCGCCAGGGCGGGCTTGGTGGCGAACTTCACGTCGGCGGGCACGCCCGCTGCCTGCCGCCGTTCGGTTTCCTCGGCCCACTCCTCGGGCAGGTAGAGCGCGCGGTCGACGAGCGCATGGCCTTTGCTGGTCTGCCAGGACAGGAACACGCCGACCTGGCAGTTGTCGATCTTGCCGCTCGCTCCGCAGTACTGCCGGCCCACGCCCACGCTCTTTTTGCCCTGCTTGACGAAGCCGGTCTCGTCGATGGCGAGCACCGCGTCCTCGGTGCCCAGACCGGCGAGCACGACTTCGAGTGGCTCGTCGCGCAACGCCTCCGCGTCCCAGGCTCCTCGCCCGAGCAGGTGCTGGAAGCGGTACGGGGTGTCCAACCCGGCGGCCTCGGCCAACTGCCAGCGGTTTTTGCGCTCCACGCCACTCGGCAGGCTCTGCAGGTAAGCCGCCGCCGTCGCTCGCGCCGCCGGGTTGGCAAAGTGCTGTCCCAGCCGGACGCTGGCCTCCGCCAACGCCGCGCGCAACTGCCGTTCCTTCTTCTTGAACTGGTCTGCCCTCAGCAGGCACAACCAAACCACGCCCCCGGCCTATCTACAACCGTAATACTAAGCCTGTACAACTGGATTGTGTCGCTTGGACAGACAAGCAGACGAATTCTTGGTGGTGACTACCTAACTGTTGCTTTGTGTAGGATGGCAAGGTTGTAGGTGGTGACGAACAGGTGAACGGCGTCGAGGTGGTTTTCGGCGTGCTTGGAAAAGGAGTAGGTGCGGCGCACCAGGCGGCTGAGCCTGGCCCGCAACGTAGCGAACCAGCGTTCGACATGGCAGGTCTCTCCGTCCGCCTTGCCGCACGAGCGGTGCGTCCTCCTCGGCAAAGCAGCCGCGTCAAGCCTCCCAAAAGTCGCTGCGCGTGGCCCGCAGGCCACACGCACTTTGCAGGCTTCTGTCCCCCAGCGTCCAGCCCACGATCTGGCGGGTTCTTCGACAAAGGGCCACCCACCACCAGAACCAGAGTTGACTGGCTTTGCCGCCCACAAAGCTCCAGAGTTCATCCAGCTCCAGCACGTCCCCGGACTTGGCGCATTGCGCCCCGTTGTCGGCGTGGCCATTTTTGCGGATCTTCTCGCTGCCGCAACGTAAGCAGACGTGCACAACGGTGGTGAAAAGCATCCTCAAACATCGACCTTGATCCAACCGCCAGCAACAGTCAGGCTATGACCACCGAATTTTTGATGCGACTATCAGAACAATCGCCACGTTTTGCTTCAGATGTTGCACCAGAAACCAACCCCTTAACCGCGTAGCAACTTGCCGACCCGCGTGCATGGTGGATCGGCCGTAATCTGACGAAGTGGCCGGATGGCCAAACTGTCATCTTGCGGTCCCTTGCCAGACCGTCCGGTGAACGGAAGGTGGAGCCCATGCGCGCACTGATCCTCCTTGTCATTTCGACTTGTCTTGCGGCGACCGCTGCTCTTGCCCAAACGCCCACTATAAGCCTCAGTGATTCCGGCTACCATCTGGCCGCGACCTGGAAGCCGGGCGGAGAGGGTGGTTGGGACTACTGCACGGTGGATGCAACGGCCCACCGCCTCTACATAACCCGCACCGATCGCGTCCAAGTCGTCGATACGGAGAGCGGCAAGCTCATCGGCGAGGTGCTTGGCCTGGACGGCGGCCATGGGGTCGCGCTCGCCCCGGACGAAAACCGGGGTTTTGCCAGCAGCGGCAAAAGCAACGCGGTGCTCGTGTTCGACCTCCAGGCGCTCAAGCCAGTAGGCGAACCAATCCCTGTCGGCAAGAAACCCGACGCCATCATCTATGATCCCGTCAGCAAGCACGTCTTTGCCTTCGACGGCGGCAGTGACGAGGCCAGCATCATCGATGCCGCTACCGCCCAAGTCGTGGCCACGATCCCGCTAGGCGGCGGGCCGGAGTTCGCGGCGGCGGACGGCAAGGGCACGCTCTACGTCAACCTGGAGGACAAAAGCGAAACACTCGCCATCGACACGCAAAAGAACACCGTCACCCACCGCTGGCCCCTGACTCCGGGCGACGGACCCTCGGGCCTAGCGCTCGACGCCGCCACGGGGCATCTGTTCGCGGGCTGCCACAACGAGCAGATGGTCGTCCTCGACGCTGGCAGCGGCAAAGTGCTCGCCACCCCGGCCATCGGGCGAGGCGTGGACGCCTGCGCGTTCGATCCCGGCACAGGGTTCGCCTTTGCCTCGTGCGGCGACGGCACGTTGACGGTCGTCAAGGAAGCCGGCACGGGGGAGTTTTCTGTCGTTGAAAAGCTGGCGACGAAGACCGGTGCGCGCACGATGGCGCTCGACCCGGTCACGCACGCCGTGTACCTCGCCGCCGCCGACTACGAGCCCGCGCCGACCCCAGCCCCCGGCGAGAAGCGCACCCGCCCCAAGATGGTCGCGGGCAGCTTTGTCGTGCTGAAATTTGTGCGTTGAACACCCCTTGCGCCTGCCTCCTATTTCCGTGGTAGAGGACAGGGAGCGATGCGTGTCCTTGTCGTAGAGGATGACCCCAAGATCGCCGGGTTCATCGTGGATGGACTCCGGCAAGAAGGGTACGCCGTGGAGTGGAGCGCGGACGGTGACGCGGGCTTGCAACGCGCGTTGGCCGAGCCTGCGGGCTTCGATGTGCTGGTACTCGACCTGATGCTGCCCAAGCGGGACGGGTTCGGAGTGATGGCCGCCCTGCGCGAGAAGACAATCACAACCCCGGTGCTCATGCTCAGCGCGCTGGACTCGGTGGACGACCGGGTACGCGGACTGCGCGCTGGAGCGGACGACTACCTGGTCAAACCTTTCGTCCTGGATGAACTGACGGCACGCTTGCTCGCCCTGGTGCGCCGCGCCGCCGTGGTGGGGTTGGCGGGAGTGGTCGCCACCCGGCTGACCGTCGCCGACCTCACCTTGGATCGCCTCACACGGCGGGTCAGCCGGGCGGGTGTGCCCATCGAACTCCAACCCAAGGAATTTGCGTTGCTGGAATATCTCTTGTGCCACCCCGAGCGCACCCTGACGCGCGCCATGATCCTCGAACACGTCTGGGGCTGGACCTTCGACCCCCGCACCAACGTCGTGGACGTGCTGGTTCGGCGTCTGCGCAGCAAGATCGACCGCAACACCGGTCCCAAGCTCATCCATACGCTGCGAGGCTTTGGCTATGTTCTCCGGGCGGATTAAACGGTTGGTCCGCTCGCTGGGTTGGCGGTTGAGCCTCCTGTACGCGCTCGGCTTCATCATCAGCTTTGGGCTGGTCAGTCTTTTCGCCCTCTGGGTCATCGAGAACAACGACCGGCGCGCGGACCGGGCCGAGATCCGCGAGGAGTTCGACCAGGACGCCGGGCGCTGCCGCAAGGTCGGCACCGATGCCTTCCTGGCGGAGACGCGGGCGGAGCAACCCGACCCGGAAACCACCCTCCTGCGCGTGTCCGATCCCTCTGGATCGACGCTGCTGCTCGTGCTGCCCTTCGATGAAGGCAAAGGAGGCACGCGCGGCATCGAAACGCTGCTGAGCCGCCACCGGGGCCGGGGCTGGCAGCGGCTGCGCGACGGGAGCACGCGCAGCACCTGGCAGGTATATGCGGAACCCATGCCCGGCGGGGACTGGCTGCAAGTGGCCAAGAGCGACCGGCACAGTTGGGAAGGCCGGGCGCGGCTGCGCGGCGCGCTTTTGCCGGTGACGGGCTTCGTCGTGGTCGCGGCCTTGCTGGGCGCGGCGGTGCTCACGACGCGTGCCCTGCGCCCCATCCGGCAACTCATCGACACGACGCGGCGGGTGGTCCAAAGCGGCGACATGACCGCCCGGGTGCCCACCCGCGAGGCCAGCGGGAACGAACTGGACGACCTCAAGCTCTTGTTCAACCAGATGCTCGCGCGCAACGAAGCTCTCATCCGCGGGATGCGCGAGGCGCTGGACCACGTCGCTCACGATCTGCGCACGCCGCTGACCCGGCTGCGCGCCTCGGCGGAAGCCACCTTGCGCGACAAGCACCCGACGTTGGAAGCCCGCGGAGAAGCCTTGGGTGAAGCCGTGGAAGAATCCGAACGCGTCCTGGCCATCCTGCGCACGCTCCTGGACATCTCGCAGGTCGAGCACGGCACGATGCGCTTGCAACTGGAGCCCGCCGAACTGGCTCCCCTGGTGGCCGTGGCCGTCGACCTTTACGAGTACGTGGCGGAAGAACGCCGGGTGCAGGTGCGCGTCAACGTGCCCGCGGCCTTGTGGGTACAGGCAGACTCACTCCGAATCCAGCAGGCGCTTTCCAACCTGTTGGAGAATGCCATCAAGTACAGCCACGAGGGGGGAACGGTGCACATCGAGGCCCGCCGGGTGGCGCAACCGGCCGCCGAGATCTGGCTGACCGTGCGGGACGAGGGAGTGGGCATCGCCGCACACGATCTGCCGAGAATCTGGGACCGTCTTTACCGGGGGAACCAGAGCCGGTCGGAAGCAGGGCAGGGCTTGGGACTAAGCTTGGTCAAAGCTGTCGTAGAAGCACACGGCGGTCGGGTGGACGTGCAAAGCGAGCTTGGCTTTGGCGCTTTGTTCACGATGGTTCTACCGGCGTCGAAAATCTATGTCGTGCGAGGTCAAGCACCCGCTTGAGGGGGCTCAGCTACCAGGGTTCCAACAACCCGCAGGATTCCTCCAACTACCGCCCGTTCGTCCTCTGCAATCCGAACATCCTCTTCGCCGCCACCGAAAAGACCGCTAGAAAGTTCACCACCGCGCTCTTTCGACGTTGCCTGTTCGGCAACCGATTTATCCGACGTAATGGGTTCCTTGAAGGAAGTGGTCTGTGGTAGACGTATCTACCAACGACCCCTCCGATGAACCGTTTCCAGTGTTCCTGGCTCGCCTTGGTCTTGGCCGGCGCCCTCGTCGGGGTGCAGAACGCACGCGGATCAGATGGGTACCGGAAAGTTGCCGTCCATGTGACGAATCCACTCGGTTCCAACGAGGGGCTCGAAGTGTCGGTGTACGCGGTAAGCCGCGCTTCGATGAACATTTCTCCCGAGTGGAGGGCGGGTGACGGTCAGCCCGGCTCCAAGATGCAGGGCTGGCGCTACCGCACCGACGCACAGGGCAATTGCACCGTGCGGCTCGGGCGGTTCAACTCCTGGCAACACCGGGATGCCACCGGCATCGCCGAGCCCGGCTACGGCACCTACTTCCTTTTGGTGCAACCACAAGATGGCACGGCGGGCGGCGTGAGCCCGCGCCTCTTAAACCTCGATGAGGAGGAGCTTCGTACCTACCAAGCGCCCCAGTCCGACCGGTTTACCGTGCCTGGTCCGGGCAGCGAATGGAACCCGGGACAAACGGTGCTGTCTGACGCACCGGCCGGTTCCCAGACAGTCGAGATCGAGATCAAACGGGGCTTCGAAGTCTCCGGCAAGCTCGTCGACTTGCAGGGCCACCCCGTGGCGAAAGAACAGGTCAGATTGTGGAGCGACCTGGGAGCGGACACCCACACCGGCCGCGGGGGCGAAATCTTCGAACAGTTCCAAGACACGGATCGCGCCGGGCGTTTTCGGTTCCGCTGCGTCTACCCCAACCTGTTCTATCTCTCGCTCCGCTCTCAGGAAAGCGACGCGCTTTACTGGATCAAAAGCCGCCTGCGTGAACGCTGGGCGGCCGGGATTACCGACGCAATCTGGCCGCACGAGGGGGAGACCGAGCTACCGGTGATGATCGTGGTCGCACGACGCTCTCCGTATTGTTACTACGGTCGGGTGATGGACGAGGATGGCCGGCCGGTCCGCGGAGCCAAGATCGTGGCGCAAGCGTCCATCCATGGGCCTGAGGGACGCAGCGACTTTGATGACAGCCACTCGCACCATGCTCGGACCACGACGCGGCAGGACGGCAGTTACGCGTTGCGCGCGGCCGGTCCTTGCGTCAACTCCGTCTCGATCACGGCGCCGGGGTTCCAAGACGGTGGCACAAGCGAGGAAGGTCCCATCGTTGGTCACGACCTGTACGAGGAATTGCCTTACGAACCGGGTCGCTATGATTTCGTGTTGCGTCGCAAGTAGGCTGCGCGTGCGAGGATGTAGCGGCCCACTTTCATGCTGCCGCAGGCGCGACACTGCCGCCCTGTAGGCTTTGTGGCGAGGAGGGCCGTGGAAGCAAGATCGGTAAGACGATCAGCACTAGGGGCAGGTGTGCCACCAGCCCGCAGATGATGGCGATGGCGAGGGGTTGCTGCATCGCCGAACCTTGCCCGATGCCTAAGGCGAGCGGCAGCAGCGCCAGCACGGCGGCAACCGTGGTCATCAGGATCGGACGCATCCGGTTACGTGCGGCCTGGATCAGCGCGGGCACGCCCGTCACGCCGGGCGGCAGTTCACTGATTTCACTGACCAAGAAGATGGAAACCTCCGTGGCGATGCCCACGATCATCGTCAGGCCCATCATGGAGGTGATGTTCAACTCCGTGCCGGTGAGCCACAGGCCCAGGAAGACGACCGGCAGAGCCAGCAGCGTCGTGAAGAGGATGGCACCCGCCGTCTGGAAGCTCTCGTACACGTAGAGCAACAACAGGAAGATGAGCGCCGTCGCGGCCCCGAGCACCAGCAGCAACCCGGCAAAGGCGGTTTGCTGTTGGGCGTAGGCTCCACCGAGCACAAGAGTCACGCTGTGCGGCAGCAAGCCCGGTTTACGGAGGGCGGTTTGTACGTCGCGGATCGTCGAACCGAGGTCGCGCCCGCTCAGGCGACCCGTCACGGCGACCATGCGACGCAGATCCTCGCGGGTAATCTCGGGTTGGCCCACGACCGTCTGGATCGTGGCCACCTGGCGCAAAGTGAAGAGGTGCCCATCGGCAGCTTGCAAAAGCAGGCCGCCGAGTTGGCCCGTGCGGGCCCGGTCGGCGGCGGGCAGCCGCACACGCACGGTCACGGTCTTGGGGTTGCGGACCACCTGCGTGTCGGTGGCTCCGGTGAGTGCGTCGTTGAGTTGTGTGGTGATGCTGGCCGGATCGGTGCCTTGGAGCGCGGCTTTGAGCGGGTCGATCTCGATGTCCAAGGCATCTCCCGCGATGACGAGGCCGCTCTTTACGTCCACCACGCCGTCGATCTTGCCCACGGCCTCGGCCACGGCGCTGGCCGTGCGCTCCAGGGTGGGCTGATCCTCGGCGTAGAGCTGGATCTCGATGGGCTGCGGCACGCTGGTCAAATCGCCGATCAGGTCTTCCATGAGCTGCGCAAACTCGACATCCAGGCCCGGGATGTTCTTCGTCACCCGGTCGCGCACGTCGTTCATCACTTCGTCGATCCCTCGGCGCGGCGGCGGCTTGAGCGAGACGAAGAAATCTCCCTGGTTGGCTTCGGTCAAGCTGCCGCCGAGTTGCAGGCCCGTGCGGCGCGAGTAGGTGGTGACCTCCGGCGTGTCACGTAGGATCGCCTCGAACTTCTGCAAGAGCCGGTCGGTTTCCCCTAGGGAAGTACCCGGCGCGCTGTGGTAGTCGATGTTGAAGCCGCCCTCGTCCATGCCCGGCATGAAGCCCGTGCCGACATGTTGGTAAGCCACGTAGCCGACGACGAAGAGTGGCAAAGTAGCGAGGAAAACGAGCAGCGGACGCGCGAAGCACCAGTTCATCAAGCGGTCGTAGCCACGGTGCAGGCGCGCGGTCCAACGGCCTTCATCCTGTTGCTCCGCGTCGCGCTTGCCTAGCAGCAGATCGGAAAGCACCGGCACGGCGAGCAGCGTGACGAAGTAGGAGAGCACCAGCGCGATGGCCATCGTCAGGGAGAGCGCCTTGAAAAACGCCCCCGTGACGCCAGAGAGGAAGGCCAGCGGGGCAAAGATGACCACCGTGGACAGCGAGGAAGCCGTCAGCGCCGGGGTAAACTCCCGCGCGGCGGCCAGCAGGCGCGAGGGGGCGGCGCGGACAGCGGGGGGCAGCAGGTCGTCGCGCTCGCGCAGACGACGCACGAGGTGTTCGACCATGCCGATGCTGTCGTCGATGATGAGGCCCACCGCCGCCGCCATGCCGCCCAGGGTCATGATGTTAAAGCTCTGGCCGAGTGCCCCGAGCAGCAGCGTCGTGGCCGCGAGCACGGCGGGTACGCAGACCACGGCGATGAGCGTGACGCGCCAACTCCGCAGGAACAGGAGCAGCACCCCGGCGGCCAGGAGCGCGCCGATGAGCACGGCATCGCGCACGCTGCCCGCGCTGTCCACGATGAGCTGGCTCTGGTCGTACCAGTTGGCGACGTGGACGCCCTTGGGCAGGCGCGGCAGGTACTCGGCAAACTTGCTTTTCAATTCCCGGTCGATGCTCACCGTGTTGCCGCCGGGCTGCTGGTGGATGCCCAGGAGCACGGCCTGGTGCCCGTCGGCGGTGACGCGCTCGTACACGGGCGCGACGCCGGGGGCCACGTCGGCCACCTCGCCCACGCGGACCACGCCGTTGCCGCCAACCCGCAGGATCGTGTCGCGCACTTTTTCCAGGTCGGCGAGCTGCGTGTTGCCAATGAGTAGGTAGAGCTTGTCGTGGTCCTGCAAGTGGCCCACGGCACTCAGGACGTTGGCACCCGCCAGCGCCTTGGAAACGTCGGCCACGCTCAGCCCGTAGGCGGCCAAGCGCGCGGGGTCGGTGGTGACGTGGATCTCCTCGGTCGCGCCGCCCTGCACGTCGATCTTGGCCACGCCGTTGACGGTGGAAAGCAGCGGGGCAAGCTGGTAGGTCGCCAGGTCGCGCAAGGCCACCTGCGAGAGCGTGTCGCTCGTCAGGCTGTACGCCAACACCGGGAAAACCGTGGTGTCCATCCGGCGCGCGAGAAACCGGGTTCCGGCGGGCAGGGCGGGCAAGGTCTGGTTGACGGCGCTTTCCACCTGCAAGAGTGCGGACACCATGTCCAGGCCCCAATCGAAGTCGATGGAAAGCTCCGCGCTGCCGCGGCTGGTGGTCGAGCGCACCCGGCGCACGCCGGGCACGGCCCGCACGGCGAATTCCTCGATGCGGGTCACCTCCAGTTCCATGCGCTCGGCGGGCCGGTCGCCGGAGTCGAAGTTGAGCACCACGCGCGGGAAATCCACTTGCGGGAACAGGCCCACCGGCAGCCGGAACGCGCTGAACGTGCCCCCCGCCACCAGCAGCACGAGCAAAAACAGGATGGAGCGGCGGTGGTGGCGCACCCAGCCGATGAAGCCGGTCATCACGGCGCGGTGTCGCCTCCTTCGGGCTGCTCGGCTTTGCCCTGTGTGGTCGGGGTGGCGGGATGTTCGTCATCGGGCCTGGCGACTTCGACCGTCATGCCATCCTCCAGTTCGTAGGCCCCCTCGGTGACGACGGGCGTGCCATCATCAAGGCCTGCCGTGTCGCCGGTCAGTTCCACGTTCTGGCCATCGTCGATGCCCATGCCAACCGTGTGTTTTTTCGCTTGGCCGGATCGGGTCGTGAAAAGAGTGCCCTGGCTGGGGTGTTCCGGGTCGGGCAAGACGCTGGCACGGGGGGCCAGGAGCGCCTCCTTCTTTTCCACGACGATTTCCGCCCGCAGGTAGCTGCCGATCAGGATGGCCGTGCCGTGCTCGGACGCGGGATCGAGCGAGGCAAAGCCGTCCACCATGCGGGTGGTGGGATCAACGCTCTGACCGACGATCCGCAAGGTGCCAGCAAAGGACCCTGCTTGCCCTTCCGGGTTGCTGTCGACCGCGTGCAGATGCACCGCTTGTCCGGCTCGGGTTTGCGGGGCGTCGGCGGGCGCGATGCCCAGACGCGCCTCCAGCCGGTTCTCCACGGCCAAATCTACGAGGGGACCTCCCGCCGGGACAACCATGCCGGGGCGGGCCGTGACGCTGGTAACCAACCCGGCGGCGGGCGCGCGCACGTCACCGTCCGCGCCGGGCGTGCGGCTTTGCAGGCTGTCGAACTTGAGCCGGGCGTCACGCGCGGCGCTCTGCGCGGTGGCCAGGTCGGCGTTGGTAGCCAGATGCGCGTTGAAACGTCCCTGCACGTCCTTGAGCGCCGCATCCGCCGCGTTCTGCGCGGCCCGCGCCGTGTCCAATGCCAGCCGGGCGTCCGCGCTGGGTTCAATTTGGAGCAGCACGTCGCCTTCTTTGACCGGCTGGCCCGCGTTGGTTTGCACGGCGACCACCCGGCACTCGAACGGAAACGACAGACTACGCGTGCCGCCGGGCGCGGCGACGGCGGTGCCGTAGGCCGTCAACGTGCGTTCGATGCTCCCACGCCGCAGAGGCGCGGTTTTGACCTGGGCCACGGGAGCTTCTTCCTTGCTGGCCGCAGGTTCACCACCGCGCCGGGCGATGAACCACCAGGCGACGCTCCCCGCCACGAGGAGAATGAACAAGCCCAGCCACCAGCTAGGGTAAGATCGTTTCATCGTGCGGGTTCTTCCTCCTGTTCGCCTGGCAATGGAAACGCGTGATCGATGATCGGCAGGCAGACGATGCCTAGCCCCATGCCGAGCGCGACGACGGAGGCTCCAAGCAGCCAGAAAAAGCGGGAGGTACTGATGGTCATGGAATCCTCATTTGCCGGTGGTCGAAGTCAGCGACGGTTGCCCGCTGGCGAGTTCCAACGCCACGACCAGCGCCGCCGCTTCGCTCCGTAGGCGTTCCGCTTCCAGCCGCTTCGCCCCGAGCGACTGACGCGCCCCTGCCGTCACGAGCGCGTCCACGCTGCCCGCCGTCAACGCGGTCTGGTAGCTGGTGGAGAGTTGTTCCAGGGCCGGGAGGGCCGCCCTGGCCGCCTGGGCACGCTGGACGGTGTAGCGCAGGTCGGCGGCGGCCTTGGCGATGTCGTGGCGCGCGTCGTACACCCGGCCCACGTAGTCGTCGAAGAGTTGTTGCCGGGTGGCCTTTTCATTGGCGACGTTGCCCTGGTTGCGGTCGAAGAAAGGCAGGTCGAACACGGCATTTGGCCCCAAGCTCTTGAGGGCGCTGTTGTCGCTGGCGCGGGTCAACCCCAGCGTGATCTTGGGGAACTGGCCACGCACCGCCGCCCGCAACGTGGCTTCCTCGCTCTCGTAGCCCAGGCGCAAAGCCGCGAGGTCAAGCCGCCGTCCCTCGAAGTCACCGAGAAGCGCCTGCGTGGTGAAGCGTTCCGCCGCGCCCGCACCGGGCAGACGCAGGTTTTCGCGCAGCCGAACCGCCGCCTCGGGGGGCAGGCCCAAAGTATGGTTGAGCGCCAGCCGGGCATCCGCCTCGGCCTGCTCCAGCGTGAGCCGGTCGGACTTGCCCTGCTCGGCGGCCGCTTCGGCGGGGGCAAGGTCTGTCTCGGTTTTGTCATGCCGTGCAACCGCCTGGCGCAACAGGTCGGCGCTCTGCCGGAAGTCCCGTTCGTTTTGCCGGGCGATGGCGACTTGCCGGTGCAGCGAGTCGAGTTGGTACACCGCGAGCTTGGCCGCTTCCGCCACCTGCCACTCCTGCCACGCCACCGAAAGGTCCACGGAGGCGGCGTGTGTGCGCGCCGCTTCCAGCTTGGCCCCACGGGCGAAGAGGGCGGTGACTTCCCAGTTCAGGTTCAGGCCGTAGGCCGTCCGCACGCCCGGCACCGAGTTCCCCAGGGGCAGGTCGAGCGAGGGCGAAAACTGTGGGTTGGGCAAAATGCCTGCCTGGATGATTTGCGCTGCCGCCGTTCCCCGGGCGTCGCGCACACTGCGCAAGGTAGGGTTGGCGATGACGGCGAACACGGCGGCTTGCTCCGCGGAAAGTCCTCGGTCGGCCGCGCTGAACACGACGGGGGCGAGGATCGGATGATGCAGCCGCGCCGCTTCCACGCGCACCTCCGCCCGACTGCGGGGCCGGAGGGCTTCCGTGACCCGTTCCCCACTCAATGGAGCCGGGTGGTAAGCCGTGCAACCGCCCGCGAAGATCCCCAGGATCCCGAGCAGGAACCATTGCCATCGTTTGGTTGCCATCGATTCTGCGCGTGCGAACCTGTGCTGCGACTCCTCAAAGCCTCTTGGCGTGTTCGGCACTCTCGGCGGCTTCGTCTTTTTGGCTCTCTACCTTGTTCTCCACGATTTTGCCGTTGACCGCGTCAACGCCGACCTCGGCGACCTTTTTGCTGCCGGGTGTTTTTAGGTCGAACGACCACCGCAGCCCACCGTTCCCTCTTCGAGTTCCGAGGCTTTGACCGTGGCGTTAGGCACGGCTTCCAGGGCAATCTTTTTGGCGTCAGCGAGGCTGATTTTGGCTTTGGCCAAGAGCGCCTTGGAAGGCACTTGATCCTGTGCCGCCGCATGGCCAACCGCCGCCAAGAACAGTGTACAAGTGGCTGCGGCGACTGAAACAAGATAGGTTTTATTCTTCATGGCTGATGATCGAAGCGAGCCTTTAAGTTGGGATAGAC
>CAXTQD010000134.1:0-12423 GCA_964246175.1 uncultured Chthoniobacterales bacterium | reverse complement strand
CTGCAAATCTTCTGGCCCCACCACGGCGGCCAGGAGCACCTCAACGGCTACGCCGAACACCTCCATGACCTCGGCCCGCTGCTCTGGATCGCGCGGATTCTTCTGCTCGTCTTCTTCGTCGGGCACATCTACTTCACCGTCCTGCTCTACAAGGAAAACAAGGCCGCCCGTCCGCAGAAGTACGCCCGTCCCGCCAAGATCAGCGCCAGCGTCCCTGTGATGACCATGATCGTCAGCGGCCTGATCCTGCTGGCCTTTATCCTCTTCCACCTCGCGCACTTCACTTGGAAGATCGTCAAGCCTGAGTACCAAGGCTACTACGACGCCGCCTCGCGTCCCGACGTTTATCGGATGGTGGTGACCGGATTCAGTTCGTGGCCAATCTCGATTTTCTACATCATCTCCATGGGCCTGCTGTGCATGCACATCTCCCACGGTTTTTCGAGCGTCTTCCAGACCTTCGGCATTCGTAACAAGCTGATCGCCCCGGTGCTGGATAAAGGCAGTTACGTGCTAGGCGCTCTGCTTTTCATCGGCAACAGCCTGATTCCCCTTTCCATCCTCTTCGGCTGGGTCCAATGGCCCATCAAATAACCGACTCCATGAGTACCGAACTCGACAGCAAGATCCCCGAAGGCCCACTGGAACAGAAGTGGGACAGCTTCAAGCTGGGCGCGAAGCTCATTGCCCCCAACAACAAGCGTAAGTACACGATCCTCGTCGTCGGCACGGGCCTCGCGGGTGCCTCCGCCGCTGCGACCCTGGCGGAGCAGGGCTACGACGTGAAGGCGTTCTGCTTCCACGACAGCCCGCGCCGCGCGCACTCCATCGCCGCGCAGGGCGGCATCAACGCCGCCAAGAACTACCAGAACGACGGCGACAGCGTCGAGCGCCTGTTCTACGACACGATCAAGGGCGGTGACTTCCGCTCGCGCGAGGCCAACGTCTACCGCCTCGCGCAGGTGTCTACGTCGATCATCGACCAATGTGTCGCGCAGGGCGTGCCCTTCGCACGTGAATACGGTGGGCTCCTGGCGAACCGCTCCTTCGGCGGCGCACAAGTTTCGCGGACGTTCTACGCGCGCGGCCAGACGGGCCAGCAGCTTCTGCTCGGCGCGTATTCCGCCCTCGAACGCCAGATCGCCCTCGGCGCGATCAAGATGTACCCTAAGACCGAGATGCTCGACGTGGTGGTCATCGACGGCCACGCGAAAGGCATCGTCGTGCGCGACCTTGTCACGGGCAAAGTCTCCTCGCACGCGGGCGATACCGTTGTCCTCGCCACCGGTGGTTACGGCAACGCCTACTACCTTTCAACGAACGCCAAGGGCTGCAACGTCACCGCGACCTACCGCGCGCACCGGAAGGGCGCGTACTTTGCCAATCCCTGCTACACGCAGATCCATCCGACGTGCATCCCGGTGGAGGGAGATTTTCAGAGCAAGCTCACGCTGATGAGTGAAAGCTTGCGCAACGACGGCCGCGTCTGGGTGCCCAAGGCGAAGCACGATAAGCGCGCGCCAAGCGACATTCCCGAGGCCGAACGCGACTACTATCTGGAACGCAAATATCCCGCCTACGGCAACCTCGCCCCGCGTGACATCAGCTCGCGTTCGGCGAAGGAGGCCTGCGACGAGGGCCGCGGCGTCGGCGAGAGCGGGCTGGGTGTCTACCTCGACTTCGCCGATTCGATCAAGCGGCTCGGCATCAAAACCATCCGCGAACGCTACGGCAACCTCTTCGACATCTACCGTACGATCACCGGCGAGGACGCCTACACGCGTCCAATGCGTATCTTCCCGGCCGTCCACTACACGATGGGCGGACTGTGGGTGGATTACAACCTGATGAGCAACCTGCCTGGCCTGCACGTCCTGGGCGAGGCGAACTTCTCCGACCACGGCGCGAACCGCCTCGGCGCGAGCGCGCTCATGCAGGGCTTGGCCGACGGCTACTTTGTGCTGCCGTACACGATCCCCGTCTATCTAGCGAGCATCAAGAAAGCGACGCAGACGTACACGACCGACCACCCTGCCTTTAAGGAAGCGGAGGCTGCCACCAGCGCACAGATCAACAAAATGCTCGCCATCAAAGGCAAGCGTTCGGTCACCAGCTTCCACCGCGAGTTGGGTCTCCTGATGTGGGACAAATGCGGCATGGCGCGCAGCGACGCCGGCCTCAAGGAAGCTCTGCAAAAAATCCCTGCCCTGCGCGAGGAGTTTTGGAGCAACGTCAACGTCCCCGGCAGTGGCGATTGCCTCAACCAGTCGCTCGAACTCGCTGGCCGCGTGGCCGACTTCCTGGAGTTTGGCGAATTGATGTGCCGTGACGCCCTCAACCGCACCGAGTCCTGCGGCGGTCACTTCCGCGAGGAGAGCCAGACCGAGGACGGCGAGGCCCTGCGCGACGACGCAAACTTCGCCTACGTCAGTGCCTGGGAATACAAGGGCACCGACTCTGCTCCGGAACTCCACAAGGAGCCGCTGACGTTCGAGAAGGTCCACCTCGCGCAACGCTCCTACAAGTAACCAGGTTCCCGGTCGATGATGCCGATCCATTCCAAACTTGCCACTTTGCTCGCCGCTGCGTGCTTGATCTTTGCGGGCGAACAGATATCAGCCGCACCCATCAAGAATGTCGTGCTGGTGCATGGAGCGTTTGTGGATGGTTCGGGTTGGCAGGGAGTTTGCGAGATTTTGGTCAAGAATGGCTACCATGTGGACCTCGTTCAGCAGCCGCTGACCAGCCTGGAGGAAGACACGGCGGCTGCCCGGCGCATCATCGACCGCCAGGAAGGCCTGTGCATCCTGGTCGGCCACAGCTACGGTGGCTCGCTCATCACATCGGCTGGCACCGACTCAAAGGTGGCTGGGCTCGTCTACATCGCCGCCCACGCGATCAGCGAAGACGAGACGCAGGCTGAGAACGGTAAGAAATTTCCCAACAGCATCCGCCCGCTCGTCAAGACACAGGATGGCTACGTGTTTCTTGACCCGACTGATTTTCCCGAGGATTTCGCCGCCGAACTCCCCAATGACAAGGCCGAGTTCATGGCGCACGCGCAGGTACCGACAGCGGCCAAGGTCTTCATGGCGCACATCCCCGACCCGGCTTGGAAGCACAAGCCGAGTTGGTACATGGTGGATAAGGCGGACAAGACCATCGACCCTGACTTGGAGCGCATGTACGCTGCGCGTGCCAATAGCCACACCGTTGAAATCGCGGGTGCCAGCCACGCTGTTTACATCCCGCACCCCAAGGAAGTGGCGGCGTCGATCGAAGACGCCGCGCAGCACGCTCAACCCTGAATCATTCCCATGAACTTCCACCTGAAAATCTGGCGTCAACGCGACGCAAATAGCGAAGGCCAACTGGAAGACCACGAAGCGGAGGACATCCCCGCCAGCGCGTCGTTTTTGGAGATGCTCGATATCGTCAACGAGAACATCACCCAGCAGGGCGCGGAACCCATCGCGCACGACAGCGACTGCCGCGAGGGTATCTGCGGAACGTGTTCGCTGACAATCAACGGTGTGCCTCACGGCAACAACAAGGCCGGCATCGCCACCTGTCAGTTGCACATGCGGACCTTCGAGGATGGCGAGACGATCTACGTCGAGCCGTTCCGCGCGAAGGCGTTCCCCATCGTGCGCGACCTGATCGTGGACCGCTCAGCCTTTGACCGCATCATCCAGGCGGGCGGGTTCGTGAGCGTGCGCACGGGCAGCGCGCCCGACGCCAATGCCTTGCCTATCCCCAAGCAAAGCGCCGACCTTGCCATGGACGCGGCGGCGTGCATCGGCTGCGGCGCGTGCGTGGCGGCGTGCCCTAATTCCAGTGCGATGCTGTTCACCTCCGCCAAGATGGGTCAACTCTCGCTCCTGCCGCAAGGTCAGGCCGAACGCGGCCGGCGCACACTGGCAATGGTGCGCCAGATGGACCACGAAGGTTTCGGCAACTGCTCAAACGTCTATAACTGCTCCGCCGTGTGCCCGAAGGAAATCAGCGCATCATTCATCGCGCGCATGAACCGCGACTACATGCTCGCCGCAGCGCAGGATGGTTTGAGCGGCAACGACGTGCGCAGCGGAGAATAGTTCTAATAAGGTAGGGGTGCCTCTCCGAGGCAGTCCCTAGATTTTCTCCGAGAACATTTTCAGAACTTAGAGCCCTGCCCAAACGGCTGGGCTTGCTGATCAGGCTGCCCAAGTGGCCGGTCGTCGCCTGGTAGGGGCGTGTCTCCGACGCGTTCCCAAGTTTTCTGCTCCCGAGACGCTCCGCCTGCTCAGAGCAACTCACCGCTGCGCCAGCAAGTCCGCATACGCACGGTCAATTAGGTCCGCTTCCTCAACCTCCAACGCCGCCATGATCTCGCGGGCAATCCGATGCCCCTCCTCCGGCGGCTGACCCCCGGCAAGGACGACCTCCAGTTCGAGGAAGGAACCCAGTCCCACGACCTCGTCGAGATGAACGCGCGTCTGCCCGACAAGGTACAGCCGGCGCGTTTTCGTCACGACTCCCCCTGTGCCCAGCGCGTCCGCTAACACGGCACGGAGTTCCGCGGGTTGGTCAGTATGATAGACCAGGTAATTGGATTGCTTCGAGCCGCTCACGTCGGCGCGTTGGTAGGAGATCAACTCGCCGTGGTCTGACGCTAGCTGCCGCAGCTTGAGCCGGCCGCGCGCACACGGGAAAAAAGTGTCTTCCTGGTGCAGGATCACCGGAGGCGCCCCGGCGAGTTGTTCGGCCAAGGTTTGTTTGCGCTCCGGGTCAGCGACGCGGGCTTTGATCTCGATGTTCGATGGCATGCAGGATGGGGGTACGTTGCGCGGGCTACCTCGGTGACGCTTGGTGTTCAGCCTCGGCCTGGCGACTGCGTTCTTCGATGCGCGGCACAAAGCGATCGGCTGGGAGGAGGAGGGCAAAATCAACAACAGCAAAGCAAGGATTGTCCTGCGGCGAATGCTTCTATTCACTCGTTTAACTCTGCACAGCGACAGCTTCGACACGTTGCAGGACGGCGCGTGGGTCCAGCTTGCCCTTGAACCACACGATGCGTTCACTGAAGTCGTCGGTGTTCACGCCGGCGGCGTCGAGGTTGAGCCGTTCGCTGACTGCCAGCACGATGTCGCGCCGGCCCACGCGGCGCAGGAGGTCGAACTTCTTACGCAGGTACTCCGGCCGCCAGAAGCCGACGATTTCCACGAGCACGCTCCGGCCGTCGGGATGCGCGACGCGGAAGTCCGGGATAATCGCGCTGCCCGGCACCAGCACGAGGTCTACCTCACGCTCCAGCGTCCACGGCGTGCCCATCTTCGCCCAACGTGCCGCGAACGCCTCTTCCAAGATCGAATCGTAGTCCTGCCCCGGTGCGTAGTGGCTGACCAACCCGCACCGGGCATCCAGCGCGAACGTTTCTGATAATCGCCCGTCGTCCTCGCGCACGCGCGTCGATTCGTTGTCATCCTCGAACAAGCGTGGCTTGAGGCTGGCGCGCAGGCTCCACTTGTTGACGTGCAGGAGCGCGGGCAGCAACTTCGCCATCGCCAACCCATAGCGCGTGCTCGGCTCGAAGAGGCTGGCCGGACCGTCCATGCGCAGGGTGAACCCGTGGTCGGCGTCGCCTTCGATGAGCGTCATCAACCCGAAGAGCTTCACGTAGCGGAAAAGCTGCTTGTAGCGCGCGGGCGTGTTGCGGTGCGCCGTGACGGTCAGTTCGTGCGCGCGGTAAAAGACGCCCTGCGTCTGCGCGAGGTTGAAGCGGTGCAGGAGCGCGTCGGGCGTCGGCGGTTCGAAGGTCGTGAGCACCTGGCGTGAGGGCAGGTCGGCGAAGAGCCCGGCGGCGAGTTCTTCGCGGGTGACGAGTCGGCCGCGCTCGGCCGCCAATGCATCGGCGGCGTGGGCGAGCACGGCGTCGCGGCGCGCGCGCGAGGGCACGCTCTGTGCGCCAAGGGCAAAGACGCGCTCGCGCAACTCCTCCGGGTCGAGTGGCGCGACAGTCTCGAACGTGCAGAAATCGTTGGCGAGCAGGTGAGCCAACCCGCGCTTGACCTTGAACGCCGTGTCCTCCCCCTCGAACGCGGCGAGCACGCCGTCGAGATGTTGCCGCGTCTGCCCGACCGCCTCCGCAAAGAGCGCGATTAACTCTCCCGCCAGCGCACAGCTGTCCGCATCGAGCGCGAGTCGGTGCGGCGTCAGCGTGCCGTGGCGTCGGCGCAGGATGAGCAGATCGGTGGGAAGCATGCTTTTGTTAGCGCATGGCGTCCAATGGGTCCATCACCTTGTCAATAATCAGTTGGTACGGATCCGCGGAGATGCCGACGCTGCCGCGGAACGGCCGGTCCAACGCCGCGATCAGGTACACCAACAGCGCGACGAACAACGCCAGCAGCGCCGTCATCGGGACATGGAGGCGCACGTGCTCCGTCCAGTGGAACGAACGGATCGACACCGTGGCCAGCGGCCCGATGCCGACCACGATCCAGAGCACCGCGGGCAACCCTTCGCCCACGCGGTCCACCCGCTGGCGGCGCAGTTCCACCAACTCGTCGAACTTGCGCGCGGTTTCGGCGTGCATCGCGGTCGCCCCACCGCCAGGCGGATGGTAGGAGAGCAACTGGCTGTGCAGCGTCGTCAGAGTAGCGGTGGGTTCGTCGAGCAGGACGCCTTGGCGCTGGGCGGGCCAGACTTTGTCGATCAGGAAAGCGGTGTACCCGCGCAGGCTGCGGCGCAGATCGTCGTGCAACGGCGCGGGGTAGCCGGCGGCGTCGCGGTAGAGCACGCCGATGGCGGACGCCTCGCGGGAGACCAAGCTGCCGACCGTCGTGTGGTTCTGCCAACTCGCCACGGCGATGAGGCCGACCGCCACGGAGTACAGCGCGGTCAGGCCCAGGCTGAACGTGCCGACGGTGTCGTACCTCTCCTTGGAAAGACCCAGCCAGGGCGCGCCGACGCGCCGGATGATGAAGAGTCCGCCGACCGCGAAACATTCGACGGCAACGATGATGAGCGAGGCAAACAGGGCTGAAGGCATGTCGTAGACCCAGAACATGAGGGAGCGGGGGGATAGACTTTCTTTGCCATCACGGCCGGACGGTCACAACGTGCTTTTTGCGCTGCGGCGGCCGTCAGGAACGCCGTCGGCGCGAGACGTTTTCCTCGCCGGTACCCTCGGCCACGATCTCGTAGAGCACGGCGCGCTTGCCCTCGGCTGGGCGCAGGACCCGGCCAAGGCGTTGGATGTACTCGCGCTTGGCGCCGGTGCCCGAGAGCACGATGGCAACGCTGGCTTCCGGCACGTCCACGCCCTCGTTGAGCACGCGCGAACTGACGATGACCGGGTACTTGCCGACCCGGAAGCGGACCAGGACGGCGTGGCGTTCCTTGACGGGCGTCTGGTGCGTGATGGCTGGCAGGAGGTACTCTTCCGCGACGCGGTAGACCATCGCCGTGTCGTCGGTGAAGATCAGCGTGCGCCGGCCCGCTTCCTTGGCGAGGATTTCGTCGAGGACGCGGAATTTCTCCTCCGCGTGGAACGCGATCCGCCGCGCTTCGCGGTGCGCGATCATCGCCGCCCGGCCCTCGGGCGAGCCTGCGCTAGCACGCACGAAGTTGCGCCAGCCTTGCAGCGAGCCGAGGCCGATGCGGCGGGATTGCAGGAAGGCGTTGCGGCGTGCGACGGCGGCGGCGTGGCGGGATTGTTCGTCGGCGGTGAGGGCGACACGCAGATGTACCTCGTCGAAGGGCGCGAGCGAGTCGCCGGCAAGTTCGGCGGGCGTGCGATGGTAGACGACGGGGCCGACGAGGGTGAAGAGGTCGCGGTCGCGGCCGTCGTTGCGCTCGGGCGTGGCGGTCAACCCGAGGCGGCAGGGGGCGATGGAATATTGCGCGATGACGCGCGTGAACGACGCCGGCAGGTGGTGGACCTCATCGAAAACAAGGAGCACAAACTTGTTCCCGAGGCGTTCGGCCTCCGCCGCGGCCGAGACGTAGGTGGACACGAGCAGCGGCGCGTCGAGATCGCGCGAGCCGCCGCCGAGCAGTCCGACCTCCACGCCCGGGAACGCCGCGCACAACCCGGCGTACCACTGATGCAAAAGGTCGAGCGTCGGCACGACGATCAGCGTGCTGCGGCCTACAGCTTGCAGCGCCAGTTGCGCGACAAAGGTTTTCCCCGCACCGGTCGGCAGGACGACCACCCCGCGGCGGCCGGCGTCTTCCCAGGCAGCAAGCGCCTCGGTCTGGTGAACGCGCGGCGCGTGGACGCTTTCCGCAAAGCGGAGCGGCAGTTCCGTGAACGCGCGGGCGCGGTCTTCAACCGCCGTGCCCTCTGCGGCAAGCGCCTCGACGAGTGGTCGGTACCGGTCGGCCGGGATGCGGAACCGCTCCACGCGGTCGTCCCACTGTGCATGGTCCACCCAGGCCTTGCCACGTGGCGGGGGATGGAGGATGAGCGTGCCGCGGTCGTACGTGAGCGTGGACGGGCGGGGCAAAGAAGTCAGCGGATGGTGTCCGGGAAGTCCGGGCAGAGTTCCGAACGGGGGATGGGGCCTTCGGCATCAAAGAAACTCATCCGCCCACCACGATCACACACCCAGCACTCCACGGCGCCCACACCAAAATACAGGCTCATCTTCTCTTGAATTTCGGCGAAGGAGTTGCGTGGTGAACGGACCTCCACACAAATTTCCGGTGCGATCTGGTAGACGTTTTTCCCTTGCGATCCATGGTCAAAACGCTCTTGCGACATCCAAGCGGCATCCATTGCGCGCACTCCACCAGCGGTTTGGACGGGACACTCCGTCAGGCTGTAGCCGCCCTTCATCAACCGATCTAACAGAATGTTGATCCGGGACTGCTGGAAGGAGTGGTCGATGCCGGGCGGAGGACTCATGAGGATATTGCCCCACTTATCGGTTTCGATCCGGTAGGGCAAGTTCGCCAACGCCGGGTCTGCGCAGATTTCCTCCCAGGTCATGGCGCGAGCTTACCACGCGCGCTGCGCTCACGCCAAGTCCGCGTCGTCGCCTGCGCCCGCGCCGCCCTTGTCACGCTTGAGACCACGCAGCTTGCCGTGGATAAACGGGTCGATCTCGCCGTCCATCACGCCCTGCACGTTGCCCGTCTCAACGCCCGTGCGTAGGTCCTTGACCATCTGGTAGGGCTGGAAAACGTAGGAGCGGATTTGGCTACCCCAAGCCACGTCGCCCTTCTCACCGTATTGACGGTCCACGTCGGCCCGTTTCTTGTCGACCTCGATCTGGGTCAGCTTGGCTTTGAGCAGCTTGAGCGCGGTCATCCGGTTCTTCATCTGGCTGCGCTCGGCCTGGCAGGCCACGATGATCCCGGAGGGAATGTGCGTGATGCGAACGGCCGTCTCGACCTTGTTGACGTTCTGGCCGCCTTTGCCACCGGCGCGGAAGGTGTCTAACTTGAGGTCGGCCTCGTTGATGTCGATGGGTGCGTCGTCGGGCAATTCAGGCACCACGTCCACGCTGGCGAAGCTCGTGTGCCGGCGCTTGTTGGAGTCGAAGGGGGAGATGCGCACGAGCCGGTGCACGCCGCGTTCGGTGGCGAGGTAGCCGAAGGCGTACGCGCCCTCGACCTTGATCGTAGCCGACTTGATGCCCGCCTCGTCGCCCTCCTGAATGTCCATGATCTGCTTGCCGAAGCCGTGGTGCTCACCCCAGCGTTCGTACATGCGCAGCAGCATCTCCGCCCAGTCGCACGACTCCGTGCCACCTGCGCCGCTGTGCACGGTCACGAAAGCATTGGCACGGTCGTTTTCGCCGGAGAGGAGTTGCTCCAGCTCGAAGCTTTCGAGCGCGTCGCGCACGCGGCTTTTCTCCGCGGTGACCTCGGCGTGGGCGGCGGCCTGCTGCGTGGGGTCGGATTCCTCGTCGGCAAGGAGTTGGAGCGTCTCCAAGTCGGAGACCTGCGACTCCAACGCGAGCAGCGGGCCGACCTTCGCGCGCAACGCGGATACTTCTTCCACCTGTTTTTGGGCCTGTTCCTTGCGGTCCCAGAACCCTGGCTCGGCCATGAGCGATTCCAGTTCGCTCAGGCGTGCCTGCTTGCCGGGTAAGTCAAAGATACCTCCGCAGGCTGCCCACGCGGGCCTTGAGTTCGTCGGTCTGGATCGCATTAGGGTCGTCGGCCATAAGAAGAAAGGAAAAAGATAGGAGCGAACGCCGAAAAGGCAACGCTCTGGCAGTGCGCCAGCACGGACTACGGCTGCTTGTCCGGCGCGACCACCTGGAAGGTCGCCGCGCACGTGCTGCACGAACCCCACACCTGCGTGTGGCTATCCTCCTGTTCGATGAGGATGGACGGACCAGGCTCGGTGCCGTTGCGAAAATCATGGTGGTCCTCGTAGGCGACCACCCTGCCGAAGTAACAATGCGTCTCCTGGTCGTAGAGCTTGGTGCCAACCGGGAAGCGTGTGCGCCAGGGCGAGTCGCACCCGGTGACGATCAACAGCAGCAGAAATCCCCGGAAAATAAGGGCGAGGCGCATGGCAAAGAGGCGGGATGGTAAAGGTGATTTACCCGCGGAGCAAGTCTCGGGCGTGTTCCCGGCCGGCGGCTCACGCCACTTGGCTCACCGCTTGTTGCGGGCAGGCCCGCTGCTTGGCGAGGGGGTCACAGGCTCGGGTTGGATCGCCGGAGCCTTGGGCGGATCGATGATCAGGATCGACTCGCCGTCCTTCATCATGTTGCGCTTGTCGCGCGCGAAGATGGCAAGGTAGTCCGGATCGTTCTGCAACCAGCCGACTCGGTTTTGCAGGTGGCGGTTGACCGCCTTCTGCTGGTCGATGGAGCGTTGCAGGTCGTCGTTTTTGCGGCGTTCCTCACGCTGCTTCTCCAACTCGGGCATGAACGCCCCAATGATGAGCACCACGACCGTCAGGACGATGACGACCCACAGCAGACGGTTGATCCGCTGCCAGACCGTCACCGTCGGCGGCTCGTATTCCTCGACTGGGAAGTTGGCGATCAACGTCCGCGCATCTTACCCCCATATTGTGCGTTGTCACCTAGAATTGATTCGATGCGCAACAATTGGTTGTATTTGGCGACGCGGTCCGTGCGGCAGAGCGAACCCGTCTTGATCTGCCCAGCGTTGGTGGCGACGGCGATGTCCGCGATGGTGGTGTCCTCCGTCTCGCCCGAGCGATGGCTGATGACGGCGGTGTAGGCGTGTTCCTTGGCCATCTCGATGGCGTCGAAGGTCTCGGTAAGCGTGCCGATCTGGTTAACCTTGACCAGAATGGAGTTGGCCACGCCTAGGTCGATGCCCTTCTTGAGGAACTCGACGTTCGTCACGAACACATCGTCGCCGACGAGCTGGACCTTATCGCCGAGCGCCTGGGTGAGCTGCTTCCAACCGTCCCAGTCGCCTTCCGCGCAGCCGTCTTCAATGGAGATGATTGGGAAGCGGCGGCAAAGGTCCTGGTAGTACGCGATCAGGCTAGCGGCGTCGCGCTCGCTCTTGTCGGATTTCTTGAAGACGTACAGCTTTTTGTCCTCGTCGTAGAACTCGCTCGCGGCGGCGTCCAGTGCGAGGAAGATGTCCTCACCCAGCTTGTAGCCGGCGGCCTCGATAGCCTTGGACAAGGTTTCGAGTGCATCGTCGGCGGAGGCGAACTTCGGCGCGAACCCACCCTCGTCGCCGACCGCCGTGGACAGCCCGCGGTCGTGGAGCACCTTCTTGAGCGAGTGGAACACTTCCGCGCCCGCGCGCAAGGCTTCCGAGAACGTCGGCAGGCCCTTGGGCATGATCATAAATTCCTGGAAGTCGATGGGCGCGTCCGAGTGCGCGCCGCCGTTGATGACGTTCATCATCGGTACGGGCAGCACCTTGGCATTGGGTCCGCCGAGGTACTTGAAGAGCGGCACGTCGAGCGCGTCGGCGGTGGCGTGCGCAGCGGCGAGGGAGACGCCGAGCAGGGCGTTCGCACCGAGCTTCTTTTTGTTAGGCGTGCCGTCGAGTTCGATGAGCGCCTTGTCGAGGGCGACTTGGTCGGCGGCGTCCATCCCGCGCAGGGCGGGGGCGATGTCGTCGTGAACGGCCTCGACGGCCTTGGTCACGCCCTTGCCGAGAAAGCGTTTCTTGTCGCCGTCGCGCAGTTCCCAGGCTTCGTGCTGGCCGGTGGAGGCACCGCTCGGCACGGCCGCGCGGCCGGACGAACCGCTGTCGAGGAAAACTTCTACCTCGATGGTGGGGTTGCCGCGCGAGTCGAGGATTTGCAGGGCGCGGATGTCGGCGATGGTGGTGAACTCGGACATAAGACGGGGATGGACGGTGAACCGCGGACGGTAGACCACGCGCGGCGGGACGGTAAGCGAAAAGTTCAGTTGAAGTCCCTGTCCTTGGCCCATTGGACGCGCAGCGACACTTTCAGTTGACGGCAAACGTAGATGC
>CAXTQD010000133.1:0-12493 GCA_964246175.1 uncultured Chthoniobacterales bacterium | reverse complement strand
GCACGAGGTTGGACAAGCCCGCCCCGACCAGCGCGTAGCCCGCCAGCGCCACCGGCCAGGCAGGCACCAGCGTGAGCGCCATCCCCGCCGCGGCGCAGGCTCCGCCCCACCGCACGACCCGGACGGTGCCCAGCCGCCCGACGATCCCGTCGCCCGCCAGGCGCCCGGCGGTCATGGTGCAGGCAAAGGCCGCGTAGCCCAGCCCGGCGCGTTCTTTGGGTAGGCCGCTGTGCGACGACAGGAAAACGGCGCTCCAGTCCAGCACCGTGCCCTCCGCGAGGAACAGCACGGCGCACAGCACTCCGAGGAACAACACGAACCCCCGCGGCACGGCGAAGAGCGGGCCGTCGCCGCCGCTCCCGTAAGGCAGGAGCGAGGGGGCGGCGGTCCCGAGCGCCCCGACGATCAGCGTGAGTACGACCACCACGGCCGGGAGCGGGTGGACACCGAGGCCGAGCAGCGCGGCGACGCCCGCCGAACCGGTGATACCGCCCAGGCTGAACATTCCGTGGAAGCCCGACATCAGCGTGCGGCCCGCGGCCTTCTCCACGAGGACGGCCTGTACGTTCATCGCCACGTCCAGGCAGCCCAGGCCCGCGCCGAAGACGGAGAGGCTCGCCATCAAGCCCGGCCGAGTCGAGACAGTCGCTAGGAACGGCAGCGCCGAGCCCATCACAACCGTGGCCGCGCCGATGACCACCCGGCAGCCGAACCGCGCCGCCAGCGCGCCGGCGAACGGCATGAAGCACAGCGAACCCACTCCCAGGCACAGCAGCAGGAGGCCGAGCGCCCCATCGCCGAGTTGTGCCCGCGCCTTGGCGAAAGGCACGAGCGGAGCCCAGGCGGAAACGCCGAAGCCGGCGACCAGGAAGGCGATGCGGGTGGAAACCTGTTGGGCGCGGCCGGGAGCGGGAGAAATCATGAGGAACGTGTCAGGAAGTCAGGCCGCAACGTGGCCGGTCTGAACCGGCTGGTCCTGACGTGTCTCCGACGCGTCCCAAGTTTTGGGTTGGTAACCTTCGCCCCGGTGCAAACCCTGCTATCTCGCCTCCGACTCCCGGAGCAGTTCTTCCAAGTCAGCCTTCCACGTCTTGGCCACCGTGTGCGTGCCGTGCCCGCGCGTCTCCGGCCCCTCCGGGATCAAAACCGCCTTGCCGTGCGGCACACGAACAATCTCACGCTCCATGATCCCCTGGTCGGGCGGGTTGATGAGGTCGTCGGCCGAGTTGACTGCTACCAGGGGCGCACGGATGGCACCCAGCTTCCCGGACGGGTCGTAGTCGCTCGAACTCTCGATGGCGTAGAGGAAGTCGTTGGCGTCGTCGGTCTTCATGGCCCGGTCAGTGAACTCATCCAGCGCACGGTCGGCCGCTTCCCCGGTTGGATAGGCGTCGCTGCGGCGCTTGGGGTTGTCGCTGACCAGAAACAGCATCCCGATGGCCGTGCGCAGCGAACTCGGCTGCGCTTGGTAATCGCCGCCCATCCATTCCTTGTCCTGGCGGATGCCCTCCGAGATCATGCGCCGCCACACGCGGTTGCGCCCGCCGACCGGCGCGGGCAGGCTCGCCAGGGGCATGAGCGCATCCATCATCTCGGGGTACTGCTCGCCCCACATCCAAGTGTGCATGCCGCCCATGCTCGTGCCCATCACCAGGCGCAGGTGATCGACGTGCAGGCCATCGGTCACCAGCCGGTGCTCGGCCTCGACCATGTCGGTGTAGCGGTAGTTGGGGAAGCGGGCGTGCAGCCCTTCACTGGGTCGGCTGCTCTGGCCGTGGCCGATGTCGTCGGGCAAAATCACGTAGAACTTGGTGACATCCAACGGCTGCCCCGCTCCGAACAACTCACCCGCAAACACCGGGCTCAGGAACTGCGCGCCGCTGCCCGTCGTGCCGTGCATGATGAGCACGGCGTTTTGCACGTGACCCTCCTGGTCGCGCTGCGGACTGCCCAGCGTGGGATTTTCAACTCCGGCAGCGTCTGGCCCGAGGCAAAGCGGAAGTCGCGGATCGTATAATCGCCCTGCGTCGGCACCGGCAACCCGTGCGTGGACGAGGGGGCGGCGCGTTCGGAACGCACCTTCAACGCCGCCAGCCACCAGTCGTGTGCGTCGTACTGCGCCCGCGGCTGCTCGACGCCGCGCTTGATCGCACCCGGCCCCTTCTGCGTCTCCTCGGTCACCACCTGGCAGTTGCCGTTGGCCCCCTCGACGATCAGCCAGACGTGGTAGCCCTGCGCCGTTTTGCCCTGGCCGTACCATGCCAGCACTTTGTTGGGCACGAACTCGCCCACTGTGCTCTCGACCGGTTGAAAGAAGGTCTTCCAAGTGAAGTGGGTACCGGCCGTCAGCTTGTCCTGGCCGGCGGGAAGTTGCATGTCGGCGCTGTTGGCGTACCAGGCCGGCCATTGCGGGGCGTCCACGAGGTTCTCCCAGATGGTGGACGCGGGCGCGTGGATCGTGATCTCGTTGTGCACGAACACGTCGGCTTCTGGCGGGGTGAAGCCGGATGGCCAATGGATTTGCCCGTTGGCTTGGGCGAGGTCCTTGGCCGGGCGCAGGGTGGGGTCCTGGGCGCGTAAACCCAACGGCAGCAGGAATGTGACGAAGCCGCAGGCGAGGAGCAGAACCGGGCGGAGCGTTTTCATGGGCAGGGAAGTTTCGGCCCGACTCTACGCGTGCACCACCACCCCGAGCAACAGCACCGCCAGCAGGCCGAAAACCGAGAGCACAGTCTCCATGGCCGACCACGACTTGAAGGTGTCGCCCAGGCTCAGGCCGAACGTCTCCTTGACCAGCCAGAAGCCCGCGTCGTTGACGTGGGAGAGGATGATGGAACCCGCCCCCGTGGCGAGCACCATCAACTCGGGGGCGACGCCCGGGCTAGCCGCGAGCAACGGGACCGTGATGCCGGCCGCCGTGATGGTTGCCACCGTGGCCGAGCCCGTGGCGATCCGTACCAAGGCCGCCGCCAGCCAGGTGATGAACAGGGGCGAGAGGTGCGCCGCCGCCGCCACGTGGCCGAGCAGGTCGCCGATCTGGACCGCCAGAAGCATCTGCTTGAAGCCGCCGCCCGCGCCCACGACGAGGATCACGGTGGCCATCGGCTCCAGGCTCTTGCCCAGGAGCGTCTGCAAGTCGCCCAGCGAGCGGCCGGTGCGCAGTCCCAGCGCCCACATCGCGTAGAGCAAGGCCAGCCCCAGCGCCAGGATCGGGTCGCCCACGAAGTCGAGCACGCCGCGGAGCCCACCCCCCGCCGGCAACGCCGCATCGGCCACCGAGCGGCTCATCATCAAAACGGGCGGCAGGAGGATAGCTGTCAACACCGCCGCCAAGGAAGGCACGCTCGCCTCGCCTTCCTCCCGGCAGGCCGTTTGGATCCTGGCCGGGGCGGCCGGCACGCCTGCTCCCACCAAGCGCACGGCCAGGAGCGCGTAGCCGGGACCCGCGAGCAATCCCACCGGCAGGCCGACGAGCAAGCCGTAGAGGATCGTCCGGCCCAGGTCCGCGTGGAAGGTGGCCGCCGCCAGGGTCGGGGCCGGGTGTGGCGGCACCAGCGCGTGCGCGATGGACAAGCCCGCGAGCAGCGGCAACCCCACGCTGACGATGGGCGCGCGCATGCGCAACGCTACCGTGACGGCCAACGGAGCCAGCAGCACGAAACCAACCTCGAAGAACAGCGGCAGCCCGATGAGCAGCGCGGCAAAAAAGATCGTCCAGGGCACCCAGCGTTGCCCACCGAGCGAAACGAGTGCCCCCGCGAGCCGGTCCGCGCCGCCCGAGGCCACGAGCAGGCCGCCGAGCATGGTGCCCAGGCCAATGACGATGCCCACGAAGCTGAGCACGTCGCCGAAGCCCTTCTCGAAGTTCTTGACCACGTCCTCCGGCTTGAGGCCGCCGAGTAGCCCGAGGCCGAGCGTGGCGACGAGCAGCGCCACGAACGGGTGGAACTTGAACCGGGCGATGAGGACGACGAGCAAGGCGATGGCGAAGCTCGCCGCGAGCACGTGTTGGAGGTCAAGGGACATGGGGGGGGCGCAAAGTGTAGAGAGGCCAATAGACCCAATGCAAGCCCCGCCGCGCCGGTTGAGCTTGCCGGCGACTTGGGACAAGATGTTCGCCGACCCATGTTCATGCCTCGGGAACTGCTCCATGCGGTGTTTGCGGCGGCGGTCGCGGCGGCGGACCCTTTACGGGCCGTTCCTCCATTTCTGCCCCCGCCCCCCACGAAGGGTCGCACGGTCGTGGTGGGAGCCGGCAAGGCGGCGGCAGCGATGGCCCGGGCGGTGGAAGACCATTGGCAGGGGCCGCTCTCCGGCCTGGTGGTCACCCGCTACGGCCACGGCCTGCCGACTTCCCGCATCGAAGTCGTCGAGGCCAGTCATCCCGTGCCCGACGCGGCGGGGATGGCCGCGGCCGGGCGAATTCGCGACCTCGTCACCGGCTTGACCCCAGACGACCTGGTGCTCTGCCTGATCTCGGGCGGTGGCTCGGCGCTCCTGGCGCTGCCCGCCCCGGGCCTCCCGCTGGAAGACAAACAGGCGGTCGGCCGCCAACTGCTCCGGTCGGGCGCGAACATCCGGGAGTTCAACTGCGTCAGGAAACACCTCTCGGCCATCAAAGGCGGCCGGTTGGCGGAAGCGGCGGCCCCCGCACGGGTCGCCACGCTGCTGATTTCCGACGTGCCCGGCGACGACCCTTCGGTCATCGCCTCCGGCCCGACCGTGCCCGACCCGAGCACGCGCGAGGAGGCGCTGGCTGTGCTCCGGAAGTACGCCGTCGAGCCTCCGCCCGCCGTCTTGGAACACTTGCGCCGTCCCGCCGCCGAGACGCCCAAGCCAGGGGCGGCCTGCTTCGACGGCAACGAGGTCCACCTGATCGCCACCCCCCAGCAGGCGCTCGAAGCGGCGGCGGCCGAGGCGCACCGTCAGGGTGTGCCCGCCATTATCCTGGGCAACAGCATCGAGGGCGAAGCGCGTGACGTGGCGCTGGTCCACGCTGGCATCGCACGGCAGATCGCCGCCCACGGCCAGCCGCACTTGGCCCCGTGCTTGGTGCTCTCGGGCGGGGAAACGAGCGTCACCGTGCGCGGGGCCGGACGCGGCGGGCGTAACGCCGAGTTCCTCCTCGCCTTAGGCCTCGCGCTCGACGGCCACCCCGGGGTCCACGCCATCGCCTGCGACACCGACGGCATCGACGGTGTAGAGGACAACGCAGGCGCCATGTTGTCGCCGGACACTCTGCAACGTGCCGGCGCGCTCGGGCTGAACGCCGCCGCGCTGCTCGCCGACAACGACGCCTATGCGTTCTTCGAGGCGTTGGGTGACCTCGTCATCACCGGCCCGACCCGCACCAACGTCAACGATTTCCGCGCGATCCTGATTGAGGGAGCGCGCTAAAGTCAGGTGCCGCGGTCGTAGACGGAAACCTCGACCAGGTTGGCGTCGGGGTCGCGGAAGTACACCGAGGTCATCGGCCCCGTGGGCCCCTCGCGGTTCAGCGGGCCTTCCTCGACAGAAACCCCGACGCTCCGCAGGTGAGCCACGGCTTCCGGGCAGGCGGCGAGATCGGGGCGTCCGCCGGATGGACGTTGATCTTCTGCGCGCCGAAGCGTAACGCGTGGCGGCCGTCAGCAGTCACCGGCTCCATGCCGAGCACCCGCGCGTAGAAGGCTTTGGTTACCTCCACGTCGCGAATGGTGAGGACAAGGTGGTCAGGGCGGTCGATTTTCATGTCGGGCACGTTTCCCCACAACAATCCGCGTGGAAAGCTTGAGAAACGTCACCCTGAATTTGCATGCTCATGGAAATCGGTCTGGATAGCTTCGTGGCGGTTCCTTCGGGACCGGCTGGCGGCGACCCGCGCAGCCCGGCCGACCACCTGCACGATTTGCTCGACGAGGTCACGCTGGCCGACGAGGCGGGGCTGGACGTGTTCGGCGTCGGCGAACACCACCGGCCCGAGTTCCTCGACTCGGCCCCGGCCGTCATCCTCGCGGCGGCGGCGGCGCGTACCCGGCATATCCGGCTGACGAGTGCCGTCACCGTGCTCAGCGCGGCCGACCCCGTGCGCGTGTTCCAGGAGTTCGCCACGCTTGACCTCCTGTCCCGGGGCCGGGCGGAAATGGTGGTCGGCCGCGGCTCTTTCACGGAGGCGTTTCCTCTCTTCGGTCTGGCGCTGGAGGACTACGACGACCTGTTCAGCGAGAAGCTCGACCTGTTGTTGAAGATCCGTACGGACACGCACGTGCGTTGGCGCGGCCGGCATCGTCCGGCCTTGACCGGCCAGGGTGTTTACCCGCGTCCGGTGCAGGACCCGCTGCCGGTCTGGCTGGGGGTAGGCGGCACGCCAGCGTCCTTCGTGCGGGCGGGCGCTTTGGGCTTGCCGTTGATGGTGGCTATTATCGGCGGCGAACCGCACCGCTTCCGTCCGTTGGTCGACCTGTACCGCGAGGCGGGCCGGCGGACCGGCCATCCGCCCGAGCATCTCCGGGTCGGTCTGCACATGCTCGGCTACGTCGCGGACACCGATGAGGCGGCAGCCAACGACTTTTACCCGGGCTGGGCAGAAGCCTTCACCAAGATCGGACGGGAGCGCGGCTGGCCGCCGATCACCCGTCCGCAGTTCGACGCTCTGCGCGGGCCGAAAGGCGCGTTGCTGGTCGGCAGCGCGGCGACGGTGGCCGAGAAGATCGCGGGCGTGAGCGAAAGCCTGGGAGGCGTGTCACGGTTGACCTTCCAGATGAGCGTGGCGGCGCTGCCGCACGCCAAGCTCATGCAAGCCGTCGAGATCATCGGCGGTCATTTGCTGCCGTTGCTGCGAAGCGCATCCGCCGGGGAAGAACCTGCCGAATGAGAAGACAACTCCCGCTGACGCCGCGACACGGCGTCGGACCCGGCCTTTTCCCATGCGCACCGTTGCCCTCGAAGAACACTTCAACGTGCCCACGCTGGTGGCACGCATCGACCCGGCCCTGATCCGGCAACGCGGCTTCCCGCCACCCGAGGAGGCGCCTGGCGAAATGGCTGGTCCGCAAGCCAAGCTCAAGGAAACCGGTGCCGCACGGCTGGCCGAGATGGACGCTGCCGGAATCGACGTGCAGGTGCTTTCCGTCGCCGGGCCGGGCGCTGATCTGCTACCCGGCGAGGAGGGCGTCGCGTTCGCGCGCGAGGTCAACGACACGCTGGCAGGAGCGATTGCCGAACACCCGGACCGCTATGCTGGCTTCGCGCACCTGCCCATGCAGAGCCCGGAAGCCGCCGCCGACGAACTGGAGCGTGCCGTCAAGACGCACGGACTCTGCGGAGCGATGGTCAACGGGCTGACGGAGGGCAAGTTCCTCGACGATCCGAGCTTCGACGTGCTCCTGGCGCGGGCGGAGACGCTTGACGTACCGATCTATGTGCATCCGAACATCCCGCCTGCCGCCGTGCGCACGGCGTACTACGAGGGGTTGCCGAAGCCGTCGGTGGGTTTTGCGTTGTCCATCGCCGGCTGGGGCTGGCACTCGGAAACGGCGATTCACGTCCTGCGGCTGGTTCTGAGCGGCACGTTGGATCGGCATCCGAAGCTGCAAATTATCATTGGCCACATGGGTGAGATGCTGCCGATGATGCTCGTGCGCTCGGACAAGGTGCTCGGCGGCGAGACGGATTCTTATCTGCAACGCCCGGTCATGCAGACCGTGCTGGACCAAGTCCATGTGACCACCAGCGGGTTGTTCACACTACCGCCCTTCCAGGCGCTCTTGGACGTGTTCGGCATTGAGCGCGTGATGTTCTCGGTGGATTATCCGTTCAGCCCGAGTCAGGCCGGCAGGGTGTTTCTGGACAAGCTTGCGTTGTCGGAAGACGACAGGGAGAAATTGACGCACGGCAACGCCGACCGGCTGCTCAAACTGAAAGTCCCCGGCGCGGCAAAATGACGTGAACTTTCGGGCTTGCGGTCAGAGGGAGCCCGGCCGTTGGTGTGGGCTGTCATGGCATTCCTTACCCGTTCCCTCCGCGGCCTGTTGGCGGCGACCCTGTTGCTGCCGGGCGTCGTGCGCGCACAGCAGAGCAACCTCCCCGACACCACCCGCCTGCTGCGCTTCCCGGCGACGAACGGCGAATCCATCGTCTTCGACTACGCGGGCGAACTCTACACCGTCCCCGTGGCCGGCGGCACCGCGCGCCGGCTGACCAGCGGCCCGGGCTACAGTTCGTTCCCGCGGTTTTCGGCCGACGGCAAGCAACTCGCCTACACCTCCCAGTACGACGGCAACACGGAGGTTTACGTCATGCCCGCGGACGGCGGCACGCCCAAGCGCCTGACCGTCACCGCCACCCTCGGGCGCGACGACATCAGCGACCGCATGGGACCGAACAACCTCGTGATGACCTGGCTCAACACGAAGCCCGAAGTGGTTTTCCGCTCGCGGATGCGTTCTTTCAACGACTTCATCGGCCAGCTCTACACGGTCGGCATGGACGCCGACCTGCCCAAGCAACTGCCCGTGCCGCGCGGCGGGTTCGTGTCTTTCTCGCCGGATGATTCCAAGATGGCGTTTAACCGGGTGTTCCGCGAGTTCCGCACCTGGAAGCACTACCGCGGCGGCATGGCCGACGACGTGTGGATCTACGACTTCAAGACCGGCCAGACCACGAACCTCACGGACAACCCCGCGCAGGACATCTGCCCGATGTGGGGACCAGACAACAAGGTCTACTTTCTCTCCGACCGCGACGGCCGGCTGAACCTGTTCTCCGCCGATGTCACCACCAAGGAAACCAAGAAGCTGACGAACTACCAGGATTTCGACATCCGCTTGCCGTCCATCGGCAAGGGCGCGGTGGTCTTCGAGCAGGCCGGCTACATCTGGCGCTATGACCTCGCCTCAGGCCAATGCGCCCCGGTGCCTATCAACGTGAAGGAAGACCTCGCCGCGGGCCGCACGGCCGTCGTCGACGCGTCCAAGCATATGGAATCGGTCGCGCCCGCGCCGGACGGCAAGCGCGTCGTCGCCGTCGCGCGTGGCGAACTCTTCTCCGTGCCCGCCAAGGACGGCACGCCGCGCAACCTCACCAACACGAGCGGCGTCCACGAGCGCGACGCCCAGTGGTCGCCCGACGGCAAGTGGATCTCCTACCTCTCCGATGCCACCGGCGAGAACGAAATTTACATCCGTCCGCAGGACGGCAAGGGCGAGCCGCAGCAGCTCACCACGGGTGCCGACACCTATTACTTCACGCCGATCTGGTCGCCCGATTGCAAGAAGCTGCTGTGGAGCGACCGCATGGAGCGCCTACGCATGGTAGACGTAGCGAGCAAGGCCGTCACGCTCGTAGACCAGAGCAAGGTCTCCGGCATCCGCGCATACGATTGGTCGCCGGACAGCCAGTGGGTCACCTGGAGCCGTGAGGAAGAGGAAGGCATGCCTACCGTCCAGTTGTACGGCCTCAACGGCGGCAAGCGCATCCAGGCGACGGACGGCTGGTACGAATCGGGCAACCCGACGTTCAGCGCCGACGGCAAGTACCTTTTGTTGACCTCCGCGCGCGACTTCAAGCCGACCTTTGGGCAGGCGGAGTTCTCCGAGGTGTACCGCAACATGGAGCGCGTCTACCTCCTCTCGCTCGCCAAGGCGACGCCTGGCCCGCTCGCGCCCAAGAGCGACGAGGTCGGCCAACCGCCGGACGACAAGAAGCCCGACGACGCCAACAAGAAGGACGCCGCCAAGCCCGAGGACAAGAAACCGGTCACGGTCACCGTGGATGAGGACGGTCTGCGCGAACGCCTGACCGCCCTGCCCATCCCGGCCAGCAACTACCAGGCGCTCCGCATGGTGGACGATCGCGTGTTCTACCTGCGCGCCAAGGAAGACGACGGTGAGGACGAGGAAGAAGGCGAGGGCGGCGGCCGGAAGTCGCTCTTGTGCGCCTACAGCCTCAAGGACCGCAAGGAAACAGTGCTCGGCGAGGTCAACACCTACGAGATCACCTTCGACAACAAGAAGATGCTCGTGAAGCAGGGCAAGGATTACTTCCTGGTCGATCTCCCCAAAGACAAGCTCGACACCAAGGAGGGTAAGCTCAAGCTCATGGGCCTGGACGAAATCGTCGATCATCACGCCGAGTGGACCCAGATCTACAACGAGGCTTGGCGGCAGATGCGCGACTTCTTCTACGCACCCAACATGAACGGCGTGGATTGGAAGGCGATGCACGACAAGTACGCCGCGCTCCTGCCGTACGTGAACAACCGCAACGACCTGACGTACCTCATCGCCGAACTCATCTCCGAGTTGAACAACGGCCACGCCTACACCGGCGGCGGCGAGCGGCCCGAGACGCCGCGCATCAAGCTCGGCCTGCTCGGCGCAGAGTTCTCGCGTGACCCAGCCAGCCGCGCCTACCGCATCGACCGCATCCTACCCGGCGAGAACTGGGACGAGGCCACACGCTCACCGCTGACGGCCATCGGCCTCAACGTCAAGGAAGGCGACTACATCCTCGCCATCAACGGCCAGCCCGTCGCCAAGCTGGAAAACCTTTTCCAGGCGTTGATCGACACCGCCGGCAAGCAGGTGACCCTCCGCGTCAACTCGAAGCCGACCGACGACGGCGCGCGCGACATTACGGTCGTGCCCACCGCCAACGAGGCCCCGCTGTACTACCTCGCCTGGGTGCAGAAGAACATCGACTACGTCACCAAGGAAACCGGCGGCAAGGTCGGCTACCTCCATATCCCCGACATGGGTCAGCCGGGCCTCAACGAGTTTACGAAGCTATACTTCCCGCAGATCAAGAAGAAGGCGCTGATCGTGGACGTGCGCGGCAACGGTGGTGGGTTCGTGTCGCCCCTGGTCATCGAACGACTGCGGCGCGCCTTGGTCATGGTGGAAATGTCTCGCAACAACTCGGTGCCGCAGACCAACCCGCAGCAGACTTTCACCGGGCCGATGGACGCGTTGATGGACGAGTTCTCGGCGTCGGACGGCGACATCTTCCCGTACCGCTTCAAGACCCTTGGCTTGGGCAAACTCATCGGCAAACGCTCCTGGGGCGGCGTCATCGGCATTAACCGCTCGCTGCCGTTCGTGGACGGCGGCGAACTGCGTAAGCCAGAGTTCGCGCCGTACTCCAAGGACGGCAAAGGCTGGGTGATCGAAGGCCACGGCGTGGACCCGGACATCGTCGTAGACAACGACCCGGCGACCGAGTTCCGCGGAGACGACCAACAGTTGGACAAGGCCATCGAGGTCATCCTCGATGAACTCAAGACCAAAGAATACAGCCTGCCTCCGATCCCGCCGTTCCCGGACCGGTCCATCAAGCCAACACCGTAAACCGGTCATCCCTCTTGCGGACCGCAACGCGCGAGATAGCCGGCGCGTTGCCCGTGCCCTAGGATGTTAGTTTCTAACAAGTTCCAAGTCTCGGCTGAGTTCCGGGACTTGGCGGGGCACTTCGCGTCCTGCCAGCAGGCACAAACCACCGGGCAGACTCCACCAAAAATCCGCCATCACCATCACGAACGACAACGCCACGACGGACTCCGCCGTGCCGCCCCCGTTCGGCAACGTGGAGGTCAGACCCCACGCTCCGAAGTAAAGAAGCAGCACATATTCCCGTAATCCGTGGCCATTCATCGTCACGGGCAGGAGCGTCGCCACCAGCACAAGCGGCACCAGAATCATCATCTGCCCAAAACTTGCTGGAATCTGTAACGCTTGGCAGAACAACCAACCGCTCGTCATTGAGAGCAGGTGAACAACTACCGCCAGCGAGAACGCCGCCGCCAAGGCAGGTGTCAGCCGGAAACCGGCGCGCAGGGAACCGATGGTCGAGCGGACCCATCCAACCAGCCCCTCGAAGCGAACCACGTACCGACGCCAAGCCCACCACAATCCCACACAGGCGGCCACCAGCAAGCCCGCCGCCACGAGGCAGATGGACGCCGTGAACCGCCCCGTGATTTCTGCCAGGAGCTGCTGCCGGATCTGAGCTTCACCGAAGGCGACCGCTAGCCCGGCGAGAATCATCAACGCCCCCAGGGCAAACATCCGGTCGGCCACCAAGGCGGTCAGGGCGGCCGCTTTCCGGTCGGGAATCCACCGGCGCAGCCGCAGGAGTTTGACCGCGTCTCCTCCCGTGCTGCCGGGTAGGAATGCGTTGCAGAACTGCCCCAGCCAAGTCAGCGCCAGAACACGAGGATATGGAAGCATAATTCCGCCTTGCGCGAGCAGCAGCCGGGTGCGCTCGGCGATCAACGCCGGACACAACCCGACGCAGAGCACCCCCAACGACAACGGAAAAAGATGCGCCTGCCGCAGCAAAGCCGCCAGTTCCCGCCAGTGGACGCGACTGAGGAGCAGCGCGATCAGCCCCAGCGAACACAGCGCGCGAACCGTCTGCTTGAGCCAGGGAGGCGCGCTCATGCCACCCGGGCGTGCGCGGCGCGGGTGCGCCGGGCCGCCGCGGGTGGAGATGTTGAGGCCGCGGGCGCTGCCCTCGT
>CAXTQD010000132.1:0-12510 GCA_964246175.1 uncultured Chthoniobacterales bacterium | reverse complement strand
CGGGTATGCTCCGGGGCCACGTGGGTGTAGCGGCTGGTGGTGCGGATGTCGCGGTGCCGCAGCGCCTCCTGCACCTCGCGCAGGTTCTTGCCCTGGTCGTTGAGCAGGATCGTGGCCGCGCTGTGGCGCAGCCCGTGGGCCGTCAGGATCGTGGGCAGGCGCAGGTCCTTGCACGCACGGCCGAGGTGCGCGTTGAAGCTCTGATTGGTGTAAGGCTCGCCGCCCGGACCCGCGAACACGTACTCCGAGCGGCAGAACTTCAGCCCTCGCGCCGCGAAGATCTTCATGCCGCGGTGCTGGTCCTGGATGATTCGCCAGTTGCCCAGCAACTCGGCGAGCACGGCGTTGACGGGCAGCGTGTGGTGGGCGCCGCCCTTGGCCTTGATCCGCAAACCCGTGATCTGCCCGGCACCGTTCAAAAGGCAATCGCTCCAGCGCAGCGAGGCGATCTCCGTGAAGCGCGAACACGTGTAGAAGAGCGCCGCGGCCAGGTGAAACGTCAGGCTCTCGCCGTAGGTGGCTTGCCGCTGGCCCAAGAAGTCGAGCAACCGGGCAAGGTCGTGCGCCTGCAAGTAGCCGACGGGTGGGGGAGGAGCACTTTTAGGGGGCTTGACCTTGGTGAACGGGTTGGCCACGTCCCAGTGCTCGTAGGCGAACGCCAACGCCGCGCGGGCCTGCACCTGGCTGCTCGCCGCGGTGCGTCCATCGGTGGCCACCATCTCGCGGTAGAACCTCGCTGCCTGTTCCCCTGTCAACGCTGTGGGATCGAGCTTGTGCATGCCTGCCCAGGCAAAGAGCCGCCGCCAAGCACGCTGATAGGCAAGCAGCGTGTTCTCGCTCAAGAGCCGTTCGGAACGCGCGGCGCGTACCATTTCATCAAAGTCGGCCTTTTTCTTGGGCTCCGGCAGGGTGGGGAGGGGCTTTCCATCCGAAAACTCGTTTTCCGAGAGGTTCTACCTCTGGAAACCTAAATTTACAATAATATGTCTTATTGTAAATATTTTTGCTTTATAGCATTCAAACAGGCGTTATTATTGTAGACTTGTGTCTGTGGCACGTTTTCGCATCGGCAAGTCACTGCCGAGAGGAGCAACAGGCTTCTCCGACGCAGCCTCCCAGCGAATGGCTGCGGCAGCACGGTGAGTTCTCAAGCAGCCACTTTGACGATCCACCGGCGCGTGTGGCAGGATCGCAGCCGCAGCGGCGGCCTCTACGTGCATCTGCGCGGCGCCCGCAAGCAAAAGCACAAACCGCTACAGCGGCTACGAACGTCGCGGGCGCTTGGCGGGCAAGCGGCACTTGAGTAAACGACCGAAGGACGTGGAAAGCTGGCAGCCGGGTCACTGGAAGATCGACCCGGTGCTTGGCAGCACCGGGACCTGCGTGGCGACGCTCGTCGAACGTAAAAGCGGCTACCTGCTCGTCGGGAAGATGCATGCGCGCACTACAACCAAACTCAACCGCGCCACGTTCGCGCTGCTGGGCCGCTATCGGCAAGCCTGGGATCAAGGTCTACTGCGCTACTTGTCGCCGCTTGATGAAAAACGCATCAACCTCACTAGCGATCATGTCTGCGGCTAAACCGCACGCACTTACCGGGCAAGTTCCGCGTGCTCCAGGTTCCTGCCAGAACTTGGCGTACGATTTTTCCCGTTCTTCTGACGTTGCCCCTCAAGGAAAACGCCTAATGCGCCAGACCTTGTTCGAGCGCGTAGCGTGTCAGCGAAGACGCATTGTGCAGCGCGAGCTTGCGCATCAGATTGGCTCGGTGTGTCACGATGGTTCCTTCGGACACTCCCAGTGCTTGGGCGACCTCCTTGCTCGTCCGGCCATTGGCGATGAGGCGCAGCACCTCCTTCTCCCTGGAGGTTAATGGATTGTGCACCTCACCAACCGAGTCGAACCTCGCGCCTTGATGTCGCTTGGTGGCCAACTCGGCCAACACTTTGCGGCTGCGCTCGCAGTAGTAGTTGCCGCCCTCGAGCACGGTGGCAACGGCCTCCAGAAACAGGTGCCGGCTGCTGGTCTTCTCGATGAAGCCATCCGGGCCAGCGCGCAGGGCCTCACCAATCTGCTTTTGATCTACCGACCCCGAACAAATCAGAACGCGCATCGTGGGAAACTGCGCGCGCAGAAGAGGGAGAGCTTCTATCCCGCTCATCCCTGGTAGGTTGACGTCCAAGATCAACAGGTGCGGCTGATGCCGATGGCAGGCTGCCAGGGTTTCTGTCACCGTCGCAACCTCCGCCACCACCCGGTAGCGCCGCCGGTCCCGAGCCAAGAACATGGTCATCAGTTCGCGCACGAACACGTGATCCTCCGCGATCATCACCTCCCAGGGAGAAGCTGGCAGCGGGGCGTTGGCTGATTCCATTCTGCGTGCGGACAAGTTCATCGTCTTGGCGTACAGGGTGCGAACCGGCAGAAATTTGCGTGGCGAAATGGCAACGGGTCTCAAGGCGTCTTTGGCCGTGGAAAATATGTCAGCACGGGGTTAAAACCGGCGGTCCGTCTACAGGACGGAGAAGCTAGTCGTCCCGTCGCGGATCATCTGGATCGGTTATCCCGTCGCTCCCTTGGCTCACGAGGGCGTCTTCTACAGTGTTCGTTGTAGATGAAAATACAGGGTTCAGAGGACTGGAAAGTTAAATCGCATCTGGGTTTCATAGGGCTCCCGAGCGTTTATCAACCCGTTCTCGGACAACCCAGAAGCCTTCCTTGCCATGCAAGTTTTACGTTTCTCTCGGTGGTCGCCTTTGTGTCGGACCCAGCGCCGTGTTTCCCCTTGGCTGCTCCTCGGCGTTTTGCTGGCGTTCTTGTTCGCCGCCCAGCTCTCGCAAGCCGGCACGTTTTACAAGGTGCAGAAAACCATCCGCCTGACGGACCTCAACCCGGCGGCGGACGGCAGTGTGCCAATGAGCGTCACCGGCATGAACAACTCGAACCGGGTCGTCGGCTACTTTCCTAGCAGCGACAACCTCAAACCACACGCCTTCGTCTGGGACGACGCCACCAAGACGCTGACGGACCTGAACCCGTTGCTCAACGCGGACAGCAGCATGGCCACCTGCGTCAACGCCAACGGACAGGTGGCAGGCATCTTCTGGGCTCTAGACGGCAACTATACCCAAACGGGCTTCGTCTGGCAGACCGACGGCACGTTGACCACGTTCGTGCCGGCCACCGGCGGGATCATCAACACGGTGACGGCCATCAACGACTACGGTCAAGTGGTCGGCAGCTACACCAGCAGCGACTACCTGCAGACCCGCGGCTTCTTGTTTGACGGCAGCACCATCAACGACCTCGGTGACCTCGGTGACCCCACCAACTCATACGTCTGGGCACAGGCGGTCAACAACAACGGTCAAGTGGCCGGCACCTTGTACTCGGCGGTGGCGGGAACTTCGCCGCAAGCGTTCGTTTCGCAAGCCAGCAGCATGACCGCCTTGGACCAAGCCGGGACTTACAACGGATCAAGCGCCGTCGCGATCAACCCGTCCGGGCAGATCGTCGCCTGGTACGGGGACGGGCAACCCTTCACCCTCGCCGGCAGTTTCTTGTGGACCACCGACTGGGCGGGTGGTGGCACGCTGACCGATCTAGGCGATCTGGGAGGCGGTAGCACCAGCGTGTTTTCGCTCAATACCTACGGCCAAGCCAGTGGCACGTCGTTGGACGCCAGTGGCCACCTCAACCTTTTCAGCTGGCAAAACTGGTCGGGCATGCTGAGCACGGGTGATTTGACGGTTCTCACCAACAACACGCCCTTCCAACTTACGAGCACGAACGCGTCCGGGGCGAGCGCGGGCTTCATGACCGTTCTAAACGGTGTTTGTTACCCGGTGGTCTGCCAAAACGGCGCGCTGGCCAACGTCGGGCTCGCCCTGCCGAACCCCTCACAGTTCATGGCGAGCAGCGCGCTAGGCAGCCAGGTCGTCGTCAACGACAACGGGTACGTGGCCTGCGCGGGCACCACCAGCCAAGGCACGGCGGGCGCGTTTCTGCTCTCTCCCGATCCTGACACCGACAACGATGGGCTACCGGACTCCTGGGAGATGCAGTACTTCGGCCACCTTGGGGTCGACCCCAGCGCCGATCCGGACGGGGATGGGTTGACCAACTTGCAGGAGTACGAGCAGGGCACCGATCCCACCGACTTCTACAACGGACAGGCGCCGACCCTGACCATCGTCAGTGGCAACCAGCAAACCGGCGCGCCGAGTGCCTTCTTGGGTAGTCCACTGATCGTGCAAGCGTTGGACCAGACTGGTCAGCCCTTGGTGAACGTTCCCATCCAGCTCAACGCTTTCTTCGGGGGGCAGATCTCGTTGACCGCCGACGGCACGGGCCTCGCTTCGTCCCTGCTGGCCGACACCGATGGGAACGGCTTGGTGACTTTCTACTGCCAGCTGCAAGCCCTCGACAACGCCACCGTGAGCGTCGTCGCAGCCGCGTCTTCCGCACAGGTCATGTTCTCGGAGTCTTGCTCGGATCCGAACGCGTTGATTGGCCGGGTCTACGCCGCAGGCACCTCCACCTATGCAATCCAAACGGATGGCAGCCTTTGGTCTTGGGGAAGCAACGCGAGCGGCCAGTTGGCGGACGGGACGAACACCGACCGCGATTATCCTCTGCCTGTCCCAACAGGCGGCAGCGGTGTGCAGCAAGTCGTGGCGGGCTTGAGCCATGTGGTGGTCTTGAAGCACGACCAGACGGTCTGGACGGCGGGCGACAACAGCGCCGGGCAGTTGGGTGACAACAGCGGCGTTAGCAGCCGCAATCAACTGGTCCAAATCCCGGCGCTCGGTGGCGGTGTGCAAGCAGTGACAGCCGGCGACTTGCACACCTTGGCTTTGGCGAACGACGGCACGGTGTGGGCATGGGGAAGCAACGCCGGGCAGCAGCTCGGACAAAATTCGTCCGTGCCAAGCAGTCCCGTGCCCGTCCAAGTAGCCGGGTTGTCTAACGTTGTGCAGGTGGCGGCAGGATCCTTCTCAAGTGCGGCGCTGGACGGGGGCGGTGCTGTGTGGAGCTGGGGCAGCCCGGTGGCTGCTTTTCTTTCCTTCCTGCCATTTAACGTGCCGCAGCGGGTGGTCAGTTTAGAGAGCGGCGTCATCGCCATCTACTCGGCAGGATCGGGTAGCAATTACGCTTTGAAGGCCGATGGCACTGTTTGGACCTGGGCTGGGTTCTTCGGATTGCCAACGGCCTCGCAGGTCACCGGTCTTTCCAACATCGTCATGCTCGCGGTCGCCAGTGACCATGTGTTTGCACTGGCCGCGGATGGCAGCGTCTACGCACAGGGAGACAACCGTTACGGCGAGTTGGGCGTCAACGATCCAAGCGTCCAATCTGCTTATGAATTTGTCCCGGTGCCAGCACTGACGGGGGTGGCCGATCTTTCCGTCGGTACAAGCTGTACGATGATGGTGCAGCCCGACGGCACGCTGTGGTCCTGCGGGGACAACTTCTACGGAGAGGCTGGCACCACCTACCATCCAAACACCTTTTATGGACAGGGGCACAACGCGGTGCCGCTGCGCGTGGCTTACCTCAAGTTCGGTGCGCTCGACATTAAGGTCGACGTGGACGGCGACGGTATCCCTGACTATGAGGAGGTGAACATCTACCACACCGATCCCACGAGAGCGGACACGGACGGCGACGGACTGAGCGACTACGATGAGATTTTTGTCTACCACACCGATCCGACCAAGGCAGACACGGATGGTGACGGGATGCCAGACGGCTGGGAAGTTGCCCACGGGCTCAATCCGCTTGACCCCGCGGATGCCAACCAGGACCCTGACCACGATGGCCTGACCAACCTGCAAGAATATCAATACGGCACCGACCCACAAAAGTGGAGTACCGCTGGCGACGGCGTGCCCGACGGCTGGAAGGTCGCCAATGGCTTCAATCCAGTGGCGGACCTGACCCAAACGGACTCAGATGGTGATGGACTGACCGACGCACAGGAATATCAACACGGCACCGACCCGCACAAGTGGAGTACTGCCGGGGACGGGATCCCCGACGGCTGGAAGGTGGCCCACGGCTTGGACCCTTTGAGAGATGTCAGCAAGGAAGACCCGGACGGGGACGGCTTGACGAATTTGCAAGAGTATCAGGCGGGTACCGACCCGAACAATCCCTCCACGCGCGGGGATGGCCTCCTCGACAGCCAGGAACCGGATATCGTCGCCTACCTCTCTGCCTGGCCGGCACAACCGGAGGTCCAATACGCGGTGATCGATCTCGGCGTGATCGACGCAACTTACAACTCCAATGGTTCGGTGTTCTGCTTAAACAATGTCGGACAGGCGGTCGTGCGCAGCGTCGATGCCAACGGTATTAGCAACTATTACCTATGGTCGGCCGGACAGAGATTTTTGATCCCGACCGTTGGTAACGATCAAACTCTTTCGTACCTAAGTACGACGTGGAACGGCTCCGCTGCCATCGGTATTTCTTCGCTCAACGATCACGGCGTGATGGTGGGTGGCATCGCAACCATCGATCCGATCAGTGGCGTCAGTTCATACAAAGGGTTCACGTGGCAGACCAGTCAGAGCACCCTGGGCTTGCTTGGTACGGTGCCATGGTCAACGCTGGGGATTTACAACGATCCAGGTGCCGGTCAATATCGCGGCCAAGGCTATTTTTGGGGCGAGCTTTACGGAGCGTCGTACATCAACAATTCAGGAACTATCTTTGGAAGCGCCCACCTCGTTGACACGGACGGAGAAAACATCTTCTGGGGCGACTACAACGTGCATACCATGGATTTTGGGGTGGAGTGGCTCGGCAATCAACCGAGTATCATTGGAGACATTGTAGAAAAATGGACTCCGATCGATGCAGAGCGCGATGGTCGGTGGCCGACGGGTGATCCCTACGACGGAGTAAATGATGAAGGCTGGCCGGTAGGCAATTTCATTCCTAAGCCGGGTAAGCATCTGTCTTTCTTTGATGCCAACGACCGTGGGCGCGCGTTGGCATGGGCACAAGAGTTTGATGCGATCAATGAATATTGGACTATTGGGGATCCGGCTGATCAACAGGGTTCCATACAGATCGTGCCTGTTGAGCAGCCCGAAGAATTTGGGTTCGTGCAGAATGGCCAGTACACCAAATTGCAAGGTGGTGAACCGCTGGCCATCAACGAGAACAACAACATCCTTGGTATCAGCGACGTCGTCGATCCGGTGTCGAACGCAAACCCACCTGTGCTCTGGCTGGCGGACAGCACGCAGCCAACCGCGCTCAAAGGAGAAGTCAGCGTGCCGAGCAGCACGCCCGGTGAGGGGCAGTCTTACGTCACTTGGCCCTTCGCGTTCAACACCAGCATGGAAATGCTCTATGGAGCACATCAACTCTACCGCAATTTCAAGCTCTACGACTTGACAGACTTGATGTCAGCAAACAGTGGCTGGACGAACATTCAAACGGCTGCCATCAACGAGGATGGATCCATCCTGGCCACGGCAAATACCGTCGCCAACTCTGGAACTCAGCAGGGGCAGCACGCGCTCCTGCTCGTGCCTTACCATATCGACCTGACGCCGGTTGGTTATTCCGACGACCAGAGCCAGCTGACGGTGCAGGCGACGATCACGGTACCGAAGTGGGATGGCGCGACAAACAAGCTGAGCTGGGTGCCGGTTGCCGATCAAACCGTCGTCAACTGGGGTCTGGGATCTGGATCAACGGGTGCCACTCTGGGTGCTTCCACAAGCGCCACCCAAGGTGGCGGCGCAACCATCGTTCTCAACTGCGGCGCGGACTCGAACTTCGTTGTCCAGGCGAGTCCGGCGGCGTACAACGTGTACGGCGCTACCACGCAGCCAATTAATAGCCCCGCTTCGGGAGGAGGTGGTACGATGCAAGTGGTGCCGAACGTGCCAAATGGGGGTGCGGGCTCCATCCTGACTGCCGACGAGGCGGCTGGCGCTCTCTACCGCAAGATTGCTCTTAATGGCCAACCGATGGCGGACTCCAAGCCGCAGGCGCAGCCGGAAAGCGATCACGCGCGAGAGGAAACCTACGTCGACGCGCTTTCGTTGACGCTCCGCCACTCCACGACCGACATCTTTGTGCCCATTGCCGGCAGCGAGCTTGCCCTCTCCGTGCGGCGCAACAGCGAGTCGGACACCTGGAACCTGCGTCAAGGCTTGCGGGTGGACGAGCGGCCGGACCGGCCGTTCGGTGCCGGCTGGTCTTCCAACCTGACACCGAACATCCACTTTGTGTACCAGTCGCCCGGGGGCATCGTGTCGCTCTTCCAGGATGCGGACTACGCGTACGTCACCGATGATGACGGCAACAGTTACCGGTTCGTGATCGTATATCCTCCCGGCGGTGGACAGGAGTTCTTCCCCCTGCCGGCGGCAAACCACGATCAGGCCACGTTTCTCGCCCACTTGGAGGCGAACGCCGACGGCAGCTACGTCTTCACGAAGAAGTACGGCACGCAGATGGTGTTCAACCTGGTGCCCGCCCTGGACAAAGAGCTGGTGGGCGACCGCATCAAGCAACTCGATTCCGGGTTGACCAACCACCGCTTCGCCCGGGTGTCCAAGCACGCGGACCGCTTCGGTAACCAATTGGACTACGCGTACAATGCCGCCGACACGCTCATCCCTCATCAGATCGCGAACCACGCGAACCCGGCCCAGGCGATCACGATCAGCACGACGAGGTACGATTACAGCGACGAGACTGTCCCGGGCAACGTCCCTAGCACCGGATCATACTACCTGATCAACGAGATCGACGATCCCATGCTCGGCAAGTACACCTTTGCTTACCAGCAGGTTTCCGGGCCGACGAACTACCAGGAACTCATTGGGGTACAAGGTCCGCCCGACCACAACAATAACACGGCCATCGCCGCGTACGCCTACGCCGATGTCGAGGAACCCGACTCTAACCCTGATCGTGCCCTGCCGACGCCTTGGTACCACTGCGATCTGAACCAGATCACCGATGCCCGGCAGAAGGTTTACGGCGTTACCTATGCACTGGACCTGAGTCATCAAGTATACAGCACGATCTTCGGATACTACCCGCAGAATGGCATGCCGCAGAACGTGGTGGGCGTGACCCTGCCCGACGGGATCGGTCAGGCCCAGTTCTTCAACCACTCCTACGTCGCCCTAAAGAACAATCCTGGGAGTGATCCGACCTTCTACGGCCACCGCGCCTCGTTCGTCGTGGACGCGGTGGGCAACGGTCGCCTGTACACCTTCGCCGACAACCAGGTCATCACGCTCAACGACGTGAAAGCCTATCTCAAACCCACCGAGATCCCCAACCAGTTCCTGCTGCCGCACATGGTGGTCTTTTCTTCCATGCAGGTTATGCATCTGGCGGGAGCCAACGTGACGTTCAACGACGCCCCAAACTCCTTTTCATACTCGTTGGGGAACGGCACGACGACCATGGGCCAGGAGACCTTCGTCTTCGATCCGACCGCTGGGATGGCGCTCAAGTCCGTCACGGATCTGAGCAACAACACGACCGAGTTCAAGCATGCCGACCCGTGGTCGGTCAGTACGCTGCACCCGTGGTACCCGGGATACTACCCCGTAGGCACCTACGACGATCCCACCAAGCAGACGGATGCGCGGGGCTACTCGAAGACTTTCCAGTACCAGACCGGCTGGCGGATCATGTCGCAGATCGTCGACGAGGAAAACCGCACGACCAGCTACGTGCTCGACAACCTGGGCCGACGGACGGAGGAAGACATCAGCGATGCGAACGGCGCGCCTGTCGAGCGCACGCTCTTCGGCTACGAGAACAGCCAGTTTCCTTCCTTCCAAACCCGCAAAACCGTGGCCCGCGTGGGTACTCCTAACGACCCCGCATCGGGTTCCTGGTGCGCCGATCTGGTGACGACGTACACGCCCGACGCCTCCGGCAACGTCGCGCAGCAGACCACTGATCCGAACGGCCTGGCCCTGACGACGCAATACGTTTACGACCTGAACAACAACAAGCTGAGCGCGCAGGACCCGCGCACGTTCACCACGACGTTCCGCTATGACGGCCGCAACCAGCTCTACGAGGTCGACTACCCCGTTGCCGGCGGCAGCGCGCCGCAGAACAAGACCTTCGGCTACGATGCCAACGGCAACAAGACCAGCGAGACCGACGAGGACGGCCACACGACCAGCTACACCTACGACGGCGTGAACCGGCTGACGGCCGCCACGCGCCTGATGGCGACGGGACCCAACCTGGTGACCGGCTATGGATACAACGCCGTCAACTCGCGCACCAGCGTCACCGACCCGCGTGGGCTGACGACGGTCACCGACTACGACGCGCTCCAGCGGCCCATCGACACCGTCGACGCCTTGACCCAGACCACCCTCTACGCCTACGACGGTCCGAACGCCGGGGCGAGTGTTTTCGACAGTTCCGCCTTCAAGCCCACCACGGTGACCGATCCGCGCGGCCACACTGTCACGACCACTTACGACGCGTTGTACCGGCCGACCCAAGTAGTCAGTTCGTCCGCCCCATCGGCCGTGGCAGGGCCGGACGCCGTCACGTTGATGGACTACGACAACGTAGGCAACGTCCTCCACCGCACCGACCCGGCGGGCCATCAAACCCAGCTGGACTACGATGCGCTCAACCGGGTGACCGCCGCTCACTACGCCGACGGTACGTCCACCCAGACGCTCTACACTTCCACCGGCCTCAAGTGGAAAGCCATCGACGAGCTGCTCCAGGAAACCGAGATGCATTACGACGGGGCGGGCCGGCTGGTCGGAACCTACGGTCCACCGCCTGACCTGACCGACGCACCGACGGTGCGCCCACTCACCAAGACGAGCTACGACCGCAATGGCAACGTCAGCGTAGTCATCGGCCCGCGCTTCAGCGCTCTGACCGACCCGAGCCAAAACGAAACCGACTACGCCTTCGATCCCCGCAACCGCAAGACCGACGAGTGGCAGCCGGCGGCGGCCGACTACGACAGTGGTCAGACGGTGCGTCCGCACCTGACCTGGGCCTACGACGGGGCCGGCAACGTGGTGGCTGCGGCCGACGCACGAGGCAACGCGACCACGACCCTCTACGACTGGAACAACCGTCCCTACCAGGTCACGGCTCCGAGCGTGCCCGTGATCTTGCCCGACGGCAGCAGCGCGTGGGCATCGCCGGTCACCAGCACCGTTTATGATCCGAACGGCCACGTCCTGACGCTCACGGACGCCAACGGGCACACGACGACCAACACCTACGATCGCCTCAACCGGCTCAAGACTACGACCGTCATCGAGCACGACAGTGTGCAGGATCAGGTCGTCTACGGCTACGACGAGGTGGGCAACCGCACCAGCGTGCAGGATGCCAACGGGCATACGACCCTCTACGGCTACGACGGGCTCAACCACAACGTGAGCGTCACCGACGCCGAGGGCGGCTCCACGACGTACACCTACGGCGACGGGCTCAACAAGACCCGGCGCGTGGACGGCAACGGCCACACGACGCTCTACGACTTGTACGACGGGCGCAACCGCCTCAAGCACGTCACCTACGTCGACCACGCCGAGCAGAACCGCACCTACGGCTATGACGCCGCCGGCCGGCTCCTGTCGGTGGCGGACGACAACGGCAACACGGCCACGGCGGTGGCCTACACCTACGACGGGCTGGGCCGGGTGCAGACCGAGACGAGCAACGGGGCAACGCACACCTACGGCTACGACCTGGCAGGTAACCGTACGAGTGTGCAGTACGGTCTCATGGGTGGCGCGGCGGGCAGCGGTCGCACGCTCACGAGCGGCTACGACGCACTCAACCGGCTGACAAGCCTCTTGGACGGCAGTAGTACGACCGCTTACCACTACGATCTGGACGGCCACGTCCGAGAGAAGGATCTACCCAGCGGGGAGCAGGAAGTCACCAGCTACGACGCACTGGGCCGCCAGAGCGACAGCACCGATGCGTCGGCCGTCGGCACACCGCTCTACGCCTACAACTACGGCCACGACGCGGGCGGCAACCTGCGGGTGATGAGCGAGTACAAGCCGGGCCTGAGCGCCAGCACGCGCACGACGGTGCTGAGCTACAACGGGGCTGACCGGCTCACCAACGAGGCGGTGTACAACGGCACGAGCACGGCACCGGGTTCGTTGGTGTCGAGCACGGCCTACGGCTACGACCCGGCGGGCAACCGCACGAGCAAGAGCGTGGCAGGAGGTACGGCGACGACCTACGTGCCCAACGACCTCAACCAGCTGGCCAGCTTTAGCGACACGGCGGGGCGTAGTGTAAGCTACGGCTACGATGGCAACGGCAACCGAGCCACACGCACCGAGAACGGCAGCACCGACATGTACGCCTACGACCTGGAGAACCGGCTCACCAGCCTCGACCAGGGTGGCGTGCACTACGCTTATGCTTATGACTACCGCACGCGCCGGGTCAGGCGCACCGAGGGCAGCACAGCCACGGGCGTGGTGTTTAGCGGGGGCACCAGCG
>CAXTQD010000131.1:0-12640 GCA_964246175.1 uncultured Chthoniobacterales bacterium | reverse complement strand
GGGGAGTCCTGCACGAAGCGCGAGGCGAAGCGGGTCTTCAAGGAAACGCGTGACGGCGGGACCCCCTCGGCGAAAGATGCCCGGCGGTTTGCGTCTTTCGTGATGGCTGGCCTCGGACGACGCTATGCGGAACACGGCTGGACGATGCAACTCCACCTCGGCGCATTGCGCAACAACAACTCGCGCCTGCTCGGACGCCTTGGGCCGGACACGGGGTTCGACTCCATTGGTGATTTCCCGCAGACGGAGGCATTGAGCCGGTTCCTCGACGGGTTGGACCGCGACGACCAGTTGCCGCGGACGATCCTCTACAACGTCAATCCGGCGGACAACTACGCGCTCGCCACGATGGCGGGCAACTTCCAGGACGGGACGATTCCGGGCAAGGTGCAGTTCGGCAGCGGATGGTGGTTCCTTGACCAGAAGGAGGGGATGGAGTGGCAACTCAACGCGCTTTCCAACATCGGGCTGCTGTCGCGGTTTGTGGGGATGGTGACGGACTCGCGGTCGTTCATGTCGTTCCCGCGGCACGAGTATTTCCGGCGGGTGTTGTGTGCGCTCATCGGCTGCGACGTGGCGGCGGGGGAGTTGCCGGATGACGACGGACTGCTCGGGCCGTTAGTGCGGCGGGTCTGCCACGCCAACGCACGGGAGCATCTGCGGCTGCCGGAGTAAACAAGCGGCCGAAAGCGGCCGGAATACGCGTGTTCAGTGCGCCACGCGCAGGCGCATGAACCGCCGCGCACCGGCCGTGACCGGCGTCCGGTCGCGCGTTGTCACCTGTTGCGTTGTGCCCTGATCGACCGTGCTCACGTCGGTCGTGTACGCGCTGCCGCTGTTCCACGTTTGCAGGTCGCCGGATACCTCGACCACGTACGTCAGGTCGGTGTCGGCTTTGACCTTCGTGTACGTCAGCGTCAGGTACGAAGAACTTCCCACCGTCGTGCGCGACACCATCGGCAGACCGGCGCGCCCGGGCGTCCGCGGGTCGAGGCCGAGCGCGTACTCCAGCAGGTTGACCACCCCATCACCGTCGGGGTCGGCGTTGTCGCCGCTGATCGCCGGGTTGCCGAGTTCCGCTGCCGTGAAGTGGCTGCCCTGCCAACTCGCGTACGGCGTTGCGGTCGACGCGTGCGGCAGGTCGATCACCGTCATGGAGTACGCCGGAAACGTCGCCGAGAAATTGCTCCCGATCCCGGAAAGGGTGGCCGTAGTCAACCCGGCGTTGTTCGTGTCGTTGGTGGGACCATAGGAGCAGGTCGTCGCCGTGCTCGCACCGGGGGTAAAATCGCTCAACGCCACCTGTGCGGTCAGCGCGGCGGATGGACTGCGGTTGACGACGAACAGACACAGGTCGCCGTTTGCGCGCAGGGCGGCGTGGACCGTCAACGCCGCGTAGTTGCTCGTCGCGGCCACCACGCGGTCGCCACCGGCCGCCCATTTGGTGAGGAGTTCAAATGCGTGGTAGGTCGGATAGGGTGAGTTGAGGGACGCACCGCCGTCGCCCGATGCCACCAACCCGTAGTCGCCGTACTGCCGCCAGCCGTAGAGGGAGGCGCTGTTGTTGTTGCCCGTCGAGGTGCCGTTGCGCAGATCCCACCAGGTGCAGGCGTTGAACTCCGTGGCCGCCAGACTGCTAATCGTCTCGGCCAGAAAGAGTCCATCCACAAGACTCGTGCTCTGCTTGCCGGGGTTGTAGGTCACATCGTTGAGTTCGGTCAGGGCGAGTTCGACGCCCGCCGCCGTCGTGCCGCCGAGGTAGTCCGTGAGCATTTGACGCAGTCCCACGGCGTCGTTGGCCGGCAGCGTGGAAGCGACCGAGAGCAGGCCTGCGTCGCTCTCCTCACCGGGTTGCTGCGGGTAGTCGTGGAACGTCAGAAAATCGGGTGGGGCGGCGAGAGATTTCAGGTTGGCGAGGACCACGGGCGTCCAGCCGGTGTGGGTCGTGCCGTCGCGCGGGTTGGTGACGCCGTGCTGGCCGTTGCCGTAGCTGTCTTGGCCGTTGATGACGACCGCGCCGATCTTGATCGTCGGATCGACAGCCAACATCTTCTGGCGGAAGACGGCGAAGTTCTGCGCATAGGTGTATGGGTCCTGCGGCGAACCCGGGAACGTGCTGCCGTGCTCGTCGTGTTCCCAGGAGCCGTAACATTCGTTGCCGACCTCCCAGTATTTGCACCCCCACCCCGCCGTCCGGCCGACGCGCAGGAAGTTGTAGCCGTCGTCCGTGGCGAGGGGCGAGGCCGCGCGCAACGCCGCCCAGTAGCCGACCGTCTGCCAGTTACGGCCCTTGGCGTCGGTACCGAGAGCGGTGGTGCTAGCCGGGTTGCCGTTCGCGTAGGCCACCCACGCGGCGGCTTCCTCGGGCGTGCCGCTGCCGTAGTTGACGGTGATGTACGTCTGCGCACCCTGCCCGGCAGCCAACGCGGCGAACGTCGGGAACGGACTTGCCCACTGGAAGGAGCCGTTCGTCACGCTGCGGTCCGTCTGCCAATCGTAGTCGTCGGACGAACTGCCGCCCGGGTAGCGCAAAGCCTTGAGGCCGGCACCCGCGAGCAGCGGGCCGGTGGCGGACGCGCCGAGCTGGGAGTCCCAGATCGCGGTGTTCACCCCGAAGACCCGTGCGTCCACCGTGCGCACGACGTTGCCGGCGTCGGCGGTGAGCACGACGTTGGCCGGCGGGGCCGCGCCGGTGAGCACGATGTCGTCCACGTAAAAGGTCGGCAGCGTGTTCCCGCTGGTACTCTGAATCCAGAAGCCGTCGAAGCTGCTCCCGGCCGACAGGCCGAGCGCCGACAGCGCGACGGAGACCTTGGTCCAGGTGTTCGCCGTCGGCGGAGGGAGGGCGACGGCCGCCTGCGCATTGCCGTTGACGGTGGCCTGGAGTTGCAGGGGCTGGCCGCCGGACACGCCGCCGTTGATCCAAAAGGTCAGCGTGGTGAATCCCGCCGGGTCGAGCGCGGCGTGGTGCAGGTAGAGCGCCTGGTAGGCGCCGGCGTCCACGCGGATCGAGTCGCCGCCCGTGCCGTGGACGGGGTTGGTGTCGGCGTAGTTGAGCGTCGCCCAACCGTAGCTGACCCAGCCGTTTTCCAGCGTGTCATCGTAGACGGTCTGGTCCGTCTGCGCGCGGGCAGCCGCGACGCACAGGAGGATACTGAGGAGCAGGAAGAGAAGGCGGGGCGGCATGGCTTCGGAGGATGAGCCAAAAAGCAGCTTAACGCGTGCTAGCGCCTGCCGTTCCCTCAATTACGTTGCGACACGGGCAGCCGGACGTGGAACGTCGCCCCGTTGCCCGGCGCACTGTCCACCGACACCTCCCCGCCATGCGCGCGGACGATGTGCTTGACGATAGACAACCCCAACCCCGTGCCGCCCGAGGCACGTAGCCGGTCCTTGTGGACGCGGTAGAACCGCTCGAAGACGTGCGGCTGGTCAGCCAGCGGAATGCCCTGACCGTTGTCCGCAACGGTCAGGCGGACGGCGTGGTCTTCCAGAGCGGCGCGCACCACGACATTCAGGCCGTGGCCGCTCCTGTTCGCGGAACGCGACGGCGGGTGGGAATGCCGCAGGGCGTTGTCCACGAGGTTGAAGAACACTTGGTCCAAGCGGTCGGCGTCGGCCTCCACAGGCGGCAGTTCGTCGGGAATCTCCACGTGCACCGCCGCGCCCCGCTCGGCCGCCACGGACGCGAGGCGGTCGGTGACGCCCTCCACGCACGCGCGCAGCGACACGGGCGCGAACCTCATCAGGCCCGCGCCCTCGGGGCTTTCGAGCCGGGCGAGCGTCATCAGGTCGTCGAGGATGAGACTCAGACGCTGGCCGTGCTTCCACATCGTCTCGTGGAAGCGGTGGACCGTGGCCGGGTCGGTGTCGGCGTCGGGTTCGAGCATCGTCTCCAGGTAGCCGTTGATGATGGAAAGCGGCGTGCGGAGTTCGTGCGAGACGTTGGCGACGAAATCGCGCCGGACGTTTTCCAGGTTCTTGAGTTGGGTGATGTCGTGCAGCACCACGATGGCCCCGACCGGATCAGGCGCGCCGCCGGGCACGATGGGCGCGGTCGTGAGTTGGAAGTGGCGCGGGCCGTACTGGCCGTCTGGCTGGCGAACGGTCAGCGAGACCGCCAGAGAACACGGCTCGCCCGTGTTGAAGGTGCGGCGGATGGCCTCGCGCGCGTCGTGGTGGCGGATGACCTCCAACGGCGTCCGGCCCAGCGGCGGCGCGGCAAGGCCGAGCATGGCCTGGAGGCCAGCGTTAGCGAGGCGGATGCGCTCCTCCACGTCGATGATGAGCACGCCTTCGGTCAGGCTGCCGAGCACGGTGCGCAGGCTGACGCTCTCCTCCGCGGCCCGGGCGTCCGCACCGCGCAGGCGCTCGGCGATGCGGCGCAGGTGAACCGTCGTGGCGTCGTCAGCACTTTCAACCTCCACCTCGGCGGCGTCGTCAGCGAGGGTTTCCACAGCGTCGCGCAGACGGCGCAGAGGACGGACGTAACGCGCACGCACCCACAACGCCGCGACGGCGAACGTCAGGCCGAGCAGGAGCAGGGTCGTCATCCTAGGACGACACGCCGGTCGTCGTGAAGCGATACCCCTCGCCGCGGACGGTTTCAATCCGTCCGGCGTAGGCGGGTCCGAGTTTTTCCCGCAGGCGGCGGATGTGGGTGTCAACGGTGCGAGTGTCGATGGCGGCGGTGTAGTTCCACACGTCGGTCAGGAGCGCGTCGCGGGTGAGGACCTTGCCGCGCCGCTCGATGAGCAGGCACAGGAGCTTGAACTCCGTCGTCGTCAGGTCGAGCCGGCGGCCGTCGAGCGTAGCCTCGAAGTCGCCCTTGTTGACACGGAAGCTATCCACCTCCAGCACGGCCTCGCGGCGTTCGTCGGCGGCGCGGGCACGGCGCAAGATCGCCTCGGCGCGCAGGATGAGTTCGCGCGGGCTGAAGGGCTTGCTCAGGTAATCGTCCGCGCCGGCTTCCAGGCCCGCGATGCGGTTGGAAGGTTCGCCTTTGGCGGTGAGCATGAGCACGGGAACGGCGGCCGTCTCGCGGTCGGCGCGCAGTTGGCGGCAGACCTCCTCGCCGCTCATGTGCGGCAGCATGAGGTCGAGCACGATCAAGTCCGGGCGGTGCTCGCGGGCGGCCTTCAGCGCGCCGAGGCCGTCGGTGGCGACGAGCACATTCATCCCCGCGCCGCGCAGCCGGTAGCGTACGAGGTCTACCACGTCGGGTTCGTCGTCCACGACGAGGACCACTGGCGGACGGACGGCGGGATCGGCCATGGCGTAACTTTAACCGAAGCGACCGGTAATATACGCCTCCGTCTGCTTCTCGCGCGGGTTGTTGAAGAGTTCCCGCGTCGGCGCGAACTCGATCAGCTTGCCCAGGTAGAAGAACGCCGTCTGGTCGGCCACGCGCGTCGCCTGCTGCATGTTGTGCGTGACGATGACGATGGTGTACTCGCGTTTGAGCTGGTGGATGAGGTCCTCGATCTTCGCCGTGGCGATGGGGTCGAGCGCGCTGGCGGGTTCGTCCATGAGGAGGACCTCCGGCTGCACGGCGATGGCGCGCGCGATGCACAGGCGCTGCTGCTGGCCGCCCGAGAGCGAGACGCCGGGGCGGTCGAGATCATTTTTCACCTCTTCCCAGAGCGCGGCGAGCTTGAGGCTGGTTTCCAGGCGTTCCTGGAGGAAGGCGCGGTCGCGCACCCCGTTGAGCCGCAGACCGACGAGCACGTTTTCCTTGATGCTCATCGTCGGGAAGGGGTTCGACTTCTGGAACACCATGCCTACCCGGCGGCGGACGACCGTGGCGTCGATCTTGGGACCGTAGAGGTCCTCGCCGTTGAGCAAGATGGTCCCGGTCATCTTGGCGCCAGGGACGAGTTCGTGCATGCGGTTGAGGCAACGAAGGAAGGTCGATTTACCGCAACCGCTCGGGCCGATGATCGCGGTGGCCGAGCGCGCCGGGATCTGGATGTCGACGTTCTGCACGGTCGCCTTGGTGGGCGTGTAGTAGATCGAAACGTCTTTGGCGTCGAAGGCCGGCATGGTGGACTCCGCCGGCGGCGGGGTCGCAGGCGCAGACGACGGAGAGACGGTGGCGGTCATGTTGGCGACGGGTGGCATGGCGGCGCGGGTGAGCGTTGCGGTTTCAGGCGGTGGCCGTGGGCGGCGCGGCGGTGGCGAGGGTGGCAGTCTGGGCTTGGACGGCCTTCTTGACGATGCGTTCGCGCGTCAGGAAGCGTAGCGCCAGGTTGAGGCCGAGGACAAGAACGATCAGCACCAGGGCCGCGGCCCACGCCTGGCGGTTCTGGTCAGGATCAGAGGACTGGCTGCCGAACTTGTAGATGCGCCAGGTCAGCGAATCGATGGGCTGGAGCGGACCTTTGCACCAGCTTTCGTTGCCCAACGCGGTAAAGAGCAGCGGCGCAGTCTCGCCCGCGATGCGCGCAACAGCCAGGAGCACGCCCGTCAGGATGCCTTTGAAAGCTGTTTTGGCGACGATGAGCACGCTGATGCGCCACTCGGAGATGCCCAGCGCCAGCGCCGCCTCGCGGTAGCCGTTGGGCACGAGTCGCAGAACCTCCTCCGTCGTGCGCAGGACCAGCGGGATCATGATGAACCCGAGCGTGATCCCCGCCGCCAACGCCGAGTACCCCAGGTGGATGATCGCGTGACCCGGCGGGATGAACAGTGCATATGCCACGATGCCCCACACAATGGACGGCACGCCGTTGAGCACGTCTGCACCGAAGCGCACTGCCCCAGCCACCCGTGGGCTGGCGTATTCACTCAGGTAAAGTGCCCCGAGCACCCCAACGGGTACGCCGAAGACCGAGCCGAGCACGATCAGGACGAACGTGCCGATGATGGAATTAGCCACCCCGCTGTGGACGACCGCGGCGGCTGGCGCAGCAGCGGTCGCGTCCGGCGCGGAGCCATCCGGCGCGGGGTCCGCGAACATCGCGCTGTAGTCGGTCTGCGGCTGCGCGGGCAGCTTGGTGAAGAAGTCCCAGTTGAGCGAACCCGCCCCCTTGACCAGCAGGTAACCGAACACCAACCCGAGCGGGGCGATGACGATCAGCGCGCTGACGCACGACATCGCCGAGGCGATCCCGCTTTTGAGCTTGCGCCAGCGCCGTTGTCCCTCCGAAGCACGGGAACGCACGGCAGCGGAGGCAGGTTGGTTCATCGTGGCAGGCATGGCGGCAGGACAGAAAAGATCAGCGGGAGCCGGGCGAGGACGCCGTGCCGACGAGGAGACGGGCGACGATGTTAACGAGAATCGTCACGGCGAAGAGCACGGCACCGGCGGCGATCAGGGCCGGGATCTCGTTGGGGTCAGCGCCAGCGAAGTTGTTGGCGATCTTGCTCGCCAGAGTGTCGCTGGGCCGCAGCAGGGAAGCGTAGATGTTGCCGGCGTTGCCGATGACCATCGTGACGGCCATCGTCTCGCCCAAGGCGCGCCCCAGGCCGAGGATCACCGCGCCAAAGATGCCAGCCTTCGCGTAGGAGAGCACCGCGATGCGCGTGACTTCCCAACGCGTCGCGCCGAGGCCATACGCGGCCTCACGTTGCAAGTCGGGCACGCTGCGGAGGATTTCGCGGGTGACGCTCGTGATGATGGGCAGCACCATCACGGCGATGATGATGGCCGCCGCCAGCATGGAGCGTCCGGCGAAATTTCCTTCGAAGAACGGCGACCAGCCGAGGAATCTTTGCAGAAGGGGCACGAGGTAGTCGCGCAGCCATGGGATCATCACAAAGATGCCCCACAGGCCCAGGATGACGCTCGGCACGGCGGCGATCATCTCGACGAGGGCCGTCAGCGGCGCGCGCAGCCAGACGGGGGCGAGTTCGGTCAAGTAAAGCGCCGTCAACACGGCCAGCGGCGTGGCGATGAGCAGGCCCAGCACCGCCGACACCAGCGTACCCAGGATGAACGGCAGCGCGCCGTAATCGTTCGTGACCGGGTTCCAAGCGCTCCGTCCTAGGAAACCCAGGCCGTACTTGGCCCAAATCTGCTCGGACCCGCGCCACAGGTTCCAGCCGATGAGCACCACCAGCAAGCCGACGAAGAGCACCATCGCCAGACACAGGTAGCGGAAGGTGAGGTCGCCCACGCGGGAAACCGGCCGCATCGTCCGGCCGCGCGGAAGCACGGGAGGGGGTTCGGCCGTCGGGACGGTGGTGGAAACAGCGGTCGCCATGGCGCAGGTTTTCGTCAGGAAGGAGACGGAGCGAACCGGCAGCAGCCCGCCCAAGGGACCACTGCCGGCCGCAGAAGGGGCGGCGTTATTTCACCTTGATCGTATCGATGCGCGCGAGCACCTGCTTTTGCACCGCCTCGGGCAGCGGGGCGTAGGCGAGCGTGGGAGCCATTTTCTCGCCGTTGTTGACCGCCCACTTCAGGAAGGCGACGAGCGCCTTGCCCTTCGTGGCGTCCGTCTGGTCCTCGTAGACGAGCAGCCAGGTGGCTCCAGAGATCGGGTAGGCGGTCTTGCCGGGGGCGTTGACCATCGAGAAACGGAAGTCGTCCGGGATCTTGGCGGTCGCCAGTGCGGCCGTGACGGCCTGCGGGCTGGCCTTGACGTACTGGCCGTCGGCGTTCTTGAGTTCGGCGTAGGTCAGCTTCTGTTGGACGGCGTAGATGAGTTCGACGTAGCCGATGGCCCCCGGGGTGTCCTTGATCTGCTGGGCGATGCCGTCGTTGCCCTTGGCGCCCATGCCGACCGGCCAGGAGACCGACGTGCCCTTGCCCGGCGTGGTCTGCCAATCGGGGCTGACGGCGCTCAGGTAGTCGGTGAAGATGTAGTTGGTGCCCGACGCGTCGGAGCGGTGCACGACCGTGATGTCGAGCGAGGGCAGCTTGGTGCCGGAGTTCTGCATGGCGATTTCCTTGTCGTCCCACTTCTTGATCTTGCCGCTGAACATGCCGGCCAGCGTGGGGCCGTCGAGCTTCAGGGTGCCCGCACCGGGAACGTTGTAGGTGATGACCACCGCACCGGCCACGGTGGGCAGGTGCAGGATTTTCCCGGGAGCCTTGGCGAGTTCCTCGTCGCTCATCGGACCGTCGGACGCGCCGAAGTCCACCGTCTTGGCGGTAATCTGAGCCTTGCCGCCGCCGCTGCCGATGGGCTGGTAGTTGATCGTCACCGCGCTGTCCGCCTTGTGGTACTCTTCGAACCACTTTTGGTAGATTGGGTTCGGGAAGGTCGCGCCCGCGCCGGTGAGGGTCGTCTGGGCGTGCGCCGTCGCGGCCGTCACCGCGCAAACCGCGGCGAGGAAGAGGTATTTAGGGTTCATAAATCGGGGTCAAATAACGCCGCCAACTTCCCCACGCACCCCGCCCGGCGCGCGCCCAGCGTTGTAACGATTTTGTCACAAGTCCACGCCTGAGAACTTGCCCTCGACACCGCACCTTCCTATACTTTATGGCTCCCGTCATGCGCGAACACATCCTCCACTCGTTCGAGTCCGCCCTCCGCGCGCTCCACGACAACGTGCTGCTGATGGCTAGCCTGACCGAGCGCAACCTTCAGAACACGTTCACGGCCCTCTTCGAGCGTGACAATGAGTTGGCCAACCAAGCCATTGCCGACGACGAGGAGATCGACACCCTCGAAAAGCAGCTGGACCAGGAAGGCATGGACATCCTGCTGCGCTTCCAGCCGGTCGCGCGGGACCTGCGGGGGATCATCGCCGCCATGAAGATCGGCGCGAACCTGGAACGCGTCGCCGACCAGGCTACGTCGATTGCCCGGCGCGTGCGCAAGCTCAATGAGGAACCCGCCTTGCCCGAGACCCACCAACTCGAAGCGATGACGCGCGAGGCGCTGGCGATGTTCAAGGACAGCCTCCAGGCGTTCACCGACGCCGACGCGGATCTCGCCCTGACCATCAAGCCGCGTGACCGCCAGCTCGACGAGATGAACAGAAATCTCGCCGCCAAGATGACCGAGCGCATGGCGGCGGACTCCGCGCAGGTGCGCGGCTACCTAGACCTGATCTTCATCGCGCGGAACCTGGAGCGCATCGGCGACCACGCGACGAACATCGCCGAGGACGCGATCTACGCCGCGCAGGCGCGCGACATCCGGCACAGCAACGGCACGCCGCAGTCGGCGGCGTGATGCGCTAAGCATCCGCTGACGGGACGGGATCACCGCGCTCCACGCTCAGACGCGCGACCAACAAAGGAGAGAGTCCGTCCTAGGTACCGTCGTCGCCAAACACGAAGATGCGCTTGGCACCCGGCGGCACGGCCATGTGGTCGACGGTCGGCACACGTAAAATACCTCCATCCGCCGTGTGGATGACAAACGGGACGAAGGGTTGGACGTGGACGAGCTTGCAGATGTCGTCGGTCACAAGGGCACGAACAGCGTAGCGTCTGCACCAAAAAATCGTAAGACGTAGAGGTTTGTGCCTAAAGAGGCCTTGCCCGGCTATGGCTAAAGAACTCAAGCTCAGCGACAGAGGCTGGCGAGGCAAGACGTGGAATGCAAGAAAGGCGTGACGGCCAGCCTCTGTTCGCTGGAGCGCGTGGTTAGGCGGCGGCTGTGGTGGTAAGCGTGGCGTACCAATTCTCCCAAGCGGCTGGTGCGGTGTCCATGTGAAACAGCTCCCCCTGCATGAAGGTAGCAACCGCCTGCTCGTATTGCTCCTGCGTCAGCTCGCACGGCTCCCACTCGATGTCCGTGGCAAGCGCGCCGCCGTCGTGGCCCTGCCGCAGAAAGTTGTTCATGGTCGCAAGACTCGGCCAGCGGTGCTGCTGCTTGCAGACGCCGAACGACAGCCCAAGCTCGAAGAGCCGATGGGTGCTCATGTGCCCCGACTCGATGATCCTGACCCGGTGAATAGCCATAAGCGCGTAGCCGCCTAACAAGCATTGGACGCCATCAACCCACCGTTGCGGGCATCATGCGTCGCAGCTTCTCGGCGGCGGCGACCACGATATCCAAGCCGCGGGCGACTTGTGCGGGCGTGTTGAAGCGCCCGAAGGAAAACCGCAGGCTGCACCGGGCGCGTTCGGTAAGGAAGCCCATCGCCGTCAGCACGTGCGAGGGGTGTAACGAACCCGCCGTGCACGCGCTGCCCGCACTCGCGCACAGACCCGCTTTGTCCAAGAGCACGAGCATTCCTTCGCTCTCGACACCGGGGAAATACAGGCTTGTCGTGTTGGGCAGGCGTTCGGCGGCACCTCCGCCGTTCACCTCCGCGCCAGACACGCGCGACAGGACCCCGGCCTCGAAATCGTCGCGCAGTTGGCGGACGGCGGTTTGTTCTTCGGCCATGTGCAGGCCGGCGAGTTCGGCGGCTTTGCCGAGGGCGACGATGCCGGCGACGTTCTCCGTGCCGCCGCGCCGGCCGCCTTCCTGCCCACCGCCGACCAAAAACGGCGTGAACCGCGCTCGCCGGTGGACGTACAACGCGCCCACACCCTTCGGCGCGTGGAGCTTATGCCCGGCGAGCGACAGGTAGTGGATCGCCGAGTTTTCCAGGCGCACCGGCACCTTGCCGACAGCCTGCACGGCATCCGTGTGGAAATAGGCTCCCTGCGCGCGGGCCGCGCGGGCGATCTCCTCGACGGGGAAGATCACGCCCGTCTCGTTGTTCGCCCACATCAGCGAGACGACCGCCGTGTCGTCGCGGATCGCTGCAGCAGCCTCGGCGGCGTCGAGTTGACCGTCGCTGTCCACGGGCAGCCAGGTGATCTCGTAGCCGCGCCGGGCGAGAACCTCGCAAAGTTTCTTGGTCGCGCTGTGCTCGACCGTCGAAGTGACGATGTGCCGGCGGTCGCGGTCGGCCAGGAGCGCGCTGTGGATCGCGGCGTTGTTCCCCTCGCTGCCAGCCCCGGTAAAGACGATTTCCCCCGGCTCGCAGCCGAGCAGGGCGGCGACCTGTTCGCGGGCATGTTCGATGGCCTTACCCACGCGCGAGCCGAAGCTGTAGGCGCTCGACGGGTTGCCGTACAGTTCCGTCAGGTAAGGCAGCATCGCCTCGACTACAGCCGGGTCCGGCGCGGTGGTGGCGTTGTTGTCGAAGTAGAGCAGATCGTCGGTTCCCGCGCGTTGCATGGCTGGTCAGTTTACGCGCGGCCCGGCCTATTTGCCAGCGTCGGGGTGCTCGTGCAGATAGGCGAGCACAAGAGGATTGTAGCGCTCGGCGAAGCGTCGCACGGCCGTGTCGTACTCCCGGGTGCGCTTCGGATTGACGAAAGGTCCCTTGGGCACGAACCACGTCCGCGCCACGCGAAAGGCCGGGTCGCCCCGTGAAATCCCCGGCGCGGGCGAGTCTTCCTCCGCCTCCGGATCAAACACTCCCAGGAAGTACACGCGCCCGCGGGAACTTTCGTGCGCAAAGAACTTCGCTGGGTCCGTGTGTCGATACCAGTACGCCGAACGGTTGGCCAGCGTGGGGTCGCTCTTCGGCAAGATGGCGCACCCACCCGCGAACAAGAGGCACGCGCAGGCGCACAGGAGCGCAGGTCGACGCATGGAGTCGCTTCCTAGCGGGAACGTCCGCCGATGGGTTCACGCGCCGATGCGTGCGCGGGAGCCACCGGCACGGGCGCCTCGTCGGGCGGCAAACCGGGGTCGGCCGCCGTCGGTGCGGCGCTGCCGGGGTCGGGCAAGGGCGCGTC
>CAXTQD010000130.1:0-12684 GCA_964246175.1 uncultured Chthoniobacterales bacterium | reverse complement strand
CCAAACGACGTGCAGCCCAACTTGAGCGCCGCCGCGAAAATTTCCCACCGGGAAGTGGCAGACTGGTCGTACATGGTCGGCAGGACAAGGCGAAACGACCCGCTAAAATGCCTCCTTCACCCTTGTGTCCGGCGCAGGAGCAAAGCCGCCCCGGAGAAGGTGATAATCGCCCCAAGGGTCAAGGCCAACAGGTCGACCGTGACATAAGACAACGGAGCTTGGTAGAGGTTCACCAACCGAAATCCTCGGCAGAAGTGCGTCAGGGGAAAACACTCCGAAAGCACGCGCACACCTGAAGGCAATTGTTCCAGGGGTGCGAACGCTCCCGAGAGGACAAAGACCGGCAGAAGAAAGAACACGGAAAATTGGATCGCCTGAGTCTGCGTACGCGAAAACGCCGAGATCAAGAGGCCGAGGCCCAACGAGCAAAGCAGGAACAAAAAGCAGACCAGCGCCAGCACCCACGGCGCATGGAAGGCAACCTGGAAATGCCAGCCCGCCAACACCAGAATGACGAGGACCAGGAGGACAGAAACACCTAGGTAGGGCAACATCTTCCCGACGACGATTTCGCTCCGTTGCAGCGAGGTCACCATCAGTTGGTAAAGGGTCCCCGCTTCACGCTCGCGGGCGATGGTGCAGGCGGTCAGCGTGACGGTCAGCAGTTGGAGGATCAAGCCGATGATGCCTGGCAGCACATAGTCGATGAAGCGCTCCTTGGGGTTGTACACGATCTTGTTGTCCAACGTCCAAGGCGTCAAGGAAGCAACGAACTGGTCACGCACGGCCGCTGGCAATTCGCCGGCTTGTTCAAGAACCTCCTCAGGCAAGTCGTCGATCAGGCTTTGACGTTCTTGCAGTTGGAATGTGCCCAAACTTTCCTGTACCCGACCTTTCAACTCCGTGGCGGTGTTCGTGTCGCTGCCGTCAAGGAACAGACTCACCGCTCGCGGTTCACTCGTCGCCAGGCTGTTGCCCCAGTCGGCTGGGATGATCAGCGCGAGCAGCACGCCGTTCTTGAGCAAATCCGGTGGCTGGTCGGTTGTTGCGGGGGCTTGTGGCCGCCAGAGAAAGGCTTTGTTGGTCAGGAGCGTTGCAACGAAGCGCTGGCTACGCTCGCTGCCGTCGGCGTCGATGAGCAAAGCCGGCGTGTTTTCACGCTCCGGCGTTTCGAAGGCGTGCCCGAAAATCAGGGTGAAGATCGGCGGCAGCAAAACGAGCAAGAGGAGCACACGTCGGTCGCGCCAGATGTGGAGAAACTCCTTGCTCGCAACGCTGGCGACGGCACGAAAATCGAGACCTAAATTCATGAAGCGGGGACGAAATCCCGGTCAATGATCGGCGTGCTTTGACTTCTCAAGGTCGGATGGTCGAGCAGATCGTGGTAACCTTGCGAATAGGCAGTGAACACATCCTCCATGTCCGCTTCAACCCAACGCTGCGCGAGCAAACAGATTTCGGGGAACGGCCATCGCTCGTGCCATGTTTTCATCAAACGCTCGGCGTCCGTGGCGTAGAGGCGCAAGCTACCGCTACGGAGCGACACTCCCAGGATGCCGGGCGTGGCACGAAGACGTAGCAAAGCCGGCATGACCGGCTCGACATCAAGCTCCAGCAACCTTGCCTTGAAGGATGCCTTCAACGCGCGGGGAGATGCCTGCGCGAGCAGCCGGCCGTTTTGGAGGAAGCCCACGTCGGTGCAGCGTTGCGCCTCGTCCATGTAGTGCGTGGTGACGAAGACCGTGGTCCCTGCGTGGCTCAGGTCATAAAGGAGGTTCCACATTTGCTGGCGGTGAACCGGATCGAGTCCGCTGGTGGGCTCATCAAGGAAAAGCACGGAAGGTGCGTGGACGAGCGCGCAGCCGAGGGCGAGGAGTTGCTTCATGCCTCCGGAGAGACTGCCGGCCACCGCGTCGCGCTTTGCTTCCAGGTCGGTTTGCCGTAACAACCGGCTGATCCGCGCGGCGAGAACGGTTCGGGGCACCCGGTAGGCGCCCCCGAAAAAACGCAGATTTTCTAGCACCGTCAGGTCCGGGTAGAGGCTGAACCGCTGCGCCATGTAGCCGAACGTTGCGCGGACCGATTGACGGTCCCGCCACACGTCAAGACCGTCGATGGTCGCGTACCCGCTGGTGGGCTGAGTCAGACCGCAAAGCATGCGCATCGTCGTCGTCTTTCCCGCGCCGTTCGCACCGAGAAAGCCGAAGATCTCTCCCGCTGGGACCGAGCACGTGAGTGCCTCGACGGCCTTGACGTGGCCGTAGACTTTCTCTAGGCGGTTGAGGATGATGGTTGCCGGTGGACCCATGGGTCTGGACGATCTTTCAGGCCGAGCCGATCAGGATGCCGACGAGGAACACGAGCACTCCGCCGACGACGACCTGGAAGGTGGCCGAGAGCAGCGGGGTGTCCATGTAGCGGTGTCTGATCCAGGCGATCACGGCCAGTTCGACGGTCACCACGGCCACGGCCACGACCATCGCGTAGTAGAAGCTCGTGATCAGAAAGGGTAGCGTGTGCCCGATGCCGCCCGCCGTGGTCATCGCCCCACACACCAGCCCGCGCATCCACGGGTGCCCGCGCCCGCTGATGACGCCATCATCCGAGAGCGCCTCGGCAAAGCCCATCGAGATGCCCGCGCCGATGCTCGCCGCCATGCCCACGAGAAAGGCCGTCCAGCTCTGGTGCGAAGCGAACGCCGCGGCGAACACGGGAGCCAACGTGGAAACGCTGCCGTCCATCAACCCGGCCAAGCCCGGCTGCACCACCTGCAACACAAAGCGGCGCCGCTCCGCCTCGTCCTCCTTTTCCCGCGCGCCGCTGGTCTTCTGCTGGGCCTCCATCGACCCGGCCAAGTCGTAGTGCTTAGACTCCTCGGCCGCGAGGTCGCCGAAGAGCTGCCGCACGGTCGCGTCGCTGGTTTGCGCGACGGCGGCGTGGTAAAAGTTACGGGAATCGTCTTCCATGGTCTCGACCTCCCGGCGCACCATGGCTGCGGTCAACACCGCTTGGAGCCAGAGCGGCTTGCGCACGATGAAGCCGTCCACGTCCTGGCGGCGGATGAGTGGGATGTGCTCGCCGTAGCGTGCACGGTAAAGCTCGATGAGCCGGTGGCGGTGGCCGTCCTCCTCGTCGTGCATGGCTTGGAGCGTCTGGCCGGTTTGTGGGTAATCGTTGCCAATGCGCCGAGCGAGATCGGCGTAGATGCGGCCATCCTCCTCTTCGGACTGGATGGCCAAAGCGAGCACTTCCTGCGCGGTGAGATCTGAAAGGGTTTTTGACACGAGGATTTTCGGTGGTCGAGGGTGAAAAGCTGCGGATCAACAGCGGGAGCGGCCTGCTTGAGAATCATCGTTTCGTCGGCAGGGTCACGGTGAAGAGCGATCCTTGACCCGGGACGCTCTCCACCTCAGCCCGGCCGCCGTGTGCCGTCGCGATGGCTTTGACCAGGCTCAGACCCAGCCCGTTGCCACGGTCAGAGCGGCTTTGATCCCCCCGGTAAAGACGATCCCAAATGCGTGGCAGATCGTGCGGCGGGATGCCCACACCCTGGTCCCGGACGGATAGCCACGTTTCACCGCTTTCCAGCCGTCCAGACCCTGCGGAAATCGTCACCTCGCCCCCGGCGTTGCTGTACTTGAGCGCGTTGTCGACCAGGTTGGAAACGACCTGTTGAAGCCGCACGCGGTCTGCCGTGATCCGCAGGTCCGGCGGCACGTCCACCCGCAGCCGCAGCCCGCGCTCGTCGGCGATGTGTTCGTAGAGGTCGGCGGCGTCGTCCGCAAGCGGGTGGAGTTCGATGGATTCCAGGTGGAGGCGCAGGGAACCCTGCCTGGCTTCGGAGATGTCCATGATCGCGCGCAGCATCGTGAGCACGTGCTCGCATTCCACAACCGCGTCGGCCAGCGCCTCCTGGCACGATTCCCGGGTGGCACCCGTATCGCGCAAGGCGGCCTCGGCGGACCCGCGCAGACGGGTCAGGGGCGTGCGCAGATCGTGTGCAACGTTGTCGAGTGCCTCGTCCATCGTGCGGATGAGGGTTTCGTTGCGCGCGAGCATCCGGTTGAAGAGCGCGCAGAGTTCGTCCAACTCGTGTTCGCCGCCCGTGCGGTTCGTGGGCACGCGGGCGGTCATGTCCCCTGAATCGATCACCCCGCGCGTGGTGCCGATGAGCTGGTGCAGCGGGCGCAACGCGTAGGCCGTCAACCCGGCGGCACCGACCAATGCTGCCAGCAGGACGAGCGTGCCCACCGGCACGAGGGCCTCGTGCAGCCGCCGCCGGGTGCCCCGACCGCGCCGGTCGCTCTTTGCCACCTGCAACCAGTAGCCGTCCGGCATCCGTTCGCCGTAGACCTGCCACACCGATTGGCCCTCGTGGCTTTCGATGTTCTGCCAGCCTGGCTGATCGAAGGTTTGCCGCAGGCGAGCGTCCACCCGTCCCAGCTCGGTTTCACTTTCTCCCAGAGCAGGCACCAGCAGCACCGTGTGGCCATCCGGCGCGCACAGACGGACCAAGGTGGGTTCCACCTTGGGCAACTGGTCCCGCACTTCGGCACCGAATCTTTCGGAACCCGCCTGCCGGCAGCGGGCAGCGTCCTGCTGGAACTCCTGCATGATCTCCGTCCGGTCGAGTGTCCGGCCCGAGCGCCGGGTGATCCACGAGGCGAAAGAGGCGATCAACACGAAGCTGCCGATGAAGCCGAGCGCATACCAAGCGCTGATACGCAAACCGAGGGAGCGACGAAAGACGTTGATCGGCGCGGACCACATAAGCTCTTCAACTTCGCACGGCGGTTCGTCCCGGGACGGGCGGCGGCGGGAGCATCGCCCTCAGAGTTGCCAGGCGTTCGGAAAGTGGCGAAGGAGTGGTTCCTGCCGGGTAGGGGCGGCCAGGGGCGCGAACCAACCCAGCAGTCGGTTGATCAGCGGCGACGCGTGCCGCACGTGGAGGTCCAGCGGTATGAGGTCCATGCGCAGGTGCAGTTTGGGCGCATAGCCGAAAGGACTGCTCTGGTAGAACTTCAATCCGTGGGCCAGCGCCCAGCGGATGATGCCACGGAACGTGACGTGGTAGAGATGCAGCGGCAGGGCATCCTCCAGGATCATGCCTAGGTCGTTGTCGTAGATCGTATCCCCGTGCACGGTGCAAAAGTTGAAGGCGATCATGCGGCCGGCCCGTTTCCAGATGAAGTAGCGGGTGTGTTCCGGCATCCGCTCGCCTAAGCGCAGAAAATAAGCGGAATCAAACACCTCGAACTGCTGGTCTGCCCGGCGAGCGACGCACTCGTACAACGCGTGCAGTGCCCGGGCTTCCCGCGCCGTGATGTGATTCTTGACCTCTAGTCGGATCGGCTCGGCCAGAGAATCCACCTCGCGGAACTTGCGCCGCAGACTTTTGCGTGTGGCGCGTCCTAAGCCGTGCTGCATATAATCCTCGAAGGTGGAAAAATCCAGGCGCAGGCGCACCCCCGGCAAGCTCGGTAACCGGGTATAACTTTCCTGTTCGGAGAAGGCCGTTCGATATTCTACCGGCAGATCCTTGAAGAGGGTAAGCCGCACGCGTTTGTGCCGGGCGAAGGAGGCAATAGAATCGCTGAGATGGCTCAGCACTTGCGGGACTTCATTCAAAAGCGGTACCCCGATCTGCCCCTCACCGACGATGCAGCCGACCATCAACAGGCGAAAAGATAGCCAGCGCCGAAACGGACTCAGCAGGCGGCGGACAGTACGCGGCAGGCTGACCGTGACATCTTGCTCGACCAGAAACAGCGGTTGGAGAACGCGCAGCTTGCCCGTGGCGTCGCGCACGAGGAGATAAAACTGGGCGAACTCATGTCCGAACGTTTCTTCCAGCGTTTGGTAGTAGCGACGATCCTTCCAGCCGCTGGGAAAAAGTGCTTGCCACAACGACGGAGCGATCCCCTGGCTGCGGTCGAAGACCTCGAAGTGCCAGCCACCGCCCGATGTGCCGGTCAGGATCGGAACAAATGAAGGAGAGGCCGCCGACGGCTGGTGCTCGCAAGAAGGCGCCGTCCTGACGGCTGGCAGATCAAGCAGCTTGGTCGCTGGATGGGTTGCCTTCAAATCTGTCAGTGCGGACGCGGACTCGCCGCGACGATTGTCGGCTGGCATCTCGTCCACTTCTAGGGTTGGCACGGGGAGCAAGCTGGAGCATTGGCGGACAACGAGTGATCTGCCGGAGATTGCTCCCGGCCAACGAGTCGCGGGCAGAAGGGGGACATGCTGCGGCGACTTTCCCGCCCGGGATTGTTCAAGACAAGCTAGATGTCCATTACAGTTTGGTCATGGAAGTTGAGCGGGCTGGCTTTCGGCCAATCACACGTTCAGAGGCAGACCTACAGCGAGTCGGGCCCAGCGGCACAGTCGATCAGGTAAGCTCGGATAGAACCGACAGCCGCCTTGCGGCGAGACAGAAATTTCAGCCTTGCCGGAGGACGTAGCCGAGGCCGCGGATGGTGTGGATCAACTTTTGCGGGTGCTCACGGTCGATCTTGTTGCGCAAGCGGAAGACGAGCACGTCCACGACGTTGGTGCCCGGATCGAAGCTCCAGTTAAAGACGTGTTCGAGAATCATCGTCTTGGTCAGGAGCTGGCCGACATTACTCAGCAAGTACTCCAACAGGGCAAACTCGCGGGGTTGGAGTTCAATGGCTGTTTTCCCCCGCCACACGCGCCGTGCCAGACGGTCGAGGTGCAGATCGGCCAGAGACAGACGGGTCGGTTCGGTCGTGCTCCCGGACAAGGCACCCGCGCGCCGGGTCAGGGAAAGCAGCCGGGCGGTGAGTTCATCGAAAGCGAAAGGCTTGACGAGGTAATCGTCCGCCCCGCCGCGCAGGCCGCGCACCCGGTCGTCCACCGAGTCCTTGGCGCTGAGCATGAGCACGGGTATCATCCGCCCCGATCCACGCAAACCGGCGAGCACCCCGAAGCCATCGAGCTTGGGCAGCATCAAATCGAGGATCAGCGCGTCGAAACCGTTCAAGTCCGCCAGGGCGCGTTGAAGGCCCGTCTCACCATCGACGACGACATCCACCGCATGACCTTCCTGGCGCAACCCTTCTGCAATCAAGGCGGAGATTTTCGGGTCATCCTCAATGACGAGAACACGCATCGCTGCTCGTTTTTCGTGGCTGCCAATCAACCGGCCAAATCCATCCTCAACGAACGAATTTGAAGATGGCAAATGTGCTTGGAACAATCTTCGGCCGCGTGCGCGGTGTGCCCGGCGGGGAGGCCGGTGCCGGCTCGAAGTCGGCGGCGGCCAGGTAAACTGCGTGGGTCTCCGGGTCGAGGGTCATGGTGCGGGTACCTTGGTGAGTTTTCGCTTGTTCCACCACGCGAAAGGTTCCCTTTGGTTCTTCCCGTAGAACCGTCAGCGTATCATCGCCGCAGGAAGCGAACGCGAAACCTGTGGTCAGATCGAACGCGCAGGCATCCACACCTTTGCCGATGGGCACGCTGCCGAGCAAGGTGCCATCGACGGCGTCGAGGACCATCAGTCGCTCGTTACGACAACCGACGTAGAGCCGTTGTTGGACGGTGTCGAGCGCCAGCCCCGTCGGCGCGTCAGCGAGGCAGGTCACCAAGCCAAGCACCTCGCGGAAACGAACGGGCAGAGAGGACAAAGCCATCGACGCTCCCATCTTGATCACACAAACTGACAAGGCAAGGCAGCATACCATGACAGTTTGGTCATCCCGAGACCATGATTGCGCTGGCGCAGAGCACGGGGTTAACAAGATCATGGAATGGACCGCCTAGGCCGAGGCGCCTACGCATCCGGATGTCCCGCCACAAACCGCGCGTCTGGATTATCTAGCGCGCGAAATCCAGATCGAGACGGAGAATGACATCGCCGAAAAACTCGCCCGGCGCGTCGCCCAAATCCGGGCTTGTTGGGATCAGCTCAGACCGACGCTCGAAGCGCAGGACGACACCGCGACCATCCAAGAAGGAGAAAAGCTGATCCAGCAACTCGAACTCACCCGGACACCAGCCGACCTTGCCCCGGTCCAAACGCCCTTATCCAGGTTGGTGGAGCGTGTCCGCAACGCCTTTCAATTTAGCTAGCCACTAACGCAGTCCATGGCAAATCGCAGGCGGCTGTCTGCGGCTGTTGCCCAGATCTAGGGGTCAAGGAGGCGGCGTGGGAAGTTCTTGCCGTGTGAGCAGCACGAACAAACGGTGCTCCCGGTCAGCAGCGTCAAACGTTGCAGCGATCACGACTCCCTGCCGCGCCGCCTCGGCGATGCAAGCCTCCTGGTAGTTGGCCGGAACCAAGAAGTACGCCGCCTTGGCGGCAAACGGGATGTCCTCAAGGCGTCGGAAGTAAAGGACGGACGGTTCTAGATAATACCAGAAGGCTTGGTAGCCGTCGTCGAGGACAACCAAATCATCGCCGGGCGGCATGTGTGCACGGATGGACGAGGCGACTTCCCGTGGATGGCCAGCTCGTGGTTGATTCAATCGTGGGACGGCCGCAAAGGCAAACACCGCGGTGACTAGCATCATGCCGGTAGCACTCCTAAGTGCCAAGGACAGCACGTCGGCCTTCTCCCTGAACCGCCATGCGCCCGCGGCCACCGTCAGCAAGATGATCCCGCAAGGTCCAACGACGACCAGACCCTTGCTGGTGCCGGCAAGCGCAAAGAAGGGCATAGCCACCGCCGCGCTGAGAATCACAGAGTACAAAAGGAGGTTTGTCGTCCACCAGACCTCCAGCCAAGCCGGGCGGACGCAGGGAGCCTCGCCGCCTGCGTGGGGGCGGAGAACCCAGGCGAGCAAGACGCTGGGAACGGTGACCAGTGGGTAAACGTAACGCGCCGAGCCGCCCGGCAAGAGGCTTACAACCAGGAAAGTCGCTACCATCCCCCAGCGCAAGCCTTGGAACAGAGCGCGTTCCCGCAGGTCCATCCTTGCAAAATGCCCGGCTGTTCTGCCCGACCAAAGCAGAGGCAACAACATCGTCCAAGGCAAGAAGTTCACAAAACCCTGCGGCACGCGGAGAAGCCACTCGCCCAAAGGAACCTGGCCCGATGGAGTGAGGGTTGCGCGGGAGGAAATTTCCCGCCACCAGGATGCCCACGCGCCGCTAGGTTCGAGCAGGTGTTTCCCTCCACTCACCATTAGAGCGCAAGGGATCGCCCACCCCAAGAACGGCGCGACGACGATGATCAAGGAAATCCCGTGGGCGGCATGTAACAGCGTCTTCCATTCTCCGCTGTAAACGAGAACCGCAACTGCGACCCCGTAGAAGAAAAATAGGTGTGCCGGTCCCTTGGTCAGCATTCCGAGGGCAAGAAACGGTGCGGGCACGCACCAGAGGCGCCAGGAGTTCGCACGAGCCTGCCAAGCCGTCAGCCAGAACATGAGCGCAATTCCCGTCAAAGCAAGATACAACGCCTCCAGTTCGGCCAGGCGGCCCGTTTCCATTACCGCGAAGTTCGTCAACACGAAGATGGCCGCCAGCAAGGCTCCGGAGGCTCCAAGCCAGCGACGCGCGGTGGTCGCCATCGTGAGCGCGAGCGCCAGCATCGATCCTACGGAGGGCAAGCGCGCTGCAAATTCGTTCGGACCACCGGAGACGCGGAAGCAGAGGGCGATCAGCCAGTTGAGCAACGGCGGCTTCCGCAGATAGGGACCAGCTCCGATGCGTGGCACCAGCCAATCGCCTGTTTGCAGCATTCTGAGGGCTGGCAAGGCGCGGCGCGGTTCCTCGTGTTTCAAGGGGATCGAACCAAGTCCCGGCAGATAGATACCGGCCCAAAGCAGGCAGATCAGCAGACAAACAGAGGCAGGCTTCAGAGATGGACCTCGTTCCATCTTATTCAGGGCACGGACGCGGACTGAGCACCCGGTCTATTGTTTTTGTCGGCCCCGTTGCGGTCCGTTGGCACCAATAAAGGTAATAACGTTTAAGGAAGCGCCCGTCCTGGAAGACATCGTGCCTTTCGAGCAGGTCGATCTGACGAAAATCGGGCGGCAGTGCATCCGCGATTGACTCGGAATCAGTGACATATAATCCGTCCTGATCCGGATGGGTTTGCCGATAGCCGGGCCAAACCTGGATTTCATTCAGGACCATCAGGGAAGGCAGCACGTAGGCGACGGGTTGGTCAGGCAGGTAGAAAGACATCAGCGCCGTGGTCATGTAGCGGTTGGTCACGACAAAGCGCGCGCCTGTTTGTTGCTGGACCCGTGCCACGGTGTCGGCGAGGTCACGTGAACCCCGCGCGCGATCCAAGGGGTCCTTCCCGGGCGGCAGGTGGAGCCAAGCCGTGCCGTGCAGGATAGCCGTTTCGAGCACCGCCACCACCAGTGCCGTTACAGCCAGTCCTCGCGCCCAACGATACTGGCGCAAGGCTTCCCGCCATCCTCGCGCCAACAGGATCAGCCCGCCGACGTACGACGCGGCAGCCCAGTTAGGCTGACCCGCTTTCTGGAAGCTCAACAAGACGTAGAGCAAGAACAACGGCAGGAAAAGCGCCAGGGCGAAACGGAACTCGCGCTGCGGGATCGGCGCGGTCAAACTTTGCCAGAACGCCGCCGCCAGTACCCCGAGGAAGACCAAAGGGGAAATTACGCCCGCCTGACCGCCGATAAACACGAGCGCCTCCACCGGTCTAAAACGCCACGGTTGGTCCAACGCACCGCGTTGCCTGAGCCACTGGGTCGTCGGCCAGTGATGTTGAACGTTCCACACGAGCGCGGGCAGTAAAAACAGCAGAGCCACGCCGACCATCACGTAGAAACCGGGCCGACGAAAGTGGCGGCGGTCAGCGGGGCTCCAGAGGCAGAAAAGCGCGAATGAAACGGGTTCAAGCAACGCTGTGTATTTCGACAAGATACCGCCGCCGATCAGCAGGCCGGTCCACAGCCATGGCAGCAGTCGGTCCGTTTCCTTCGCGCGCCAGAAAGCCACCGCAGCCCAGGTCCAGAAGAAAACATGGAGGGTGTCGATGGTCATCAGCGTCGCGCCGACCGCAAAAAGCGGTGCCAGGAGCGCGAGCACGACAGCCCACAGTCCGGCGCGGTCATCGAAGAGCCGGCGCGCCAACAGAAACATGCCCCAGCCGGTGCCCGCCGCCGCGAGCACCGCAAAAAAACGCACGCCGAAGACGGTCGATCCGAAGAGCGTGGTTCCCGCTTTGATGGCCCAGGCAATCATCGGTCCTTTGTCGAGGTAGCAAAAGTCGAGGTGGCGCGACCAGAGCCAGTAGTAGGCCTCGTCTCCTACCAGTTCCAAGCGGGTGCTGAACCAGAGGCGGAAGATGGTGACAATTGAGAGGATGCTGACCGCCAAGCGGGCGTCACCGCACGGGCGGGAAGGATGATCGACCGCAGGCCCACTCGCGCATGAAGTTTGAGGCGCGGTTTGCAAGGAAGAGTCGGCGCTCACGCTTTAATCGGTTCAGGTTATGATCGGCCCGGATGAAAATCGACGATCTTCGTGGCCAGTTCGATCTCGCGTCCGGTGGGGCAACGCCGGTGGATGAACCACCAGAGACCCAGCATGTCGAGCAAGGGCCAAAACAGAAAGCGCCGCATCCCGTACTTTGACTCCCCACCCCGTCGGGGCCGGTGATTGACTTCGACTTCGGCTACCCGGAAGCCGGCGGCTACCGCCAGCGCCGGGATGAAGGAGTAGAGAGTGCGGATGGGGATAAGAGAACCGACGACTCTACGCTCCATCACCTTCAGGCCGCAGCCCGTGTCACGCACGCCGTCGCACAGAACCTTCCGGCGCACCGCGTTGGCTACCCGTGACATCAACCGTCGCTGCCAGTGATCCTTGCGCCGGGCGCGAACGCCCACGACCAAGTCCACTCCGGTGTCGAGCACCGCAAGCATCCGGGAGATGTCGGCCGGATCGTTCTGCCCGTCGCCGTCGAGTAGCACCAACCGGCGACCCCTCGCCAGGCTGATCCCGGCGTACAACGCAGCCGCCTGTCCAACGTTGCGCGCCAGCGCGATTGTCTGCCATCCTGAACGCTGCTGGCAAGCCTCCATGAGCAGGTCGTTCGTATCGTCGCTGCTGCCATCATCCACCAGGAGCACTTCACAAGGGGGACCCGAACAAGCGTTGATTGACAGCGCATCCACCGCGTCACCCAACTCCTTGAGAAAAACGGCAACCCCCGCCTCCTCGTTGTAAAAAGGAATGACCAAACTCAGGGCTGGCGCAGCAGGAGTCATCGTGGCGAACTTCTCAAGCCCGTGCGATCTGGAATTTAGCGCGTTCGAGGAGATGACCCGATCCTTATGCGTGTTCGCTTGCAGGGATCGAAGGCGAAGGGGTTGGTAGAACGGTGTAAATGCCTTCTTGAGCGAAAATTGTTACCTCCTCCGCTTGGCGAAGTACAGGGAGGGAAAATTACAGTTTGGTCATCAAATTTCTGACCCGGAGCAAAGCAAGACCTGTTAGATACCGGGTGCCAGGACGCCGCCGCATTTATCCGATCAGATCGCATGAATTTATCCGTAAAGAAAGTCCTTCGGGCGATGCAGGCAGAGAGGGGCTCCGCTGGAACTCGCCAGATGGCGCGTTGGCATCCAGGACCCAAAATCCTTGTGCTGCTGTGGTTGCTCCTGTTCCCGGGAAAAACGTGGGCGGGACCGCCCTTCCTGACCGACGACCCGCAGCCCGTGGACTTGCAGCACTGG
>CAXTQD010000129.1:10307-12702 GCA_964246175.1 uncultured Chthoniobacterales bacterium | reverse complement strand
CCGCTCCGCCGGTGCCCCGTTCGCATCGTTTGGTCCGCGACCTGCAAGGCAGCGGTGACAACGTCCGATCTCAGGGTGACTTCGGCGCACAGCTGTGGCTGGTCGCCGACACGGCCTTGTTCCAGGAGTGGCGTCGACCCGAAACGCCGACCATCGACCCGCAGACGGCGACCGTGCGCGGCCGTCCGCTGTTTACCGTCGTGGTGTTCTACGGGCCGGCGCGTGACGCCAAGGGGCAATCGGACGTGCCGTTCGCCCTCGTCGTCAAACGCCCCGATGGCAGCGTTTACCACGAGAGCAAAGGGCTCGCCGGGCACCAGGGACTGGTCCCGGCAGACGCGCGGATGCTGCTGCTCGGCCGCAACTACCTGAACATCGACCTCGGGCCGGACGACCCGGCAGGCAAGTACACCGTCGAGGCCACGGTCTGCGACGGTATTGCCAAGACCAGCGTGACGCTGAAGCAAGAGTTTACGTTGCGCGACGACCCCGCGCCGGTGCCAGCCGCGGCTAATTCTCCGTGACTTCCTTCAGCCGTTCACGCAGCAGGCCGACGACCGCCGCTTCCTCCGGCTTCAACTCGGCCAAGTGGGTGCTGGTCAGTTCGCTCTCGGCGCGCTTGCGCAACGAGTCGAGCATCGAGCCGTCCACGTACGATTCCAGGATCGCCGGGTGGACATAGCACTTGCGGCAGACGCTCGGGGTGTTGCCAAGCCGCTCGGCTACGCTTTCGATGGCGCTGACGATGTTCTTCTTCGCCGCCGCCTCCGAGTCGAAAGTTTCAAATTCCTGCAACGCCATCGCCGCGAGCACCGTGCCCGCCCAGGTGCGGAAGTCCTTCGCCGTGAAGGGCTGGCCCGTGATCTCGTGCAGGTAGGCGTTCACCTCGGCGGAACCGATGTGATGGACCTTGTCGTCCTCGTCCAAATACTCGAAAAGATCGTGGCCGGGTAGTTCCTGGCATTGGTGCACGATATGGGCGAGTCGCGGATTTTGCAGTTCGATGCTGTGATCCACACCGCTCTTGCCGCGAAAGGCGAACTGGATTTTGCCGCCCTTCACCTTGACATGGCTGTTGTGCATCGTCGTCAGACCGTAATGCTTGTTGGTCTTGGCGTACTCCTCGTTGCCGACGCGGATGAGCGTGGTTTCGAGGAGTTTGACCACCGTGGCGAGCACCTTCTCGCGTGGCAGGCCGTGCTTGGCCAGATCGTGGTCAAGGCGTTGGCGGAGCGCCGGCAGCGCGGCGGCGAAAGCCATCACGCGGCTGTACTTGTTAGCGTCGGCCGTTTCGCGCCACTTGGGATGGTAGCGGTACTGCTTGCGCCCCTTGTCGTCCTTGCCGGTGGCTTGCAGGTGGCCGTTCTTGCTCGGGCAAATCCACACGTCGCGGTAGGCCGGCGGGATGGCGAGGGAATGGATGCGCTGGATTTCGTCCTTGTCGGTGATGCGCTGGCCGTGCAGGTCGAAGAAGTGGAACCCGCCCTTCACCCGGGCCTTCTGACGGGTGAAGCCCGGCTTGTCGTCGGTGTAGTAACGCAGGTGCGCCATCTCGGCGAGTTCCTGCGGCGCGAGTTTAACAGCGTCGGGGGCGGCAGCGGTGGACATAACTCCGATCAATACGCGCCAGCCCCCGCCGCGGGACGCCGGGGAGCGTTTAACGCCGGTGCAGTCCGAGCGCCGACTTGAGTTCGTGGGCGTAGGCGCTGTTGACCTCGTACTCGGTCGTCGGCAGGGCGTCGGGGGTGGTGCGTTCGGTGAATGGCGTACTCTCGACGTATCCAACCTCCATCAGGCCGCTGAGCACATCGGCGAGGTCGTCGGCGGCGAGGCGGGTGTTTTCCATCAGTTCGTTGCCGTTGACGGCGAGGCCGAAGCCGAGGGAGCGGATGACCGAGGCTTCCCGGCCGCTGAGGCGGATTTGTTTCATGGCGTCGCCGCTCTTTTAGAGCAGGCCGCACGCCACGGGCTCAAGGCAGATGGATCGTGGCAATAGCGGCCATCACCCGTTCGCTGAGCGCCTGGTAAACGTCCCGTGCCTCGGTCTTCGCGTTTTGCAGGTCGTCGGCGGTGAACACCAGCGGCGCGCCGATTTTAACCGTGATCGGATGCGCCCGCACCCGTGACGAGCCGGGCGGCATCGCCTCGTACGCGCCGAATACCCGCATGGGCACGACGGGCACCATCGTCTTGGCGATGATGAGGCCGATGCCGGGTTGGGCGGGCTGGAGATTGCCGTCGAGCGTGCGCGCCCCTTCGGGGAAAACGATGGTCGTCTCACCCGCGCGCAGGAGACGGATGACGTTTTTGAGCGCACTCATGTCGGGCCGCTCCTGGTCGACGGGTACGACGTTGAGGTGGGGGAAAATTTTCCCCATGATGGGCCCCTGCAACC
>CAXTQD010000129.1:7684-10297 GCA_964246175.1 uncultured Chthoniobacterales bacterium | reverse complement strand
GGCACGACGTTCAGTCGCGGGAAGATCGGTCCGAGGAGCGGCCATTTCAGGAGCGTCTTACGCGCCAGGAAGTGAATCGGCCGCGGGTCGGCCGCGAGCGCCGCTACCGGTGGATCGAGGTAGCTCTGGTGGTTCATCGCCAGCAGGTAGCCGCCGGATCTCGGAAGGTTTTCGCGTCCGATGATCCTCAGCGAAAACACCATCCGCGCGACGAGTTGCGCGAACCGCAGAAAAAACCAGTACGTCGGACTCATGACTCGACGGCGAGCCCCTTGAGCTTGAGCCGGCCGATAATCTCGCCGACCACGCCGTCGATGGTCAGGCGCGAACTGTCGATGACGTGCGCGTCCTCGGCGATGATGAGCGGGGCCGTACGCCGGGTGGAGTCCGTCTGGTCGCGCGCCTGGAGGTCGTCGGTGCCCGCACCGGACTGCCCGGCGCGGCGCTGGGCGCGGACTTCCAGGGAAGCGTCGATATAGAACTTGTACGGCGTGTGCGGGAACACCGCCGACCCGATGTCACGTCCCTCCATCACCACGCCCGGCACGCTGCTGGCAAATGAACGCAGCCGCTCCGTGAGCACCGCGCGCACCTCCGGCACACTCGACACCGCGGAAACGTGGGCGTTGATGCGCGCCTCGAAGAGCGAGGGGTCAGGCTCCACCCCGGGCGCGGGCGTGAACGCATGCGCCGCCGCGACTGCCGCGGCCCGGGCTTCCAGCCCGCCTTCGAGCACGAACCAGGTCGCCGAGCGGTACAACGCCCCGGAGTTCACATACGCGTAGCCGAGCCGGCGGGCGAGTTGGCGTGCGACGCTGCTTTTGCCCGAGGCGGCCGGGCCATCGATGGCGACGACGGTGGGAGAAGACGATTGCAAAACGGGAGGGTTAATCTTCGGCCGAGGCGCGTTTGGGCCGGGCGCGACGCTTGCGCTTCGCGGTGCCGGCCGGATCGGTCTCGGGGAGGAATTGCCGCGCGTCGGAGAGCACCACGGTCGAAGGGTGGCCGTTGGTCGACGAGGTGATGATCTGGTTGAGCGTGTCGGCGAAGCCCGGGTACGAGGTGTCGATGCAGTCGCAATCCTCGATGATCGTCTCGCCCTCGGCGAACATCCCCGCGATGGCGAAGGCCATGGCGACGCGGTGGTCGCCGTAGCTCGGCACCCGTGCGCCGTGGAGCGGCCGGCCGCCGGTGATCGTCAGACCGTCGGGCGTTTCGTAAACCTCCGCGCCCATGGCCTTGAGGTTGGCGGCGAGTGCCTTGAGACGGTCGGTTTCCTTCACGCGCAGTTCGGCGGCGTTGCGGATGACGGTCTGGCCGGCGGCGAGCGCACCGAGCACGGCGAGGATCGGGATTTCGTCGATGACGTTGGGGATTTCCCTTCCCTCGATGGTCGTGCCGTGCAGCCGCGCCCCCTGCACCTCCACGGTGCCGGTCGGCTCGATCTGGTCGGTTTCTTCGATGACTTCGTGGACGTGTGCGCCCATCCGCAGGAGCACGGAGAGGATGCCCGTGCGCGTGTCGTTGAGGCCGACGTTCTTGACCAGGAGGCGCGCCCCCTCTTGCGCCGCCGCGGCGGCCAGCCAGAACGCCGCGCTGGAAATATCGCCGGGCACCCGGAAGTTGCGCGACTCCGGCATCTGACCGCCGACGATGGAGACGCGGTTGGACTCGCCGTCCGCGGGACGTTCCTCGGGGGCTTTCACGTCCACGAGAAAGTAGCGCAGCAGCCGCTCGGTGTGGTCCCGGCTCTGGCCGGGCTCGGTCACGAACGTCTCGCCGCTCGCGTACAGCCCGGCCAACAGCACCGCACTCTTCACCTGCGCACTCGCCATGGGCAGGTGGTAGTCGATCCCGTGCAGCGGACCGCCTTCGATGACGAGCGGAGCGCAGTTCTCCACCGCCCCCTCGGAGACGATGCGCGCGCCCATCTCGGTCAGCGGCCGGATCACGCGGCCCATCGGTCGACTGGAGAGCGAGGCGTCGCCCGTCAGCCGCGAGCGGAAGGGCTGGCCAGCCAGGAGCCCCGCGAGGAGCCGCATCGTCGTGCCGGAATTACCGCAGTCGATGTCTTCCTGCGGCGCACTGAGTTGCCGGTAACGGCCATGGACGATGAGCGTCGTTGGCTCCGCCTCGGGCTGATCGATCTGCACGCCGAGCGCGCGCATGGCCGCCACCGTCCGCTGGCAATCCTCACCCGGCGCGAAGTCGTTGAGTACACACACCCCGTTGCTCAGGGAGGCGAACATCGCCGCCCGGTGCGAGATGCTCTTGTCACCGGGCACCTTGATCTCGGCACGGATGAGCGGGCCGCGCCGGACCCGCAGTTCTGACGCCTTCTCTTTTCTCACGCGCTGCTGTCCTGTTGTAAAATCGCTCTGCGCCGGTTGTGTCCACGGACCAACTCCGTCCGGGCGAAACACCCGGTCCTCTCCAGACCGCCTTCCCCGAACGCGGGGAGCATCAAGGCACGAGGAAGATCTTGTTCGTGTACGGGCAGCGCACTTCCTGCCCCGGGGCGAAGCCGTGTACGTCCACGTACCCGGCGTCCGGCGCGTACGGACTCGTCACGAACCCGCTGTGCCCCGGCACGGGCGAACCGTAAGGGTAATC
>CAXTQD010000129.1:3322-7674 GCA_964246175.1 uncultured Chthoniobacterales bacterium | reverse complement strand
GGGCGGCGGCGTGTTGTTGGCCTGCGCCTGGGCCACCCGCTGACGCGGTGTCGGCGGCGGGGTGGCGTTGGCGAGGTCCTGGTCGCTGGGAGTGTCGGTCGGCGGCGGCTTGGGCCTGGGGGTCGGGCCGCGGGTGACGACGGTCGGGGGAACATCGTTGTCCGGATGGGGACAACCGGTCAAAAAGACGATGCCCAAACAGGCGAAAGCGACCGACAGGAAACGAAGAGGCATCATAGTGCGTGAGGAATGGAAGACGAAAGGAACCGGAGGGTTGCGATGGGTTCGGGTTGCGTTAGCGGGCGATGGCTTTATTATCGCATCGGTCCGCCGCTGACAATCCTTATTCCCTTCCCAGAGACGGGCAAGCGAAAACCGGTGTTCCTCCCCTATGTCCACGCGCGCCGCCGAGCCGTCCGCCGACATCCTCGTGGTGGACGACGAGCGTTTGAGCCGCGCAATCCTCGTGCGCACGCTTGAGAAAGCCGGCCACGCCTGCCGTCAGGCCGTGGGCGGGCGGGCGGCGCTCGCCGCCATCGCCGAGCAGCCCCCTGCGCTGGTCCTACTCGACTACGCGATGCCCGACGACCTCAACGGCGCGGAAGTCTGCGAGCGGTTGCGCGCCGACCCTGACCCCACCGTAGCGCAAATTCCCGTCATCATGCTCACCGGCATGTCGGGCAACGAACAGGAAGTGCTCTGTCTCGAAGCCGGAGCCAGCGACTTCGTGACCAAGCCGGTCAATCCCGCCGTGCTCGGCGCGCGCATCAACACTCAGTTGCGCCTTCATGCCCTGCGCCGCCAGCTCGAAGGCCAGAACCAAGAACTCGCCGACTGGCGCGCCGACCTGGAGCGCGACCTCGAAGCTGCCCGCGCCACCCAGCAGACCATCATCCCGCAGACGCTCCCCACCCTGCTCGGCTGGGACTTCGCCGCGCACTACCAGCCGGTCATTCAGGTTGGCGGCGACATGTACGACTGGCTGCGGCTGCCCGACGGCCGGCTGTTCTTCTGGATCGCCGACGCCACGGGCCACGGCGCGTCGGCTGCGCTGCTCACCGCCTTGGCCAAACTTCTCTTCCGCCACGCCGCCGCCCTGAGCGCGTCGCCTGCGGAAATCCTGCGCCTGGTGAACGCCGACTTCCGCGCCAGCTTCAAGGGGCGCTCGATGTTGACCGCGATGGGCGTCGCCCTCGACACAACTGCGGGCACGCTGACGATGGCCGGCGCGGGCCACCCGCCGCTGATCGTCACCCGCCGGGGCGGTTCGCTGGACACCTTCGCCTCGCAGTGCCCGCCGCTCGGCCTGCAACCGGACCTCACCGCCGGCGAGAGCGAGGCGCGACTCGACATTGGCGACGGCTTCCTGCTGTTCACGGACGGATTTTATGACGTGGCCAGTCCGGGCGGCGCGCGGATGGAGTTCGACACGTTCGCGGAGTGCGTGCGCAGCAGCGCCGACTTGCCGCGCCGGCCCGGGATCGCCAGCGGGTGGGTGAACGAGGTGCTGGACAACCTGCGGCGTTACGCGGACGGCCAGCCGTTCACCGACGATCTGGCCGCCGTGGCGGTGTTCCGGCAGCCCGGTGCATAATAATCGCTTGCCCTGCGGCCAAACCGCTTCATAGTGAACGCCGTGCCGGCCCTGTGCGTCGGCACTTCGTTTCGGGCTGTGGCTCAGCTTGGTAGAGCGCTGCGTTCGGGTCGCAGAGGCCGTGGGTTCGAATCCCACCAGCCCGACACTTTCTTCATTTCTCCCGCGCTGCCTTGAGCAAGGCCGGGCGGTCCACGATCTCGCCGCGGTAGACGACCTCGGCGATTCTTTCCAGGGCGTGAATGTCCGCCACCGGGTCGCCGTCCACGACGAGGAAACTCGCCTGCCGGCCCGCCGTGATGAGTCCGATCCGGTCGTCGGCGCGCCAGACCTTCGCCGCCTGCCAGGTGGCCGCCTGGAGGGCCACCGCCGCCGGGATGCCGGCCTCCACCCATAGGGCGAGTTCGCGCTGCACCGTCGGACCGTGGATGATCGTGGGATTGCCCGCGTCCGAACCGGCGATGAGCGTCACGCCAGCCTGCCACGCAGCGAGGAGGTTGGCGGCGGCGTTCGCGGAGAGTTCCTCGCCCGTGGCCGACACGGGACGCTGTTCGGCTGCGGACGCCAGCGCCTTCAGCTTTTCGGGTAGGGCGATTTCCTGCAACAGCGGGGAGGCTGGGACCATCCCTGCGTGGAAGAGCGACACCACCGAGAGCGTCGGATCGTAGGCAAGGTGCTTGTCGTGCATCGCGGCGAGGTCGGTCGGGGGGAGCCGGCCGGTCAACGCACCGTGTTCGATGGACTCGCTGCCGGCGGCAATCGCGTCCTCCACGTCGGGCACCGTGTGGGTGTGCGTGGCGAGTGGCAGGCCGCTCGCGTGCGCGGTGCGGGCCACAGCCTCGTAGACAGGGCGTTCCAGCCGCACGAAGTGCGTGTGTCCGAAGTCGCCTTGCAGGATGGCCTTGATCCCGTCCACGCCGCTCCGCTTGAGTTCGTCGACCATCGCCTCCGCGTCAGCCGGGTCCTTCGGGATGCGCAAGAACTCCTGCCTTGCCCGGCCGCGCACGTTGTCGGGCATCGCTTGGAGGTACTCCGTGCCGTGCCCGCCTTCCGCCGTGAACAGCGGGCCGTAGGCGAAGAGTTCCGCGCCCAGCACCCGGCCGCTTTCCACCTTGCCCTTTACCTCACGCGAACGCTCCAGCCAGTCGCCGACGCTCCGCACGGCCGTGACCCCGCAGTACAGATAGCACATCAGGCGGTGCGCCTCGGGGTCCTTCTCGTCGGGGTCGGCGTCGGCGAATCCCGAAGCGCCGAGGTGGACGTGCATGTCGATCAACCCGGGCAGGAGCGTCTTGCCCGCGCCGTTGATGATTTCCAGATCCTTCGGGGGCGCGGCGCCGGCGGCCGGAGCATCACCCACCTCGGTGATGCGCCCCGCGCGCACGGTCACGCGGGCGCGTTCGAGCACGCGGCCGTCGCCGACGAAGACGCGCACGTTGTCCACGGCGAAGTTGGCGTTGCGGTGCTCGGCGCGCGCCTGCAGGCGGGCTTCCTCGATGCGCGCCTCGCGGTTGAGCTTGGTCAGACCCAGAGCGAGGAAGGGCACCAGGCCGGCGACGGACCACCATTTCGCACGTCCTGGGATTGCCTCGTCGCGGTCCCAGCGAAAGAGCTTCACGGACAGGAACGTCGTCGTGCCGGCCATGACGAGCAGAGCGAAGGTTTCCAGGGCGTTGTGGCCGAGCCCCTCGTCGGTCAGCAGCATGGACTGCATCCCGCGGTAGAGATAGTAGGACGGCAAAAAGACGGCCAGCGTTTGCAGCGCCCCGGGCAGGAACGTCAACGGCAGCATCGCCCCGCTGAGCATCAGCATGGGCAGGTAAACGACGTTGACAATCGCCGTGCTCTCCTGCGCGGAGCGCACCACGCAGGCGATAAGCGTGCCCATTCCGCGGAACGCCACCAGCCCGACGGCGGAAAACACCACGACCTCCGCCAGCCGCGGCGGCCACGGGACCCCGAGCCGATAATGGGTCAGGCCGAGCACGACCGCCACCAGCGGCAGGTAGGCCACCAGCCCGGAGGTCAGGATCGCCAAGAGCAGCGGCAAGGCACCGGCGGGCGTGACCTTGAAGCGGCGCAGGATATTTTCCTCGCGCTCTTGCACGAGCGTGATCCCCGCGCCGAAGAACCCGCTGCCCAACACGCCGACCGTGAGCACGAACGACACCGTGCGCAGCATCGTGCCCGGGTCCTTCGCCCCGCCGCCGATGGCCGCGAACATGAAAAAGAAAAACAGCGGGAACAGGTACGTGAACATCAACGCCGTCTTGTTGCGGCTGAGCAGCCGCAGGGCGTTCTCCGTGCGGGCGAGGTAGGCTTTCATCAGGACTCCGGCAGGGCGCGGCCGGTCAGCGCGATGAAGGCGTCCTCCAGGCTGGCGCGGCGCACGGCGATATCCTCCAAGCGTAGGCGGCGGGCGTCGCACCAGCGCACGAGTTCGGCCACGCACGCACCGGGGTCGTTGCTGCGCAAGAGCACGCCGCGGCCGTCCTCGCGCCGTTCGACCGCGAACGCCGCTGGGAACGCCGCTTCCTCCACCGGCATGGGCGCGTCGAACCGCGCCTCGACCAGCGCCTTGCCCAGCGTCCCCTCCTGAATTTCGCGCGGGGTGCCCTGCGCGACTACCCGGCCGCGGTCCATGATGGCGACGCGGTCACAGAGCCGCTCGGCTTCCTCGATGTAGTGGGTGGTCAGGAGCACGGTACGGTTTTCCGCGTGCAGGTTGCCGATGAGAGTGTGGATTTCGCGCCGCACC
>CAXTQD010000129.1:0-3312 GCA_964246175.1 uncultured Chthoniobacterales bacterium | reverse complement strand
GTGGTGGGTTCGTCGAAGAACACGAGGTCGGGCGCGTTGACGAGCGCCAAGGCGATGGCGAGACGCTGCTGCTGGCCGCCGGAGAGGGTGCGGTAGAAGGCGCTCTTCTTGTCGGCGAGACCGACGCGGGCCAACAGCGCGTCCGGGTCCTCCGCACGCGTATATAACCGGGAGAAAAGCCGCATTGCCTCGCCGACGCGGATGTTGCCGGGCAGGTTGGTGCTTTGCAGGCAGACGCCGATGCGATCCTTGAGGGCGGCGGACTGGCTGGTCGGATCGAGTCCGAGCACGCGGGCTTCGCCGCCGGAACGCGCCCGCAGGCCTTCGAGGATTTCGACGGTGGAAGTCTTGCCCGCGCCGTTGGGACCGAGCAACCCGAACACCTCACCCGCGGACACCGTGAGGTCGATACCGTCTACGGCGACGTGCGGACCGTAGGTTTTCCGCAGTCCCCGAACCTCGATGGCTAGCGTTGACACCCCGGTATGAGAAGAAGGGAGCGGGTGAAGGGAATCGAACCCTCGTATGCAGCTTGGGAAGCTGCCGTTCTACCATTGAACTACACCCGCACGAAAACAACGCCCGATGTTGTAAGGCTGGGGACGCGCCGCGTCAAGTGAGCTTGCGCTCACTGCCAGGAGATCACGTCGTCGCCGGGCGTCGTGGCCGTACCCAGTTTGCCGTCCTTGCCGGGAGACCATGCGATTACACCGAAGCGCAGGACGTTGGCGGTCCCACCCCCATCGTCCGCTCCGTCGGAGGCACTCGAGTAGGGAGTGGTGACGGCATCGCTGTAGCCGGTATCACAGCGGATGTAGTACCCATTGCCCCAGGGATCGGTCAGGCCGTCTTTGTTCACGGAGTAGCTTACACCTCCGCTGCCTGATTTGTTGACCGTCTGCGTGGCGAAGCCGCTCTTGGGAGTGGCGGCGGTTTTTACGTCCTTTCCTTCGAAGTACACGATGCGCCGGGTGTTGATGACCGGAGTGATGTTGTTGGCGGTCTCGGTCGCACGCAGGATATAGAACAGGTTCTGGTTGGTCGTGTTGATCCACGTCTTGTCCACCGTCGCGTTGTCCGGGTTTGGATAAACGCCGTAGTCGGTCTGAAAGCTTTTGATCGCCGCCACGATCTGCGTCTCGGTAGATTTTGCCTCGGTCTTGCGGGCATTGTCCATGACCGAACTCGTCACCGGCAGCAGGAGGCCAGCGAGTACCGCGATGATAGAAATCACCACGAGCAACTCCAGCAACGTGAAAGCCGCCGAGGTTCGGGCGGGCCAAGGTCCAGCGGAAGGAACGGTGTTCATAGAGGAGTAGAGGCGAGCCGGCGGTTCATCCTTCTATCCCGGACGGATGGGTGAAACAACGCCTTTTTGGATGCGCTACTCCGATACCGAGCGCTTGGTCAGCGGCACCACCGACCGGCCGCCGTGCCACACCCTTTCGAGACGCAAGGTGTTGTCGATGAGCTCAAGCGGATTGGCTTCGAGCACGAGGAAGTCCGCGCGCTTGCCTGGCTCCAGCGTGCCGCGGTCGGCGTCCTGGCCGAGGACGCGCGCGCTGCCAGCCGTCGCGCAGACGAGCGCCTGCATCGGAGTCAACCCGGCCTGGACGAGCAGTTGGAGTTCGCGGTGTTCGGCCCAGCCGGCCAGGCGCGTCGGCATCGCCCCGGAGTCCGTGCCCATGGCAATCGGCACGCCAGCGTCGACGAGGGTCTTGATGTTGCGCATCCCCATGGCGAACGCCGCCTTGTTTTTCGCCGTGGTCGGTTCGGTGAAAATCTTCTGCCGGTACTCCGGCCCGCGCCACGTCTCCAGGAGTTGAGGACCGGCGGCGAGCTCGAAGGCGGGTTCGCGCATCCACATGGGTTGTTCGGCGTAGACGAACTGCGATTCGTCCAGCGCCAGGGTCGGGATGTAGGTGATGCCGTGTGCCTTCATGGCGGCGATCAGTTCGGCGTCCACGGGCAGGTCACGGACGCTGTGGGCGAAGATGTCCACGCCCGCTCCGGCCAGGGACTTGGCGTCTTCCAGGTAGAACAGGTGCGCCGCAACTCGCAGCCCGTGACGGTGCGCCTCGTCCACCGCAGCGTGGGCTTCCTCCACGGAGGCACGGTAGACCTCCGGCTGCATCTTGGGGAACTTGCCGAACATGTCGTCGAGCCAGAGCTTGACGAGGTCGGGGTGACGCGCGGCGGTTTCGCGCACGGCGGCGCGGGCTTCCTCGGCATTTTTGGGCCGGTAGACCTGATTGCCAGGCAGCGGGAACGGCGGCACGCCTCCGGGCACGCCGATGCCGCGGTCGGCGGTGAAGATGTCCGCACCGCCGAGTGTGCCCGCGCGCTGTTCGTCGCGCCAGGTGTAGAGCACGTCGCGGTTGGTTCCCAGCGACATCACGCCGGTGACGCCGAGGCCCTCGTACAGGTCGAGCTGATGGGCGACGTTCTCGCGCGTGTAGTTGTCAGGGTTGGCGGCGGAAGCGCCGCGCACAAGCCCCAGGTGGCTGTGTGCGCTGATGAGTCCAGGGATGATTGTGCGTCCGCGGGCGTCGATCACCTTCGCGCCAGCGGGCGGTTGGTAGTCCGCACCCGTCGCGCCAACGGTGGCGATGCGGCCGTCGGTGACAACGAGGAAGGCGTTTTCGACCGGGTCGCGGCCGGTGCCGTCAATAAGTCGGGCCCCGGTGAGCACGACCGTCTCAGCGCGGGCACAGGACAGGAAGGCGACCAGAAGGCACGGCAGGAGGAGCAGACGGAGGATTTTCATACCGGGAAAGGCAGACGACCTACTGGTACACGGCGGCAAATCCGAGGCAAATGCACGGCGTCAACAACACGACATCCGCCCAGCAGCGCAATGCGTCGGCCGAGAAGTGCCGCTGTCCGCCGTCCAAACATGCCAACGCCGCTGCCGCCAGGGCAACCGGCAACGGCAACGGCGTGCGCCATGCCGCCGCGAGCGATGCCGCGAGCAACGCCGTCCACACGCAAAGCCGACGGAGGCCACCGTTGTTGACCAGACGCGGAAAAGCGTTGAGCAGAGACGCCGGGTCGCGCCGGTCGCCGAGGCCGCGTTCCCAGGAGGTAATCAGCGCGCAGTTCAGAAAACACACCATGCCGAAGAGCGCGACGACCACGGCTAGAGGCACCGACAAGGGCCGGCCCAATGCAAAGAACACTGTGCCCAGCGCGAACATCCCGCCGACCACCGCCTCCTTCGGCCAAAAGCGCGTCCAACCCGACGGACGCCCACGGTGGATCAGCCAGAAGTACGTTCCCGCCACCGCCAGCAATCCCAGCCCGCCTTGGAAC
>CAXTQD010000128.1:11840-12765 GCA_964246175.1 uncultured Chthoniobacterales bacterium | reverse complement strand
CTACGGAAGCGAACGATCCCTTGGAGTCAGACTCCTTCGGCGTGCCGCCGCTCTATTGCAGTCCCGTCTTGGCCAGTCTGGACGAAGCGGACCGGCCCGACCCCTCGCCAGCGTGCGAGACCTGTCCGGTGTCGATGTGGTTTACGACCGTTCGGGAACTGAAGTGCTTTTGCGCCCGCATGAACCTGATCGTCTGGGACCGGAAAGCCGCAGCCTCCCCGATCCTGCAGTGCGACGGTCGGGAACTGGCGCTGATGGCGTTGGCAGCCAAACAGGCAAAAGCAGCGGCCAAGTCGGCGGCGAAAGCAGCGTCGTGACGGCGGCGGACGTTGGCGGCCCCGTCCCTTACGCCACTCGCGGGGGCACCCTGCGGGGCATAGCGGAGGTTGCCGCCAAATTGATCGACCGCGCGAAAGGCTGGACAAGGTAGCGAGAATACAGCTAAACAACATGGCTACGCTGTAATTCTGCGGTCAAACCATGAGATTTAGCAAAGCCAGCCATCCCCAGATCCAGCAGCGTGTTCCCGCGCTCACCGTCCGCGCCAAGACCGGCCTGTTCGCCGGCACGATCCTGGCCGCCCTGATCGTCGCCACCCAAGTTTTCGCCTGGCGGGTCCACTTCTCCCCTGCCCTCGGAGCCAACTGGCATCACGTTTACCCGCCATGGAAAATGGCGGCGTGGCAGTTGCAATGGGGCGCGTCGATCCAAAGAGAACTGCTGCCGGGCTGGGGCGCGGGGGTGCTCACCCTCGGGATCGGCGTCCTGCTCGTGTCCGTCATGCAAACGGCGGCGCGGCATTCGGGGCAAGCTTTGGCGAACCTGCACGGCTCCGCACGGTGGGCCAAGCGCAAGGACATCGCCGACGCCGGACTTCTCGCAGACGAGGGCGTGTACGTCGGCTCTTGGATCGACGACCAAGGCC
>CAXTQD010000128.1:6083-11830 GCA_964246175.1 uncultured Chthoniobacterales bacterium | reverse complement strand
GGCCAACAGACGTACCTGCGGCACAACGGGCAGGAACACGTTCTGGCGTTCGCCCCCACCCGCTCGGGCAAGGGCGTCGGCCTCGTCATCCCCACCCTCTTGGCGTGGACGCAATCCGCCGTCGTGACGGATTTGAAGGGCGAACTCTGGGCGTTGACCGCCGGCTGGCGCAAGCAGCACGCCAAACAAAAGGTGCTCCGCTTCGAACCAGCTTCCTTGAGCGAGAGCGTCGCCTGGAACCCCTTGGACGAAATCCGGGTGGGCACGGAACACGAAGTCGGCGACGTGCAGAACCTCGCCACCCTCATCGTCGATCCCGACGGCAAGGGCATGGCCGACCATTGGTCAAAGACCGCGCAGGCACTTCTGGTCGGCGTGATCCTGCACGTCATCTTGCGCGCCCGCAACGGCGACGGCGGCGCGGCCACGCTGCCGGAAGTGGACCGGCTCCTGGCCGATCCTTCCCGACCCGTCGAGGAACTCTGGAACGAGATGATCGAGTACGGCCACGTGCGCGGCGAGGTCCACCCGGTCGTCGGAGCCGTGGGGCGGGACATGATCGACCGGCCCGAAAAGGAAGCGGGCTCGGTGCTTTCAACCGCCAAATCCTACCTGTCGCTCTACCGCGACCCGGTCGTCGGACGCAACGTCGCCCGCTCGGACTTCCGCATCAAAGACCTGATGCACCACGCCACGCCCGTGAGCCTCTACATCATCACGCAGCCGACCGACAAGGACCGCCTGCGCCCGCTTGTACGCGTGCTCATCAACATGATCGTGCGCCTCTCGGCCGACAAGATGGACTTCGAGTACGGCCGGCCCAAGGCCCGCTACAAGCACCGGATGCTGCTGATGATGGACGAGTTCCCCTCGCTCGGGAAACTCGACATCATGCAGGAATCTTTGGCCTTCGTCGCAGGGTACGGCATCAAGTGCTACCTCGTCATCCAAGACTTGAGCCAGCTCCACGCCGCCTACGGCAAGGAGGAGTCCGTCACCAGCAATTGCCACATCCAAAACGCGTTTCCGCCCAACCGACTGGAAACGGCCGACCACCTCTCCAAACTGACGGGCACGACCACCGTCGTCAAAGAACAGGCGACCACCAGCGGCAAGCGCCTGGGCATGTGGTTGGGCCAGGTTTCCACGACGTTCCAGGAGGTCCAGCGTCCGCTGCTCACCACGGACGAAGCGTTGCGGATGCCCGGTCCGCGCCGCGACCCGGACGGCGGGATCAGGGAGGCCGGCGACATGGTCGTCTACGTGGCGGGCTTTCCGGCGATCTACGGCAAGCAGCCGCTCTACTACCGCGACCGGGTGTTCCAAAAGCGCGCCGAAATCCCGGCTCCCAAGCAGAGCGACCGCATCACGCCCACCCAAATCCAAAGCCCGAAGGAAACCGTGACCCTGTGAGCATCACCCAAAACCTCTTCGGGCTGCTCGTGTTCTTCGCGGGAGCAGCGGCACTGCACCTGTTCCTGGAAAAGCACCGCCAACCGCCGTCGCCGTCGGCCATCGAAAGCCGCTTCGACGTGGCGGCCTTGATTGCTTTGGCCCACCGGCTGGCGCAAGGCGGGCTGGACGTGCACGCCGCCGCGAGCGCCGTGGCGGCCACCGTTGCCGATCCCGCCTCCGGCACCACCACGGAGCAGGACCTCGCACGTCTGGTCTACCTCATTGCGGAAGGCGTTCACTCGCTCCAAAACCAATGAAGCGGCTGCGTCTGCCACTTCTGGCGCTCGGGTGCGCCGCCGCCATCCAAGGAGCCTTGCTGGCGGCAGGCATCGTCATCAACGACACGCCGAGCCTGCCCGAAGGGTTCTACCAGAAAACCTCACGCCCGGTGGGGAAGGGCAGCTACGTGCTCTTTCGTTTGCCGCCCGGCGAGCTTTCCGCCCGGCCTTATGCCCGCCAGACCTTGCTCAAACAGGTGGTGGCGGTCGCGGGCGACCGGGTTTCCATCGATGCCGCCGGCGTCCGCGTCAACGGCCGGCTTTTGGTCAACAGCACCCAGCTTGCCGTGGACCGCGACGGCGCACCGCTGCCGCGCCTTGCGCTCACGGACTACCGTCTGCGGGAGGACGAGGTTCTGGCCATGAGCACCTACAATCCGCGCTCGTTCGATGGACGTTACTTTGGCCCGGTGGAGCGCGGCAGCATTCTGGCCGTGGTCGAGCCGCGTCTGACCTGGTGAACCGCCGTGCCTCCTCCTCCTTCCAGCCAAAAGCGGTCCCAAGTTTCCCCGCGCGCAAGGGCCAGTTTAGCGGCTAAACCGCTGGAGTTCGAAGGAAATTGTCTTGCCAAATTTCGGGATTTCCGGGGAGAAAGTACCAGGAATAGAACATCGCCGCAGACCGCAGGTATCCGACCTGCCGCCGGGAAGCCGCCGAAGTTCCGAGCTACCACGACCCAATCATCCAATGGCCGCGACCCCTCCGAAGGCAAAGGACGTTGATCCCGCCGACATCCAGATCATCGAAGCCAAGTTCCTTGATGCCGCGACCCCCGGCTTCGAGGCTGAGTTTACTCTCGACGAGGCCGAGGAAGCGGGTGCCTTCCGCGAGGACGCCTTGAGCGAAGCGGACGCCAAGGAGAGCGCCGTAGAAACGGCGTGAGTCAAAAGGAACACTCCACTTATCCAATTTGTATGGCGGAAGAAAAGAAGGCGTTTCACCTCGTGGTGGCCGACAAGTTAATCGACCAGCTCGAACGCGGCACGGCACCTTGGCAAAAGCCGTGGAAGGCAGGTCAATCCTACCTGCCGCACAATCCGACGACCGGCAAGACCTACAAGGGGATCAACAGCCTACAGCTCCTGTCCGAGGAGCGCGCCGACCCGCGCTGGCTCACCTACAAGCAAGCCCAGGCCGAAGGCGCGCAGGTGCGCAAAGGCGAGAAGGGCACCCAGGTGCAGTACTGGAAGTTCGAGGAAGAACGTACCGTCCAGGGCGCGGACGGCAAACCCGTGCTCGACGCCGGCGGCAAACCGACCAAGGAGACGGCCCAACTGCGCAATCCCCGCGTCTTTTTCGCCACCGTTTTCAACGCCGAGCAGATCGACGGCCTCGTTCCGCTGACCCAAAAGCCCGTTACCTGGAACGCCGAAGCTGCCGCCGAAGCGCGCCTGGGCCTGGCCACGGTCAAGCACGACCAGACCGACAAAGCCTTCTATCGCCGTTCCGACGATGCGATCCATTTGCCCGCCCGCAGCCAGTTCGCGGATGCCGTCAGCTATTACCAGGTTGGCCTACATGAACTCGCGCACTGGAGCGGGCACCCGAGCCGCATGGACCGGGAAGGGGGCAACCCGTTCGGTTCCCCGGAATATGCCCGCGAGGAACTGCGCGCCGAGATTGCGAGTCTGCTGATGGGCGAGGAAGTCGGCATCGGCCATGAGCCCGGCCGCAACTCCGCCGCCTACGTCGCCTCGTGGGTCAAGGATTTGAAAGAGCAGCCCCTGGAAATCTTCCGCGCGGCGGCGGAGGCCGAAAAGATCCGTGCCTACATCACCGAACGCACCGCCGAACGCGAGGCCCCCGCGCCGACCGGTCAAGACGCTTCCGCCGCGCCTGCCTCCCAGCCGTCACCCTCCCCCCTGAAGGACCTTCCGCCTGTGTCCACTTCCCCGGCCAAAAGAACCTACCTCGCCGTGCCCTTCGGCGAGAAAAACGCCGCCAAGGCCCTTGGTGCCCGCTGGGACGCCGAACGCAAGTCGTGGTTCGCCGCCACCGCCAACGACGCCGTCCGACTCGCCCGGTGGCTGCCTACCAACCAGGTGGACGCCGCGGGACAGAAGAGGGGACTTTCCCCGCGCGACGAATTCGCCGCGGCACTCAAGGGCATCGGCATGCAAATCGACGGCGAGCACCCCCAGCTCGACGGCAAGCCGCACCGCGTGGTGGTCGAAGGCGACCGCAAGGGCGAGGCTGCGGGCTTCTACGTGTGCTACGGCGACGGCCACCCGGCCGGTTACGCCAAGAACAACCGCACGGGCGAAGAGGTGCGTTGGAAAGCCAAGGGGTACATTTTGAGTGAGGAGCAGCGTGCGGACCTGGCGGCGCAGGCGGCCACCAAACTCGAAGCCCGCGAAACACAAACCCGCGAAGCCCAAGCCGAAGCCGCCCGTCGCGTGGAAACCCAGCTTCGCGGGGCAAAGCCGGCGCGCCTTACGCCGTACCTGGAAACGAAGCAGGCTGCGGCCACCAAGGGTGTCTTCACCGACCAGGACGACCGCACCCTCGTGGTGCCGGGCTACGATGCCGAGGGCAAAATCTGGACCGCCCAGTACATCCAGGACGACGGCACCAAGCGCTTCGCCAAGGGCACGCGCAAGGAAGGCTGCTTCCACGTCGTGGGCGGAATGGGTGAGCTGGCCAAGGCACCGGCCATCGTCATCGCCGAAGGCTACGCGACGGCGAGCGTCATCGCCCAGGCCGCCGGGGCTCGCGCGGCCGCCGTCAGCGCGTTTGACGCCGGCAACCTGGAACCCGTGGCGCGGGTGTTGCGCGAAAAGTTCCCCGAGAAGGCGCTGCTCATCGCGGGCGACGATGACCGCCGCACGCCCGGCCGCAACCCCGGCCGTGAGCAGGCGACCAAGGCCGCCGAGGCGGTGAACGCCCACCTGGTCATGCCGACCTTTGCTTCGGGCGAGCAGGCACGCGACCCGAAACGCTTCAGCGACTTCTGCGACGTGAAAGTTCACAGCCGCCTAGGGCTGGACGGCCTCAAGGAACAGATCGATGCGGCGCTGGACGCCGCCCTCCTGGCGCCCGAACAAACCCGCGTCGCCGCACAGGTCCGCTCCCCCGAGCGTCAGACGGCCAAACCGGGAGCACGTGCGGGCAGGGGAGACACCGGCCGATGATTGGCACGCCGACCCAGGCGCGTGGACACGAGAAGTTACGCCGGGAGTGCGGCGAGGTGTTCCTCAAGGCGCTGGAGGACAAACAGACCATTGAGATCCTGCTCAACGCCGACGGCAAGCTCTGGCAGGAGCGGCTGGGCGAGCCGCTGCGCGTCATCGGCGGCATGAGTCCTTCCCAAGGCGAGGCAATCATCCGCACCGTGGCCGGATCGCTCGGGGTGACCGTCACACCCCAGTATCCGGTGGTCGAAGGCGAGTTCCCGTTGGACGGCTCGCGCTTCGCGGGCCAGCTCCCGCCGGTCGTCGGCGCGCCGGCCTTCGCCATCCGCAAAAAGGCGAGCGCCATCTTTACCCTCGCGCAGTACGTGGAGGCCAAGATCATGAGCGAGGCCCAGCGCGACGTGATCGTGGAAGCCGTCGCCGCGCACCGCAACATCCTGGTCGTCGGCGGGACGGGCAGCGGCAAGACGACGCTGACCAACGCGATCATCGACGAGATCGTCCGCCAGAACCCACACGAGCGGCTCGTGATCATCGAGGACACCGGCGAAATCCAGTGCGCCGCGCCCAACAGCGTGATCTATCACACCACGAGCGAGGTGCCGATGACCCGGCTTTTGCGCACGACGCTGCGGATGCGCCCGGACCGCATCCTGGTGGGCGAGGTGCGCGGCCCGGAGGCGCTCGATCTGCTCATGGCGTGGAACACTGGGCACGAGGGTGGGGTGGCCACCATCCACGCCAACGACGCCTTGGCGGGCTTGAGCCGGCTCGCTACGCTGATTTCCATGCACCCGGATTCGCCGCGGCCGATCGAGCCACTGATCGGTGAAGCGGTTCACCTGCTCATTCACATCGTCAAGACCAGCGAGGGCTCGCGCAC
>CAXTQD010000128.1:0-6073 GCA_964246175.1 uncultured Chthoniobacterales bacterium | reverse complement strand
GGGGCTACACGGACGGAGCGTATCTCACCGCCCCCAGGTGACCTGGCGCACCCTCCGCGCACCTCCCGGCTGTGCGTTGCCGCAGATACAAAGTTTCTCCGTCCTGAACGCGACGGCGGCCAACAGGCGTTCGCCCCTGGAGTTTGGAAGCCCTCTTTCAAACTGAGACCACCAGGAAGTGCGTCCCAGTCAGCGAGCAAACGTGTCTTCGGCTTGGCGTCGAGCCGCGAAGGCTAAGTTTAGCGGCTAAACCGACGCCGACGAAGCACGGAAAGCGCAATTATTCAGGTGAAAATTCGCTTTGTCGTTGACTCGGAAAAGCTGGCGGTGGCAGGATGCGCTCCATGAACAAGCAAAAATTTAGTGATACAAACATCCAAGTCTTGTTGGTGCTTGCGTTTATGCTGGCGTTCGCCGGTCAGGCTCACGCTTCGGCCGGGGCCGGGGGCGGTCTGCCCTACGAAGCTTGGCTGACCAAGCTGCAAGCCTCCCTGACCGGTCCCGTGGCGTTCAGCGTGTCGCTCATCGGCATCGTGGGGGCGGGTGGCGTCTTGATCTTCGGCGGCGAACTCAACGCGTTCTTGCGCACCCTGGTTTTCATCGTGCTCGTCATGGCACTCCTGGTCGGGGCAAATTCTATGATGTCCGGGCTCTTCGGCTCCGGTGCCGTGGTCGCCAACGTCCTGCCACCGGCACATGGCGCGCTGCTTGTCGGCCGCAGCTTCCTCGTTTAAAGCGCCGCGGGCACGAACCACGGCAACGTTCCGCTTTACGACCTGAAGGAACTGCATGGAAGACCGTCGCACGATCCCGATCCACAGCGCCGTTAACCGGCCCAACCTGTTCATGGGCGGTGACCGGGAACTGGTGATGTTCACGGCGCTCTTGGCCGCGGCGCTCATCTTCGCCGCGCAGGAGTGGTTTGCCTGCGTCTTTGGCATCGTGCTGTGGACGGCGGCGCTCTACCTCCTGCGGCTCATGGCCAAGAACGATCCGCAGTTGCGCCACGTCTACTTGCGCCACCGCCGCTACAAAGCGTTCTACCCGGCGCATTCTACCCCATTTAGATCCTTCAAGAACGAGTAGTGCGGTCGTCTCGTTCCTCCTTTCCCCTCCCGTGAAAACCTTGGCTCCCTACCGCCAAACCGGCGACGGCTTCGTGGACCTGCTCAACTACGCGGCCGTCGTGGATGACGGGGTCATCGTCAACAAAAACGGCTCCTTCATGGCCGCGTGGCGTTACACCGGGGCGGACGCCGAAAGCAGCGGCGAGCGGGACAAAGAAGTCGTGGCGTTTCGCGTCAACCAGGCGCTCGGGCCGCTCAAAAGCGGTTGGGCTGTCCACGTCGATGTCGTGCGCACGCCGACCACCAACTACAGCCAGCGCGAACTCTCCCACTTCCCCGACCGCGTCACCCGGGCCATCGACGAGGAGCGTCGCGCGATGTTTTCCGGGGCGGGTCAAGCTTACCTCCAGGCGTTCTACCTCACGGCGACCTGGTTTCCGCCGATGCTCGCGGAGCGCAAGTTCGTCGAGTTGATGTTCGACGACGACAACGCGGCCCCCAACAACCGCGTGCGCACGCACGACCTCGTCACCCACTTCCAACACGAGGTCGACGCGCTCGAATCCCGGCTCTCGCTCTGCTTCCAGCTCGAACGCCTCGCGGGCCGTCGGGTCCACAACGAGGACGGTTCCACCGAAACCAAGGACGCTTTCCTCTCGCACCTCTGGCGCTGCATGAGCGGGCGCAGCCAGAACGTCAACCTGCCGAGCAACCCCATTTACCTCGACCGGATGTTCGGCCAGGAGATGCACGGGGGTGTCATCCCGAGGGTAGGGGACTCGTTCTTGCAGGTGGTCGCCATCGACGGTTTTCCCTTGGAATCCCATCCGAACATCCTGGGCAAGCTCGCCGAGTTGCCCTGCGAGTACCGCTGGAGCACGCGCTTCATCTTTATGGATAACCACGAGGCGGCGCGCCACCTGGAGCGTTACCGCAAGAAGTGGAAGCAGAAGGTACGCGGTTTTTTCGACCAGCTTTTCCAGACCAACTCGGGGCGCATCAACCAGCACGCCCAGGACATGGTCGACGACATCGACGGGGCCTTGGCCGAACTCAACGGCGGCATCGTCGGCGTCGGTTACTACACGAGCGTCGTGGTGCTCTTCGAAGCCGACCGCAAGGCACTCGACGCCATGGCGAAGCGGGTGACCAAGGCCATCAACGAACTGGGCTTCAACGCCCGGGTGGAGGACACCAACACCCTGGACGCTTTCTTCGGCAGCCTGCCCGGCCACTGCGACGAGAACGTGCGCCGGCCGCTCATGAACACGCTCAACTTGGGCGACCTCCTGCCGACCAGTTCGATCTGGAGCGGCGAGCCGCAGGCCCCGTGCCCGTTCTACCCGGCGCTTTCCCCCGCGCTGATGAGCGCCTTGAGCAGCGGCAACGCCCCGTTCTGGCTGAACCTGCACGTGCGCGACATCGGCCACACGGTTATGTTCGGGCCGACCGGGGCGGGTAAATCCACGCACCTTGCCATGCTCGTGGCGCAGCTCCGACGCTACCGCGACCTGTCGATTTTCTTCTTCGACAAGGGACTGAGCATTTATCCCCTGGCGATGGCCGCCGGCGGGGAGCACTACACCGTGGGTGGCGACGGGGACGAGTTGGCGTTTTGCCCGCTGCAATACCTGGAAACCAAAGGCGACCGCGCGTGGGCGGCCGAGTGGATCGAGACGATCCTCAACTTGAACCAGGTCCAGCTCAGTTCCGCGCAACGCAACGAGATCGTCTCGGCCCTAGAAAACATGCACGCGAGCGGCGCACGCACGCTCACGGACTTTTGCCTGACGATCCAGGATCAGGCTGTGCGCGAGGGGATGAAGCAGTACACCATCGCGGGGGCGATGGGGCATTTGCTCGACGCCAAGGAAGACGGGCTCTCGTTGTCGGACTTCACGGCGTTCGAGATCGAGGAGCTGCTCAACCTCGGGGAAAAGTACGCGCTGCCGGTGTTGTTGTACCTGTTTCGGCGCATCGAGAAATCCCTGCGTGGCCAGCCTGCCGCCATTGTGTTGGACGAAGCCTGGATCATGCTCGGCCACGAGACGTTCCGGGGCAAAATCCGCGAGTGGCTCAAGGTCATGCGCAAGGCCAATTGCCTGATTCTTATGGCGACCCAGTCGCTCACGGACGCCGCGCACTCCGGCATCCTTGACGTGATCGTGGAAAGCACGGCCACCAAAATCTTCCTGCCCAACGCCTACGCGCGCGAGGAGGACGCGAGCGCGCTCTACCGGCGGATGGGGCTCAACGAACGCCAGATTCAGTTGCTCTCAGAGGCGATCCCCAAGCGGCAATACTACTACGTCTCGGAAAAGGGGCGTCGGCTCTACGAGTTGTCCTTGGGCAAGCTGGCCTTGGCGTTCGTGGGAGCCAGCGACAAGGAATCCGTCGCCGTGATCCGTCAGTTGGTCGCCCGGTACGGGCGCGACGGGTGGGTGAACCACTGGCTCGCCAGCCGCGGATTGCCCGCGCTTTGAGGTGGTACCTCTTTTCGCTCCGCTCTGCCCTCTTTCGTTTTCCTCATGAAGACCCAGGAACCCGTCAGTCCTTATTTCAACGCCCGGCGCGCGTGGAACGACCACGTCGGCCAGGTTGTCCGCGCCACCAAGGTGTGGCAAGCCGTCGGCATCGGCAGCCTGTGCGTCGCCGGGCTTGCCGTCGTGGGCATGGTGTCCGTCGCCAAGCAGAGCCGGTTCGTGCCCTACATCGTGGAGGTGGACAAGCTCGGCCAAGTGGCTGCCGTGCGGCAAGCTTCGACCATCGACGCGGCCAGCCTGACCGCCGTGATCAAAGCGGAGTTGGCGACCTTCATCACGAAGGCGCGGCTCGTTACGCCCGACCAGCAGCTCCAGGCCAATTCCATCCGGGACGTGTACGCGCTTCTGGCGAACTCCGATCCGGCCACGGCCAAGATGAACGAGTGGTTTAACGGCTCGAAGGAAAACAACCCGTTCAACCGCGCGACCAAGGTGCTCGTCAGTGCGTCGATCAACGCCGTCATCCCGCAGTCCCAGGACTCCTGGCAGGTGGACTGGACGGAAACGGTCGTCAGCCGGGACGGCCACCCGGAGAGCGTCACCAACATGCGTGCCTTGGTCACGACCTACCTCGTGCCCGCGACGGCGGTCACCAGTGAGGCCGACATCCAGCGCAATCCCATCGGCCTGTACGTGAAAGACCTCAACTGGAGCAAGATCGGTTTCTAGCCAGTGAATCCACTCGTCAAAACCACGTTGCTCGCGGGAGCCTGCGCGCTCGCCGCGAGTATCCCGTTCCAGGTTGGGTGGGCGCAGCAGCCGGCCGATGCCGCTACCGACGCCACGCCCGCGCCGCTCCGCGCATCGGGGGAGGGGAACACGGCCGTTCAGGTGCCGGTCCCGCCCACGCCGGTTCCGGCCGACCTGCCACAGCCCGACCCGACGCCTTCGCCCGCGCCGGCAACGACCCTGATCGTGGGCGGCGGTTCGCCGCCCCAAGGACAAATCTGCCCGGTGCCCACCGACCGAACCGCGGAGGTGTCGCTCTCGCCCGAGCGCCGCGTGGACCTCGTGACCAAACAGGCCCGTGCGGAAGCCGAGCGCATGCTCACGCCGCAGGAACAGATCGGTGTGAAGATGACCGACGACTGGGCCGCCAAGAGCGCCGACTTCCAGAGCCAGTCCGGCGTCAACGGCTCGGTCGTGCTCACGTTCAACTCCGCGCTGCCCACGCTCACGGCGGCGGTGCTCGAATTGACCGACGTGGAGTTGCAGCCTGGCGAAGCGGTGACTTCCGTCAACGTCGGCGACACGGCGCGCTGGGTGATCGCCGTCACGAACTCTCAGGAAGGCGAGTTGCAGCGCGCCCACCTCATCATCAAGCCTTTGGACGAGGGTCTGAAGACCTCGCTCGTCGTCACGACCACCCGGCGCACGTACCACCTGCTTTTGCAGTCGAGTTTCGACCGGTTCATGCACTACGTGACCTTCACCTACCCCGAGGACCCGGAGATGGCGGCGTTGCAGCAAAGGCGGGACGCGGAACTGGCCGCCCTCCAGAAAACCGCCGCCCGCACCCGCGTGGACGCGCAGGCGAAGCTGCCCAAGCCCGCCGCCCCGAGACCGGCGGTGCCCACGGTTGCCTACCGCATCGACGGCAACGCGCCGTGGCAGCCGCTTTACGCCTACACGGACGGCGTGAAGACCTACGTCCAGATGCCGCCCACCATGAGCCAGACCGAAGCTCCGAGCCTGCTCGTGCTGCGCCGCGGCAAGGGGCTGTGGGGCGACGACAAGGTGATCGTCAACTACCGCGTCCAGCACAACCGCTACATCGTGGATTCCGTGCTGGACCGCGCCGTCATGGTCATCGGCAAGGAGGAAGTAAAGCTCACCAAGAAGATGGTGCCGCCGCCCGCCGTGACCAAGACCACCACGACGGTCGCGACGAGCACGGCCTCGACCCACCCCAGCTCCAAAGCTCGCGATGCAAAATAACGGCGCCCACACGGTTCCCGACCCGGATCTTGCCCCGGAAAACTCGCCTTCCGGCGCGGCCCGCACGCAGATCGGCACCCGGCGCATCAACAACACGCCCGTCGTCATCTTCTTCGTGTTGATGGTGCTCTTCCTGTTTGTGGTGATCGCCGTCATGTATGCACGCAGCAAGCGTCAGATTGCCCAGAGCACCGAGCAGCACACGAGCGCCGCCAAGCAGGCAGACAACATCATTCCCAAGCAGCTGGCGTGGTCGCAGGCACCGACTCCCGAGCAGGTGCCGAAGCCTGCGCCCACGCCAATCATCCCAGCGGTCCTGCCGCCGCCCGTCGCGGTGGAGCCGCCCTCCGACCCCGTCAACAACGCGCGGATGCAGGCCCTGCAGGCGGCGCTCTCCGCCAAGCCGAACGTGGAAGGCGTCGCGCTGCCCAAAGGCGGGACACCCGCCGCGGCTCCGGCGGGAGACGACGACCCGGAAGCGCGCAGGCTTGCGCTCTTGCGCGGCATCCTCGCCCGGGACCGGGA
>CAXTQD010000127.1:11720-12895 GCA_964246175.1 uncultured Chthoniobacterales bacterium | reverse complement strand
CTTCCAACGGTCCGCTCGAATCTGCCCGGATCGTCGCTCTCGTCGAGCCAGGATGTGAGCGCTCTGAACCGCCAGTCACGTCTGGAACGCTTGACCAACGCTTCCAACAAGCTCTTCGACATCGTCCCGCCCGTGCCGCCGGACCTCGCGGCCAACAGCCCGCTGCCCGGCTACCGGCTCATCCCGCTCGGACGCAAACACAACAACCGTCTCTGCTTCGCCGCGACGGTCTCCGGCACCAAAGGGCTCATCATGCTCGACACCGGCGCGGCCAACACCGCGCTCAATGGCGCAACCTACCGGGCGCTGCGCCTCGGCGGTGCCGCCAGTCTGCCTGCCGGGGTGCCGCGGGCGCTGAGCATCAACGGCACCACCGCCCCGCTTGCCGAAGCACCCGACTTCCACGTCGGCCCATCCAACCTCGGCGCGGTGCCCGTCTGCCTGATCCCCAGCCCCTACCTGCACGACGGCGGTCCGGACGACGCGGGCGGCCAACTCTACGACGGCCTCCTGGGCCAGAATATCCTGCGGCATTACGGCGCCATGATCGACTGCGCGCGCCTCGTGCTTTACCTGAACCTTGACCCCGCCAAAAAGCTCGACCTCGCCGCGTCCTTCGCCCGGCACGGTTGGACCCGCGTGCCGATGATCGACACCGGTTCTCATTACCTCGTGCCCTGCGTGCTCAACGGCCGCCGCTACCGCCTTGTGGTGGACACCGGCGCGCCGTTCACCAACCTCGACCGCGGGCTCTTGAAGGACGCGCAGGTCAGCGTGCGCGACCTGCCCTTCCGCAACAATATCATCGGCAAGGACCCCGAGCCTGTCAGCCTCGTCGACGTGGACCGCCTCCAGATCGGCCCCTACGTGGCGCACGAAGTGCACATGACCGCCACCGCGCAGTCACTCGAAGCGTTCGCCGGCCGCGGCAACTCCTCGCCCGACGAACCGATCCTCGGCCTGCTCGGCGGCGACCTCCTCGCCCGCAACGGAGCCATCATCGACATGGGCAACCAGGCGATCTACTTCAAGGCGACCGCCGACGCCAACGCCACGAAGCGCCGCGACGCCCGCTGAAAACAACCCTCGACGCTGCCGCGTTCCGCGCGCACGTTGCGGCCCGTATGCGCAATCCGCCCTTCCGCCGCTGCCTCTTGCTAGGCGCGTGGTCTGTC
>CAXTQD010000127.1:0-11710 GCA_964246175.1 uncultured Chthoniobacterales bacterium | reverse complement strand
ATTCAGGGCCTCGTCCTTAGAGCACCTGCCCGAGCGGCGAAACCGCCTGCCCCCGCGCTCGCGGCCATCACGGCGCAGGGAATGCTCGCCAACGTCAAAACCCTCGCCAGCGATGAGTTCGAGGGCCGCGCGCCGGGCAGCCGCGGCGAGGAACTCACCGTCGACTACCTACGCGCCCAGTTCCAGGCGCTCGGACTGCGGCCGGGTAACCCGGACGGCACCTACGTCCAGGAGGTGCCGCTTGCCGGCATCACCAGCACGCCGACGCTGGCGTTCAAGGTCGGTGGGCAGACGACGGCGTTGCGTTATCCCGATGACTTCGTGGCGAGTTCCGAGCAACTGCGCACAGAGATTGACGTGATGGGCTCGGACGTGGTCTTCGTCGGCTACGGAGTGGTCGCACCCGAATATGCTTGGGACGACTACAAGGATGTGGACGTACGCGGCAAGACGATCCTGATGCTCCTCGGCGATCCCCCGGTGCCCGATCCGCACGACCCTTCCAAGCTCGACGAGAACACCTTCAAGGGTAAAGCCATGACGTACTACGGCCGTTGGTCGTACAAGTTCGAGATCGCCGCCAAGAAGGGGGCTGCCGCGGCTATTGTCATCCACGAGACCGGCCCGGCAGGGTATCAGTACTCGGTCGTCAGGCTGAGTTTTGCGAAGGAGAACTTCGCCATCGACGCGCCGGACAAAAACGCCGGGACGGTTCCGGTGCGCTCATGGATCACCCTGGACGCGGCCAAGAAACTCTTCGCCGACAGCGGGCACGACTTCGACGCGCTGCACCAGGCTGCCGTCCGCTGGGACTTCCGTCCTGTGGCGCTGGGCTGCACGGCGGATTTCTCGATCAAGCAGACCGTCCGGCCCTTCCGCTCGCACAACGTCGTCGGAGCCTTGCCCGGCCGCGACCCGGCGCACGCGCACGAATGGGTGATCTACACGGCGCACTGGGACCACCTGGGCAAGCACCCGGAACTCCCCGGCGACCAAATCTTCAACGGTGCGGTGGACAACGCCTCCGGCACGGCGGCGGTTCTGGAAATTGCCAAGGCTTTCTGTGCGGCCGAGCCTGGTCCCGCGCGCTCCGTCTTGTTCATGGCAACGACCGCGGAAGAAGCTGGCCTCCTCGGCGCGAAGTATTACGCCGAACACCCGCTCTACCCGCTCAACAAGACCCTCGCCGACATCAACATCGACGGCATGGGCATCCACGGCCGGACCACCGATGTGGAGGACACCAGCAACGGCTTCAGCACGCTGGACGACCTCTTGGCCGAGGCCGCCCGCAGTCAAGGGCGCACGCTGCTGCCCAACAGCCGGCCGGAAAACGGCGGGTTCTACCGCGCGGACCACTTCGAGTTTGCCAAGGTCGGGGTGCCGGCGCTCTACATGAAATATGGTAAGACGCTCGTGGGCAAGCCGCCCGAACTAGGCGACCAACTCGAAACGGAGTTCATCCTCAAGCACTACCACAAGCCGTCCGACGAGGTGACCCCCGACTGGGACCTCTCCGGCGCGGTGGAGGATGCGCAGTTGCTCCTGGAGGTCGGCTGGCAGGTCGCCGATGGCACGGTCTGGCCGGCGTGGAAGCCGGACGCGGAGTTCAAAGCCCGGCGGGACGAGGCGATGAGGCGGCCGTAGTGGCGGCCGTTGTCGGGGCGGCTGGCTTCAGCGCTTGGTCGAGCATCAGAGCCAGGCGGTAGCCGCCTTTCTCCAGCTCGACGCGCACGGTGTTCGCCGCCCAATCCGCGTAGGAGGGATGTTGGCCGCCCTTCTCGATGGCGAGGCCGAGGGCCACCTGTTTGCCGTGGTCGGTGCGTGTACCCATTTGCGTGAACGCCAGCCGCTCGTGCGCTTCGCGGGCCACGGGCAAAATCTCGTTGGCCCACGCCTCGGCCCAACCTTTCAGCGGCAGCGTGGGAGCGGGTTTCCAGTTGGGCGGGTCCTGCTTGGCGAGGACGTGGACGAACTCCTGGAAAGGCACGTCTGCCGGGTGCGCGGGATTGGCACGCTTGATCTCGGCGTCGACCTGCGTGATGAGCAGCTTGACGGCGTTGTTGTCCCAGAAGGCGTGCAGCTTCGGGCGTTTGCGGGTGAGCTCCGGGTCACCCGTCGCCGGGCTGACAAGCGAGAGCATCAGCGTGTTGCCGCCTTCGTCCGGGAGCGCGTGCGGGTCGGTGTCGGGGTTGGACGGATGGGCGTTGTCGAAGTATTCCGCGCCGACATGGAGCGGCTGGTGCAGATCCCCGACGTAATGCGCAAGCAGGATGGCGGCGACCGGCTTGGTGATCGCGCGCGCGTTCTGCTCGGGCTCTTCGCCCGAGAGCACGCGGCAGCAATAGTTAATCATGTGGACGATGTCCCAGCGCGAACGGCCTTCCTTGCCGTCAGCGTACTTCTCGGTGCCGTCCACCGGCACGTCCGTGTAATGGAACCAGTGGTGCGACGGATGGGCGTCGTCGTTCTGCTCGCTCGGACGGTTAGCCTCCCAAAACGCACGCAGTTGCGCCTCGATCTTGGGGTGGTCGGGCATCTTGAAACCGCCCGGATCGTCCTCGCTGCCGTTGCGGTCCCAGCTCTTGATACGGTCGGGGATCGTCGCCGCGAAGCCCAGCGGGAGGCCGTCGAGCAGTTCGTTGACCTTGGCGGCGGTCGGGGTGCCGGCGAGGCGCTCGGCGGCGATGGAGCCGACGGCGTCGTGGCCTTCCGCGCCGTAACCGTAGCCGTGAGCCACGGACAGCAGGAGCCATCCGACAGAGAGGAAGAGCGAACGGTACATCAAGATGGCAGGCATCTTAGCGCGCCGTCGCCCGGAAGCAACGACGCGCGCACCTCCGCGAACGGATTACGGCACGAACGCGCGGACCGCCTGCTCCAGATGGTCGCCGCTGAGCAGGTGCGAGAGTTGGACGAGCGCGTAGCCGACCGTCGGCAGCGTGACCGCGACCAACCCGAGCGAAAGTCCGCCGTTGGTACCTTCCTCCCTGGCGCTCAAGGGCGTCAGCAGCGAATGGGGTTGAAGAGAAACATTTTTCATCCAGCAATGTCTCACCCAGCAGTGAAAACGGAATGACTTTGTTCTTGTCGCCGTGATAGGATAAGACTATCATCAGCCATGGAGCTGCGGCACGTCCGGTACTTCGTGGCGGCGGCGGAGGAGCTTTCCTTCCGCCGGGCGGCGGAACGCCTGCACGTCTCGCAGCCGGCGCTCAGCGTGCAGATCCAGCAACTCGAAGACGAACTCGGCACGGCGCTCTTGGACCGCGACCGCAACCACCGGGCGATGAAGCGGGCCTCCTCCCGGCGGGCGGCGGTGCGGGCGGCGCGCGGGGAGACGGGACGACTCGCCATCGGCTTCATCGCACAGCTTTCCTACGAATGGCTGCCGATGGTACTGCGTTCCTTCCGGCGGCAACACGCCGACGTTGAGATCAACCTGACGGAACTGACGCCGACCCGCCAAATTGAGGAATTGACCGAGCGCCGGCTCGATCTGGGCATCATCGGGCTCGGACCGCCGCAGCCGCCGGAGGAACTGGAAGTGGCCGTGATGAGCGAGGAACGTCTCGTGGTCGCGTTGCCGCTCGACCACCGCTTGGCCACCCGGCGCAGTCTTGCGCTGGGCGAACTTTCCAAGGAAAAGTTTATTTTTACGGCCCGGCACGACGCACCGGCGTTCAGCCCGTGGCTGCTGGCGCTCTGCCGGCGAGCGAACTTCGAGCCCGAGATCGCGCTGGAGACCGACCGTTCCCCGTCGGCGCTCAACTACGTGGCCGCCGGCTACGGGGTGGCGGTCTTCCCCGCGCAGATCGGACGGGTGACGATCCCGGGCGTGCGCTTCGTGCCGCTCGACAAGTCGACGCCGTTGTACCAACTCTGCGCGGCGTGGCGGCGGGACAACCGTTCGCCGGCGCTGGAGAGCTTCGTGGCCACGGCGCGTAGCGCAGCGCGGACCATCCTCCGATGAACCACGCATGGAACCTGCGAGAACATCCACCGGCGGGTTCCTGATCGGCCTGCGGCAGGGCGGGGGAGAGTGGCAGCGCGGCCCGGCGGCGCTGGCGCGTTGGGCGGCCGGGCAGCGTTTCGGTTTCGTGGATTTGACAAGGCGAACGCCTCCGCTGGGCTGCCGACCGGACGGCGGGTCGGGACGGTAGATTTGTTCGCGCGGGAGGATGATGACGCGGTGATCGCGCCGGACTCGCCCGCCCGGCGGAGCGTCCTTCTGGCGGCGGAGGCGCACATCGAACGGTGTGCGGCGTCTGGGGCGACCTGTTTCTTCGCCGTCACGCTCCCGGTGGACCCAGGCGCATCCCGGCGGCAGAACTTCGACGCGTGCGTGGAGAGTTTCGCCGCGCTGATCCCCACGTTGGAACGCACCGGCACGCGCGTGGCCGTGGAAGGCTGGCCGGGGCCCGGGGCAGTGTGCTGCACGCCGGAAACGTTCCGGGCGTTTTTTGACGAGGTAGATTCAGATAGGTTTGGAATCAACTACGATCCATCCCACCTCGTGCGGATGGGCATCGACGCAGCGCGCTTCGCACGGGAGTTCGCCGCGCGCGTGTTCCACGTTCACGCCAAGGACGCCGCCGTGTCCGCCGACGATCTGTACGAGTACGGGCACGAACTGCCATCCACCTTCAAACCGGCGCGACGCTGGGCCGGGAACGCCTGGCGCTACACGCTGCCGGGCCGCGGCGGGGTGGCGTGGCCGGAAATCCTCCGGACTCTGAGCGATGCCGGGTACAGCGGGAAAGTCAGCATCGAACTGGAAGACGAGGACTTTTGCGGTTCCGAGGCCGGTGAGCAGCGCGGCCTGATTGTCGCGCGCGACTTCCTGGAAGGTTGTTAGGACGCAGAGTTCACGCGGGCAGTTCCATCTCGACGATCAACCCGCCATCGGGTGCGTTGCTGGCGCGAACACTGCCACCGTGCGCCTCGATGGCCTGTTGGGTGATTGCCAAGCCAAGGCCCGTGCCGCCCGAGAGCCGGTCGCGCGCTTCGGAGACGCGGTAAAACGGCCGGAAGAGGTTTGCCAGGGCTGGGGCGGGCACGCCAGGGCCGTGGTCACGTACCCGCACGGATGCGCCGCCGGCGTCGGTGCGCTTGAGTTCGATGGAAACTTCTGATTCTGCTGCGGTGTAACGCACGGCGTTGCGAACGACGTTTTCCACGGCGCTATGCAGGAGATGGCGCACGCCTCGCACCGGCACTACGCCCGGCGCCCAGACCACCACTCGGCAGCGGCGTTCGCTCGCCTCGAACTCGGCGTCTGCCGCGATCTGCGTCGCCATGGCGCACAGATCCAGGCGCTCGGCCGCGTCAAGCTTGGCCTCGATCTGCAGTTCAGAGATGAGCAGGAGCTGGCGGATGAGTTCGTTGAGCCGGCCGGCCTCGGTCTGGATGCGTTCGAGTTCGGTGCGGGCGGCGTCGGGGCTTTTGCGGAAGGCGAGGCCGAGCGCTACGTTGAGCCGGGTAAGCGGGCTGCCGAGTTCGTGGGAAATGTCGGCGATCAGGCGTTTCTGCGCGGTGAGAAGATCCTCGATGCGCGCGGCCATCTCGTTGAAGTCGCCGGCCAGCACGCCGAATTCGTCCTGCCGCCGGGCCAGGCTGCCGGCGTCGGCGACGCGTGCGCCAAGATCGCCTTCTGCCAGCCGGCGCGTGGCGGCCTGGAGTTGTCCCAGAGGCGCGAGCAGGTAGCGCGTCAGCCAATAGCAGACCAGTGCGGAAGTGAGCACTGCCGCGCCGAGTTCGACGGCGGCCTGCGGGGTCGTCGGTTGGAGCAGGCTCGAACGCGGCATCCCCAAGACGAACACGTAGCGTCCGCCCTCCACCGCGTAGGCCATGTAGAGGCGTCCGACGTGGCGTTCCAGCTGGAGGTCCGGGCTGTGGCGGGCCCGGGCCACGAGGTCGCGGGCGTCCAAGCGCTGGGGTTGGCCGGAGAGTTCACGGCCGGTAGCGCCGTCGAAGAGGTAAGCGTCGTCGAAGTGCGCGGCAGACGGCAGGCCGTTCGCTTCCGGCCGGCGCGGCAGGCCGTCGAGGTACGTGCGCAAGCCCGCTTCACCCGACCGTTCAAACGCCGTTGCGCATTCGTGCGCCAGGCAATCAATCATCTGGAGCGGTACGAAGCGCGACCGCGGGAAAAACTGGTCGGGGTCGGTCAGGTAGACCGTCGCCGCCACGGCACCCGCCAGCAGCAGCGCCGCGAGCCAGAACCACAGGAAGATGCGCCAGAACAAGCTGCGCATCGGCGCGACCCCGCGGCGGCCGGAGGCGACCACCGGTGGCGCCGGGGTTGCTGCCTCAGCCGAGGCGGCCGGCCCGTCATTGAGCGGTGTGGCCGTGGCTGTGAGCATAGAGATAACCGACCCCGCGGATGGCCTTGATACGCTCCTCGCCGTCGGTGGCAGGACCGAGCTTGCGGCGGAGCGCGCTGATGAGGTTGTCGATGCCGCGGTCAGTGTTGGAGAACTCGCGTTCGAGCACGGCGCGGAAGAGGTCTTCCCGCGAGACCACCCGGCCGGCGCAAGCCAGCAGCGCGCGCAGCAGTTCGAACTCGGCCGTAGTCAGGTCCACCGCCTCGCCGTCCCGGCGCACCTGCCGCTTGCCGGCGTCCAACAGCAGGTCGTCCACCGTCAGGAACTCCGGCCCGCGCCCCGGGGTGGCCGGGCGGATACGGCGCAGGACGGAGCGGACGCGTGCGACCAATTCCCGCGGATCGAAGGGCTTGGGGAGGTAATCGTCCGCGCCGATTTCCAGACCGATGACCCGATCAGCCGTCGAGCGGCGTGCGGTCAGCATGATGACAGGCACCTGCGAGTGGCGGCGCACCCGGCGCAGCACTTCCAACCCGCCGAGTCCCGGGAGCATGATGTCGAGGATCACGAGAGCATAACCGCCGGACAAGGCGCGTTCGACGCCCGCTTCGCCGTCGTGGACGGCTTCCAGTTCCAGCCCTTCGGGTTGGAGATACTCGGCGAGAAGTTCGGTCAACCCCGCGTCATCGTCCACGACTAGGATGCGTTCCATCACAGGGTGAAAGTAGCAGAGGGAGCGGAGAGGGGGTCGTCGTCTTTTGTCTAACTGCCCACACAAAAGACGACCTGATGCCGCGCGATTTCGAGCGAAGGATGTTGTCTGTTGCCGTCAGAGAACTGCATGCAGGTGCGCCACTTTGCAAGTGTCGATAAGCCTGAAACGCCTTTCCCGGCACGAATCCGGCGGCGTCCCAACGCGGAAGCTCGCGTTCGTCCCCACCTCCATGAGTAAACGTTTCTGGATCTTGTCAACCAGCGGGTGCTCGACCAGCAGGGCTACGACACGCAGAAGTACCTCGTCGATCAGCTCGTGGCGACTGTCCAGGGCGACCAGGCCGCCATCGAAAACGCCCACACCCGGCTCGACTACACGCGCATCACCGCGCCGCTGGCCGGGCGGGTGGGGGTGCGGCTCGTGGACCTAGGCAACATCATCCACGCCGGCGACACAGGCGGCGTGGTCGTGATCACCCAGGTACAGCCGGTCTCGGTGGTGTTCACCCTGCCCGAGCAGAACCTCCAACTCATCCGCGACCAGTATCCCTCCGGCGGCGCACAGGGTCGGATGAAGGTTGTCGCCATGGGCCGCGATCAAAAAAACGCGCTCGGCGACGGCATGCTCGCCATCATCGACAACGTCATCGACAACGTCATCGACCTGACCGTGCCCGCCAGCGTGGTCCAGCGCGGGCCGAAGGGTGCGTACGTGTTCGTCATCAAGGACGACGAGACCGTGGACACGCACCCGGTCAAGGTGGCCCAGACCGAGGACGGCGTGGCGCTGCTGGACGACGGGGTCAAGGCCGGCGAACCCATCGTGGTGGACGGCCAGTACAAGCCCCAGGCCGGCTCGAAGGTCACCCTCACCAACGAGAACGGCGACGGGCAGCCACCCGCCAGCCGGGGCGGTGGTGACCACAAGCGCATCGGCCGTGACAACTCCGCTGGAGCGGCAGCTCGGCCAGATCCCGGGGTTGGCGTCGATGAACTCGATCAGTTCCTTCGGCAACGCAACGATCACGCTCCAGTTCGTTCTGGACCGCGAGATCGACGCCGCGGCGCAGGACGTGCAGGCCGCCATCAAGGCTGCCGACGGTGTCCTGCCCAAGAACCTGCCCAACCCGCCCACCTACAACAGGGTTAACCCGGCGGACACCGCGATCTTGTCGCTGGCGATCACCTCCGACACGCTGCCGCCGGACAAGGTCAACGACTTCGCCGACACCGTTCTGGCCTAGAAGCTCACCCAGGTCAGCGGCGTGGGCCTCGTGTCCATCCAGGGCAACCAGAAGCCGGCCGCGCGCGTGCGGGTCAACCCGGCCGTCGCTGCCTCCTACGGCCTGAGCCTCGAAGACGTGCGCACCGTGCTCGCGCAAGCCAACGTCAACGCGCCCAAGGGCAGCTTCGACGGTCCGCGCCAGTCGGAAACCATCGGCTCGAACGACCAGATTTCCACCGCCAACGCTTACCGGCCTGTGATCGTCGGGTACCGCAACGGTGCGCCCGTGCGCGTCAGCGATCTCGGCACGGTGATCGACAGCGTGGAAAACGACCAACTCGCCGCCTGGGTGTCCGACGTCAGGAGCGGCGACCGGCCCGCCGTGCTGCTCGACATCCAGCGACAGCCCGGCGCAAACATCATCGAGACGGTTAACCGCATCAAGGCGCTCCTGCCGCAGTTGACGGCCACGATCCCACCGGCCGTGAAGGTCGAGGTGCTCACCGACCGCACGGAGACGATCCGTGCCTCGGTGAGGACGTGCAGTTCACGCTCGTGCTGACGGTGGTGCTGGTCGTGATGGTCATTTTCGTGTTCCTGCGCAAGCTCCGGGCCACGGTGATCCCAAGCGTGGCGCTGCCGCTGTCCATCATCGGCACCTTCGGGCTGGAGAAGCTTGCGGGCTACAGCCTGGACAATTTATCGCTGATAGCGCTGACGATCTCGACCGGGTTCGTGGTGGACGACGCCATCGTGATGATTGAGAACATCGTGCGTTACATCGAGGCGGGCGAACCGCCCTTCGAGGCCGCGCTCAAGGGGGCCAAGCAGATCGGGTTCACGGTGGTGTCGCTGAGTGTGTCGCGGATCGCCGTGTTCATCCCGCTGCTGTTTGTGACGGGCATCGTCGGGCGGCTGTTCCGAGAGTTCGCCGTGACGCTGAGCGCGGCCGTGGTCGTGTCGGCGGTGATCTCGCTCACGCTGACGCCGATGATGGGCGCCAAGCTGCTCAAACCGGAAGCGGAGGAAGACGCCACGGGCAAGGACAAGCAAGGGCACCACTGGTTCTACCGTTGGACGGAGCGGTTGTTCGACGGGATGCTCGCCTGGTACGAGGGTGGGCTGAAATGGGTCTTGCGGCATCGACTCTTCACGCTGCTGGTCACCGTGGCGACGATCTTCCTCTACGTGGTCACGCCCAAGGGTCTGCTGCCGCAGCAGAACACCGGCGTGATTATCAAAGCGACAGATGCGGCGCAGAACATCTCAGTCCCGGCGATGGTCGAACGCCAGCGGGCGGTGGCGGAGATCGCGCGCCAAGACCCCGACTTGCAATCGGTGGCATCGTTCGTCGGCGCGGGGTCGGTCAACGCCACGCTCAACACCGGTCGCATGACGATTGTGCTCAAGGGGCGCAACGAGCGCAACAGCAACGCCGAAGCCATCATCGCGCGCCCACGCCGCGCGACCGCCAACTTGCAGGGATCTCGCTCTTCACCCAGGCGGTGCAGGACCTCCAGCTCGACACGCGCGTCAGCCGCACGCAGTACCAGTACGTCTTGCAGGATGCCGACCCGGCCGAGTTGGGCAAATGGACGCAGACCCTCCTCGAACAGATGCGAGCACTGCCGAAGTTGACCGATGTGGCCAGCGACCAGCAGGCCGAAGGCTTGCAACTCTCCGTCGAGATCGACCGCGACAAGGGCATCGCGTCTCAGCGTGTTGACCCAGGCCATCGACGACACGCTCTACGACGCGTTCGGCCAGCGCCAGGTGTCGGTGATCTACACCCAACTCAATCGATACCGCGTCATCCTGGAGGTCGAGCCCGGCTTCCGCAACTCGCCCGATGCGATGGACGAGATTTATGTCAAGTCCACCACCGGCTAATTGGTTCCGCTGACCTCCATCGCGCGGGTCACGACTGCCACTGCGCCGTTGTCGATCCCGCACCAAGGGCAGTTTCCGGCGAGTACGGTGTCGTTCAACCTCCGGCCGGGTTCCTTCCTGAGCCAGGCGGTCGAGGCCATCCAGAAGACGCAGAGCGACACGGCACGCCTGACACCATCGTGACGACCTTTACGGGCAGCGCGGCGGAGTTCCGCTCGTCGTTGGCGAGCGAGCCGTACCTGATCCTCACGGCCTTGGTGGTGATCTACATTGTCCTGGGCGTGCTCTACGAGAGCATGGTTCATCCCGTCATGATCTTGTCCACGCTGCCGTCGGCGGGATTGGGGCGCTACTGTCGCCGTGGGCGTTGGACATGGAACTTTCGCTGGTGGCGTTCATCGGTATGATCCTCCTCATCGGCATCGTCAAAAAGAACGCCATCATGATGATCGACTTCGCGCTCGAGGCAGAGCGTGGGGAGGGGTTGTCACCTGAGCAAGCGATCTACAAAGCGTGCGTGACGCGCTTCCGGCCGATCATGATGACGACGCTTGCCGCCATGTTCGGCGCGGTGCCGCTGGCGGTCGGTATGGGTACCGGCCCCGAACTGCGCTAGCCCTCGGCGTCGCCATCGTCGGCGGCTTGATCGTTTCACAGGCGCTGACGCTTTTCACCACGCCGGCGGTCTACCCGTTCTTCGACCATTTGCGGCTGCGGGTGCAGCGGAGACCTGCCGCACCGCCCGTCCAACCGGCGGAACTCGTGCGTCCCTGAGCGTCAGTCGTCCTCCTCGTCGTCTGAACCTTTCGGGAAAACCGTCTCCTGCTCGCGTTCGAGCGCCTCGACCTGCGGGCGAACGTTCGCGGGGATCGCCTGGCGTTGTTCGGGCGTGTTGATCGGACCTTCGAAGAGCGTTTCGCCTTTCTCGTCGCGAACCCGCAACGTGTGCTTGCCACGGACCACGCGCAGCTCGATGCGTCCGGTCGGGTCGCGCAACACGACGCGCGCGGGTCCGTAGTCCGTGCGGCTGTCGAACGCCCGGCTGGTTTGTTCGCGTACCTTGTCGAGGGCGCGTCGCGATTCGTCTGCGGCGCGTCGGGTGGCGGCGTCGATCTCGGCGCGGCTGCGTTCGAGCGCCGCCCGGAGCTGCCGCTGGTAATCCGGCGACGAGCTGTCAAAATCGAACCGGAAGTCGTCGCCGACCGAGTCGCCGCCTGCCCGCCGTCCACCGGGCCGATCCTGGTCGGCATCACGCCCGGTCCTTTTTTGCAACTTCGCGGTCAGCTTGGTTTCCTGTCCCTTGTGCAAAACAACCACTGACACTTCCTGTCCCTCCGCGAAGCTGCGCACGAGCACGGCGAGATGATCCGCGCTGGTCACGATCTGACCGTCGAGCGACTTGAGGATGTCGTTGGCCTTGATCCCGGCGGCCTCCGCGGCACTGCCTGGCACCACGTATTCCACGAGCACGCCAAAACCTTCCGGCAGATTGAGCTGCTCGCTCAGCGCAGGGGACAGCGGGCGCACTTCCACCCCTAGAAACACGTGGGATGGATGG
>CAXTQD010000126.1:0-12955 GCA_964246175.1 uncultured Chthoniobacterales bacterium | reverse complement strand
GGGTGGGTCGGGGGGGCGGGGGCGGGGGGGCTCCCCGGCGGGCCGGCGGGCTTCGTGCGCGGACGCCGCAGCAGATACCACGCGACCAACCCGGCCAGGAGTAGACTGATCGCCGCGACCGCCAGCCAGAGCACGCCACCCTTGAGGAAGTAAGGCTGCGGCGGCACGATGGCGCGGATGTCCGGCCCGGCGGAAGGCGCGGGCGAGACGTTCGGCCCGGCCGTGGCGGCGAACACGGTCGAAACTGCCGCGAACCATCCCGCAGCCAACGAGAATTTCAGGCCGGGTTTCATCGTCGGGCGATGCGCCGGGCGCGGTGTTGGAAGAACGCCCGCAGGGCTGGCAGGTAGTCGGCGTCCGTGCGCAGAGTGATGGCGTCCACGCGGGAGCGGCGCAGGAGGGCTGCGAGCGCCTGCCGACGCGTGGCGACCGCGTTGACGAACGCCGTGCGCACCCGGCGGTCGGAGGTGTTGACCTCGTAGATGGCCCCGGTCTCGGCGTCTTCCAAGCTGACGCGGCCGATGTCGGGGAGTTCTTCTTCCAAGGGATCGACCACCGGCACCGCTACGAGGTCGTGCCGCTGGCTTGTCACCGACAGTGGCCGGGAAAAATCCGCCGATTGGAAGTCCGACAACAGGAACACCACCGCGCGCTGGCTGACGACCTTGTTGAGGTATTGCAAGGCTGCAGCGATGTCCGTGTGCCGACCTTTGGGTTGGTAGAAAAGCACTTCCCGGATGATCCGCAGGACGTGACCGCGCCCCTTCTGCGGCGGCAGGAAAAGCTCGACGGTGTCGGTGAAAAGCAGGAGCCCCACCTTGTCGCGATTGCCGACCGCGCTGAAGGCGAGCACGCTGGCGACCTCGGCAGCGAGTTCGCGTTTGGACTGCGACACGCTACCGAAGGCGCCGGACGCACTCACGTCTACGGCGAGGACGACGGTGAGTTCGCGTTCCTCGGTGAAGTTCTTGACGTGTAGGTCGCCTGTGCGCGCGGTGACGTTGCGGTCGATGAAGCGCACCTCGTCGCCCGGATTGTACGCGCGCACGTCCTCGAAGTTCATCCCCCGCCCCTTGAACACGGAATGATATTGCCCGCCAAAGGCCGAGTCGACCAGCCGCCGGGTGCGGAGTTCGAGCCGGCGGATCTTCTTGAGGATGGCGGCGGCGTCAGGCATTTCAGGGATGGAGAAGGTCGATCCCGCGGAACGCAATAAAGATCTTGGTTCTGCTCGGATCGACTTTGACCGCCGCTACCAAGTTGCTTTTCTCTTCGGTGACCTCCTTGAAATAGTCTGCCCCGTCGAAAAGCGGGCAGCCCGAAAAATTGATCGTTTCGCAATTCGCCGGCTCCTCTTTGGCAACCGGTTGGAGGAATTTGTTCATGAGGACGGGGAACATCGCTGGGTTTTCGTCAAACATGATCACCACAACGCTCGTCAGCGAATCCCTCTCACCCACGGTCTGAATGTGGCTGACTCCTTTCGGAATTGGGTCCATGACGAACTGTTTGAACGCTCTTTCAGACGGCGGGGTAAGTTCGTTCTCGATCGCATCATAGTAAGCGGACCCATAGTAAATGATCCAAGGCGAGGCAATCAGCAGCGGCAGACAGATCCCTAGAAACGTCAGCATGCAGCCGTGTGGCGTGCCGAAAATCCATCCTAGAACAGCGCCTGCCTTCTTTTCTCCAGACGACGTTTGGGAGTGAGATGGGAGGGGCATCACGGCACCGGCAATCCTGCGAAGATGCGCTGCACGACCGCCTCGCTGGTGAGTTCCTCCGCCTCGGCCTCGTAGCTCATGATGATACGGTGGCGCAGCACGTCCATGCCGATGCTCTTCACATCCTGCGGAGTGACGTAGCCGCGCCCGTGCAGGAACGCGTACGCCCGCGCCGCGAGCGTCAGGTTAATCGTCGCCCGTGGGCTGGCCCCGCAACGGATCATCCCCTCCAGCCGCGCGCCGGGCAGCAGCGCGCCGGGGTCGCGCGTCGCCAACACCACGTCCACGATGTAATCCTTCACCCGGTCGTCGATGTAGACCCCGTTGACCACCTCCCGGGCACGGACGATGGCCTGCGGGTCCACCGTCGATTGCACGCCGAGCTTCGGCGCGCTCGTGCCCATCACGTCGAGGATCTGGCGTTCCTCGGCGCGGGTGGGATAGGTGATGTTCAGCTTCAACATGAAGCGGTCCAACTGCGCCTCGGGAAGCTGGTAGGTGCCCTCCTGGTCGAGCGGGTTCTGCGTGGCGAGCACCAGGAATGGGTCGGGCAGCTTGTACGTCGTCTCGCCGATGGTCACCTGGCGCTCTTGCATCGCTTCTAAAAGGGCGCTCTGGACCTTGGCGGGCGCGCGGTTGACCTCGTCGGCCAGGATCAGGTTGGAGAACAGCGGCCCCTGCTTGGTGGTAAAGTTACCGTCACGAGGGTTATAAACCAGCGTGCCGATCAGGTCTGCCGGCAACAGGTCGGGCGTGAACTGGATGCGGGAAAAACCCGTCTGGATGCAGGCGGCGAGCGTCTTGACGGTCAGCGTCTTGGCAAGGCCCGGCACGCCTTCGAGGAGGACATGGCCGTTGGCCAGCAGGCCGATGAGCAGCCGGTCTACGAGGTACTTCTGCCCCACCACCACCCGGCCTAGTTCGTCCTGGAGCGGGGCGATCCAGCGGCTGTTTTCTTGAACGGCTTGCGTCAGTTCCTGCGTCGTCGTCATCCTGGCGGGAGTGTAGCGTGGGACACGCCGGCCGGAAAGGGCGTTCAATCGAACCTACTTCTCGAAGAACAGGAAGCGGTCGCCTTCCCGGCGTGTTTCGTAATCGGTCTTGTGGACGAGGACCTTGTAAACCTTGTCGCCCACGCGGGGCACGCGCACCTGGAAGCTGTATTCGCCATCGATGTGACGGGTGTTCAGGCCGTCGCGGCCGACGGTGATGCGCTCCTCGGACTGCGGGACGAACGCCTTGCTGACGATGATGCCTTCCGCCTGCCCCGTGTCGTTCGATTGCGCCGAGAACGACAGGACCGCGTAGACGATCAGCCCCAGGATCGCCGCGCCGACGCCGACGGCCAGCAGCGTGTCCGGCAGGCGGGTGTCGGGTACGACGCGGCGGGACGGCGGCGGCATGGGCTACTTTTCGCCGTTCGGGCGCGGCGGGTGCGGTGGCGCGGACTGCGGCGGCACGGGGACCTTGTCTTCGAGCGGGGCCGCCGCACGCCGGGGCCCGTCGGTATCGTGCTTGCCGTGGGTGGCGTGTTGGGTTTGTTCGTTGACCTCCTGCAAGCCCGCCGCCGCGGCGCCGCCCAGCGGGACGAAGTGCCTTCCGCGCCCGCTCATTTCCCAAACGTAGCGGCGCAGGAGCACCTTGACCGTCGCGGACAGCGGCACCGCCAGCACCGCGCCGATGGGGCCGCCGAGCAGCAGGCCCCACCCAAAGACCGACAGGATCACCGTCACCGGGTGCAGCCCGACCGAATCGCCGACGATCTTGGGCGAGATGATGGTGCTCTCCAGCGTCTGCACGCCGAACATGATCAGCACCACGTAGAACGGATGCCACAAGTCCCCGTACTGGATGATGGCCACGAGGATTGCCGGGATGTAGCACAGGATGATCCCCAGGTACGGGATGAACGTCAGCACCACGACCAGCAGTCCGATGAAGAACGCGAAGTCCAGCCCCATGATCGCCAACGCTCCGCCGATCAGGATGCCGTCAATCGTGCTGACCACGAGCTGCCCCCGGAAGAACGCCACGATGTAGCCGTTGACCTCCAACAGCACGCTGACAACCTCCTTTTTGAAGGGCGAGTCGCGGATGGGCAGGTATTCGTTCCAGTGCCGGGCGATGTTGCGCGACTCGACGAGCAGGAAGTACAGGTAGACAGGGATGATGACCGCATCCAGCAGCGCCCCGAGTGAGCCGAGCACACCGCCGAAGGAGGTGATGAGCAGCTTCCACACGCTGTCGAGCAGGGCCGGGATTTTACCTTCCAAGGCGGGAAGCTGCTTTTCGACGTAGTTGCGGATACCGTTGGGCTGCAAAAGCTTGCTCGGTGCCGGGCCGTCTCTGGGCGGCACCCCGTCGTTGTTGCCTTTGTCTGAGGTAGGGTCTTCCCTGTCGGCAGTCGGCGAGGCGTTGGGATTGTTCGCCGGCGTGGGCGACGGGTTCTCTGTGGACGGCAAGGCGGAGGGCTGCGGCGAGGCGCTCGGGGGGGCCTTCGCTCCAGGCAACAAGGAAGTCAGCTTGTCGACCCGCGCTTCGGTGGCGTCGAGCAGCTTGAGCACGCGTGTCTGCCCGTCGTGGAAGTACGCCGGGGCGTTTTGCACCATTTGGGAGGTCGACTCGTAGATGCGCGGCACAATGGCGACACCCAGCAGCCCGAACAACAACACGATTAGGAGGAAGGTGACCAGCACCGCCCGAGTGCGCGACAGCCGTGTGTGCGCCGTGAACATCCGCACCACCGGCTCCAACAGGTACGCCAGCACCGCCGCCAGCGCGAAAGGCAGGAGCACCGGCTGGAAAAACGCCACCGCGCGCCCGAAACTCCCGATGATCGCCAGCGCCACCGCCGCGCCGACGACGATGCTCAGGTACGTGAAAACCGTCCAGAGGACGCGGCGCTGCCAGGCGGTAGGATAATTCTTCATCGGTTCCGTGTTCCCCTTGAAGCACCGGCCGAGGGCGTCCGGGCCGTGCCCCCTTTACTTCAAGGGCAGGAACATCGCAATGCGCGTCTGCGCGTAAAAACCGAAACTCCGGTAGAGCGCTTGCCCGGCGGCGTTGTGGGTTTCGACCTGGAGTTCCAACCCGCACACCCCGAGCGCGCGGCACGTTTCCGCCACGAACGCCAGGGCCGTCCGGCCGTAGCCGCGCCGACGGTGGGTAGGCTCAATGAAGAGATCGGTGACGGTCGCCAGCGGTCCGCCCGCCTCGTGGTCAAAGCCGAACGTGAACACAACGTAACCCGCCCGCGCGCCGGCCTCGTCGACCAGGAAGAACGCCCTCCCGAGCGCCGGCTCCGCCAGCAGGCGCACCACCGCGGGCCGCACGAGCGACTTGTCGAACGTGAGCGCATCCTCCGCGTAGTAGCGGCGGACCGCGTCGAGCAACTCGTCGGCCTGGTCGGGCGTGACCGGGTGGAAAGCGGGCGGCATCGCAGGGTCAAGTTCACACTGGCGCGCGCAGTTTCGCACATACAAAGAGGGGCGACATGCATTCTTTCGCCGGATGGTTCGGGGTCTGCGGCGCGGGTGCCGCAGCGTGGGCGGGTGGAGTCATGAGCGCGGGGGCACAGTCGCCGCCCACCCCGGCCAGTCTGGCCAGAAGGAAGCAGCGATGTGCCGCGCAAGCGCGCGGTCTACCTCGCGGCCTTGGAGTGTTCGCCTGAGACGTTCAAAGCCGACACGCCCCTCGCGGCATCGCCGGCCCCGGAAAGCACGCCGACCACGCCCGGACCGTGAACGTCCGGGGCCAGGCCAATCACATCGCGGCGATCACGCCGTCGCCAAACTCCGAGCACTTCACCTCGGTCGCCCCATCCATCAGGCGGGCGAAATCATACGTCACCTTTTTGCTGGCAATCGCGCCATTCAAGCCCTTGATGACGAGGTCGGCCGCCTCGTTCCAGCCGAGGTAGCGGAACATCATCTCGCCCGAGAGGATCACCGACCCCGGGTTGACCCGGTCGAGGTTGGCGTACTTGGGAGCGGTGCCGTGGGTGGCCTCGAAGATCGCGTGGCCCGTGCGGTAGTTGATGTTGCCGCCCGGCGCGATGCCGATGCCGCCGACCTGCGCCGCCAGCGCGTCGGAGAGGTAGTCGCCGTTGAGGTTCAGCGTGGCGATGACATCGAAGTCCTCCGGCCGCGTGAGCACCTGCTGGAGCGTAATGTCGGCGATGGCGTCTTTGACGATGATCTTGCCCGCCTTGCTGGCGGCCTTCATCTCATCGTTGGCTACCGCCTCGCCTTGAGCGGCCTTGGTCCTTTCCCAAATCGCCCAAGAGTATGTCTGCTCGCCGAACTTCTTGTCGGCGATCTCGTAGCCCCAGTCACGGAACGCCCCTTCCGTAAACTTCATGATGTTTCCCTTGTGCACGAGGGTCACGCTCTTGCGCTTCTGGGCGATGGCGTACTCGATGGCCGCCTCCACGAGCCGGCGCGTGCCGACCTTGCTGACCGGCTTGATGCCGATGCCGACTTCCAGCGGCGAGTCCGCAAAGCCGGTGGCGTTGTCGGCGTGCGTCTCCGGCGCGCTGCCGTGCACCCACTCGCTCGTGGCGTTGGCCGTGCCGAACCGGATCTTCTTGAAATCCTTCGGGAACTTGTCGGCGAGGAACTCCAGCACGGTTTGCGCTTCGCGCGTACCGGCCTGGTACTCGATGCCGGCGTAGATGTCTTCGGTGTTCTCGCGGAAGATCACCATGTCTACCTTCTCCGGGCGCTTCACCGGGGAGGGCACCCCCGAGAAATATTGTACCGGGCGCAGGCAGACGTAGAGGTCAAGGAGTTGGCGCAGGGCGACGTTGAGCGAGCGGATGCCGCCACCGACCGGCGTGGTCAGCGGACCCTTGATGCCCACGAGGTAGTCGCGGAATGCATCGACGGTCTCGTCGGGCAGCCAGTTGTCGAATTGGTCCTTGGCCGCCTGCCCAGCGAACACCTCGTGCCAGACGATTTTCTTCTTGCCGCCGTACGCCTTCTCCACCGCCGCGTCGAGCACTCGCACGCTCGAAGCCCAAATGTCCGGCCCCGTGCCATCGCCGCGGATGAAGGGAATGACGGGCTGGTCGGGAACCTGAAGCTGGCCGCCGGAGATCGTGATCTTTTCTCCGGTGGTCGGGGCGGCGGGGGCGGTGGTGGACATAAATCTCTAAGCGTTGGGAATGATCAAAAGCGGGCTGTAAATAAACATCGTTTGGCCCGGGACGCCAAACAAAACTCGACAGGCGCCCCGCCGTTTTCGCTTGCGCACACTGCCAACGGACCGATGATGGCAATGGGATGCATGGGCTGTTGCCTGTCTCGCTTTTGCGCGAGTCCGGGTTGGCCCAGGCGGGGTTGTCATGGAATCCTCTACGCCGCTGGAATGTCAGCCGCCACGCTGGGACGTTCCGTGCGGCGGATGCGTTCGTCGTCTCGGTGCCGAAGAGCGGGCGCACCTGGGCGCGGGTGTTCCTGCTAGCGTACTTCGCCGAGTGCGAACGGCTCCATCCCGGCTTCCGCGCGCCGCGGTGCGTCTACACCCACGACCGTTGGGAGCACGAGACGAAGGGGCGATTCGTGGACCGGCTGCGCGGCAAGTGGTTGATCCCGCACGCCGACGCGGCGGCCAAGCCCGTCCTGCTTGTGGCACGCGATCCGCGCGACGTGATCGTCTCCCTTTTCTTCCATCTGCAAAAACGCGCCCACTCCTACGATGGTGACTTGCCCGGACTGTTACGGCACCCGACCTTCGGCGTACGGCGAGTGGTGGCGGTGATGAACGGCTGGCTGGCCGAATGGAACCGACCGGGCGGCCTGCATCTCCTGCGCTACGAGGACGCCAAGCTCGACCCGCACGGATCGTTCGCGGAAGCCCTGCGCTTCCTCCAGCCCGGCCTCGAACCCGACGCCCGCGCGCTCGCTCACGCAGTAGAAGTGTCCAGCTTCGAGAACATGCGCCGGTTGGAAAAGGGCGACGCGCAGGCCGCCGGTTCCACCGTCGTCGCCACCTTGCAGGAAGAGGCCCTGCGGCCAGCCGATGCCAACGACGTGGACAGCTACAAGGTGCGCCGCGGCAAGGTGGGTGGGTACGTCGACTACCTTTCGGCCGAGGACATGGCGTTCCTCGATGAGGAGGTCGCCCGGTTGGATGAGCGATTCGGCTACGCGGCGGCAGTCGTCAGAGCTTGAGCTTTTGTAGGGCGTCAGCGGCAGAGCGTCGGCGGGAGGATTTGTCGGAACGTTTGTTGGTCGGGGCGGGTTCGTAGCCAGCCATAGTGCGACTGACAATGGCGCGCAACGCCGCGTGGGTGACCGGCTTGAGCACGAGGGTATCCACGACGCCCTCGGGGGCCTGCGCGTCCGTGGGACCGTCGTAACCCGTCAGAAGGATGACCCGCGTGTGCGGGGAGAGTTTCTTGACCGCGGCGGCCAACTCGTCGCCGCGCATGTGAGGCATGGCGCGGTCGGTGATGACCAAGTCGAACGTGCGGGCGCGGAATCTTTCCAGCGCCTCGCGTCCATCCTGCGCCGTGTCCACGGTGTGCAGGTCGCTGGCGAGATAATGGCGCAGGATGTTGACGAACACGGGTTGATCGTCCACGACCAGAACCCGCCACGGCCGCTGGACCTCCGGCACGGCCTCGGCCGCCGGTACGTCGGCCACAGGTCGCGGACTCAGCGGCAGGTAAAACCGGAAGGTGGTGCCGCGGCCGGGTTGGCTGGCCAGTGCGATGCGCCCGCCGTGGCGCTGGATCGTGCCGTAGACCATCGCCAGGCCCAGGCCGGTGCCCTTCTGCCCCTTGGTCGTAAAGAAGGGCTCCAAACAGCGCCGGCGCGTTTCCTCGTCCATGCCCACGCCCGTGTCGGCCACCTCCAGCACCACCTCGCCCGCGTCCTCGCCCGCGCCGGTGCGCAGCGTGATCTCGCCGCCCTGCGGCAGCGCGTCCACGGCGTTGAAGATCAGGTTGGTCAGCATCTCGCGCAACTCCGCCGCGTCGGCCAAAAGCATGGGCAAAGCGGGTGCGAGGTCGGTGCTCAGGCGGATCGTCACCCCCTGGCCGAGCGCCTGCCCGTGCCAGCGCGGGCGAGTCAGCGTGGCCGCCTGTTCGACGAGGGTGTTCAAATCGACTGTCTGCCATTCTTGGTCGTGGTCGGCCTGCCGGTAGATGCTGCGCAGCCGCCCGAACATGCGCGCGGCGTCCTGCGCCGCCGTGATGACGGTGCCGAGGTATTCGTCGGAACGCGCGCGGTACGGGGTGTCGGCCAACTCGCTCAGGAGGAGTTCGCTGTAGCCGAGGATCAGCGAGAGCGAGTTGTTGAAGTCGTGCGCCAGACCCGCCGCCATCGAGCCGAGCGCGCTCAGGCGTTCGTGCTGGATGACCTGCTGCTGGGTCGAGCGTAGTTGGTGGAGCGTGTCCTCTAAGCGTCCGAGCGTGGCGCGCAGTTCGCCGGTGCGCTCACGCACGGTGTCTTCGAGGATATCGTTCTGGAGGGCGAGCTGCCGGTGCTGGGTGCGAAGCTGGAGCAGGTGACGGATGCGCAAGAGCGCCTCGACCTGGTCGAAGGGCTTCGTCAAAAAATCCGACGCGCCCGCAGCCAGCGCCCGGTGCTTGCTCTCGGTGTTCACGTCCGCGGTGAGGACCAGGATCGGCAACACGTCTTCGGCGGGCACGTCGGCGCGGATCGCTGCCATGATCTCGAAGCCGCTGACGAACGGCATCATCAGGTCCAGCAGCACGAGGTCAGGTGCGAACTCGCCGAACGCGGCCATCACCTGCCGGGCATCCGTCACGCAGCGCAGCCGGGTGTAGCCCGCGGCCGTCAGGATGTATTGCAACAGGGCGACGTTGGCGGGCTCGTCGTCCACGACGAGGATTTTCATCCCGCTGAGACCACCGGGAGCGTTCATGCGGCGGGCGAGATAGGTGGCACGGGCACGGACGAGCGGTCAGCGTCTTGCCACAAGGGCAGCCGCACCCAAAACGTGCTGCCGCGGCCCGTGCCGGTGCGCACGCCGATCTTGCCGCGCATCGCCTCGGCCAAACGTTTGGAAAGTGCCAGCCCCAAGCCGGTGCCAGGAATGTCGGACGCCTCCGCTCCGAGCCGCTCGAACGCCACGAAAAGCCGCGCCGCCTGTTCGCGTGAAATCCCCGACCCCTCGTCGGTGACGCACAGCCGCAAAGCCCGGCCGCGTTCCTCGTGCCAATGCACCACCACCCGGCTCGTCTCGGGGCTGTACTTGACGGCGTTGGACAAGAGGTTGAGCAGGATTTGCTTGAGGCGTTGACGGTCGGCGAGCACGGCGCGATCGGCATCGGCGCGCGGGCGGACTTCGAGAGCGATGTGGCGCTGGGCCGCCAGAGGACGCAGGAGGTCGAGCGTCTCGCCGACGAGAGCGGGCATGCGGACGGGTTCCAGGGAAAGCTCCAGCCGGCCGCTTTCGATGCGGGCGATGTCGAGCACCTCGTTGATGAGATCCAAAAGGTGCCGCCCCGCCGTGACGACATGAGCTGACCCCATCTGCCGGTCTTCCGCGGTGACAACAGGGCCCTGCAGAATCTGGCCGAAGCCGAGGATGGCGTTGAGCGGCGTGCGCAGTTCGTGGCTCATGCGCAGCAGAAACTCGTTCTTGGCCATGTTCGCCTTTTCGGCTTCGGTTTTGGCGGTGCACAACGCGTCGGTTTCCGCCCGAGCAGTCTCATCGGACCGTGCCTGCTCGGCCGCGCGGACGCGGACGAGTTCGCCCTGCGAGGCACTGAGGCGGCGCAGGAGTTGGTCCTGGCGCACGAGCGTTCTCCGCGCTTGCCGGCCGCGGCGGGTTTCGTCCGCCAAGCGCCGCGCCAGTTGCCGAAAGTTGAGTAGGTCCATGACACTCGCAGCCAGGTCGGCAAGTGTTGCCGCCTCCTCGCGCGTGAACGCACGCGGCACATCGTCCATGACGCAGAGCGCTCCAAGCGCGCAGCCATCGGCCGTACGCAGCGGCGCGCCGGCGTAGAAGCACATCTCCTCCGCACTGAGCCCCGGCACCAAGCGGCCGAAGCGCCAATCCGCATGCACATCCGGGACGACGAGCACTCCGCGCTGCATGATGGCGTGCGCGCAGATCGAGTCTTCCCGCGCCACGTCGCGCGCGGGTAGTCCGTACGCCGCTTTGATCCACGTCCGGTGTTCTTCCACCACGGTGATCGCCGCCATCGGCATGGTAAAGTGGCCGGCGGCCAGCCGTACAAGGCGCTCGAAGGCTGGTTCGGGCGCAGGGTCGAGCAGGGATAGTTCGCGTAGTTCGGTCAGCCGACGAACCTCGTTTCTGGGGGTTGGGAACATCATTCCGTATCAAGATAAAAGACCCGTTTCAGGAAGCGAGCGGTCGAGCGCAAAGGCCACCTAACAAACCCGCTACGCAGTCGATGAGCTTGGCCATGGTCACGGGTTTGGCGAGCACGCGCGCACCGTCCGAGTACATCGGTCGGGTAGCCTCGTCCTCGCTGACCAAGCTGGTCATATACACTACGGGCACGGTTTTGAGTCCCGGCACCATCCGCAGTTGACGCGCCACGTCGCCACCGTTGAGCGCGGGCATCTCCACGTCGAGCAGGATCAGGTCCGGGCGGAAGACGCCAGCGGCGGCCAGCGCCTGGGTCGGATCGTTGAGTTCGTGTACCTCGAACCCGCTGTGCCGTTCCAAGGTCAGACGCACCATCCGGGTGGAGGCTGGTTCGTTATCGATGACGAGGATGCGCTTTTTGGCAGCAGAGGTCATGGCAAGGCGGGAACAGGCTTGATCTTCTTTGAAGGTAACGTGGCTTGTCCCCCGAATGGCTGCCTGCGGCTCTGCGGGCTGAGCATGCCAGAACCTATAAGCAAGGTGTTTCCTTTCGCCTAGGGGGTTTAATCCGCAGTCACCGATGAGGATACACCCCAGCGAAAAGCGGCTTTGTGGGGTATACACCCCATGGCGACTAGGGTACGACCCGCTAAAAGGTCTCTCATCAAAGCGCCCAAAGAAGTATCCCCCGCGCCAACGACCACCCGTCTCGTGGTGATCGATGACCACCGGGCCGTGCGAGAGCTTCTCGCATCCTCCCTCAGCCGTCCCGGCATGCCCTACGAAGTGGTGGCAGAGGGCGGGACGGGCCAGGAGGCCGTGGACCTGTGCGTGCGGCACGCGCCGGATTTACTCGTGCTCGACGTGGTGCTGCCGGGCTTCAACGGCGTGGAGGTGCTCAGCCGACTGCGGCGGCGGGTGCGCGGGCTGCGCGTGGTCTTCTTCTCGGGCTGCACGCAGGAACAACTCATCGCCCAAGCCATCGCGCTCGGTGCGGACGCCTACGTGCTCAAGACTCAGCCGCTGCAAACACTTTTGGAAGCCATCGACAAGGTGCGCCGTGGCGGCAAGTACTTCGACCCGACACTCATCCAGAGCAACCCGCGCCTGGCGATCCTGCCGGGCTGGCAAATTCTCACCGCGCGCGAATTGCAAGTGGCCCGGCTCGTGGCCGAAGGGAAGTCCACCAAGGAAGCCGCCGCGGTCCTGGGTGTCAGCGTCAAGACCCTCGATAAGCATCGCTCCAGCATGATGCAGAAGCTCAACCTGCACGACGCCGTGTCGGTGACGCGCTACGCCATCATCGCCGGGCTGACTTCGTTAGATTGAATGACGAATGACGAATGACGAATGCCAGGAAGTAGAAGAACAGCGGCTTCCTTTCGGGTTTCTGTGCTTCGTCATTCGTCATTCGTCATTTTGCCCTACGTCACCACCTTCTCCACCCCGGCCCGACGCAGCAGATTTTGCCCTGTCATCTCGATCGGGCGTTCGATGCCGAGCAACGCCAGGAGTGTCGGGGCCACGTCGGCCAGGATGCCATCGTCTACCTCGTAGCCCGCGGCGTCCGCCGCCACGTAGATGAGGTCCACGGGGTTGGTCGTGTGCGCCGTGTTGGGCGAACCGTCCGGGTTGCGCAGGTATTCGCAGTTACCGTGGTCAGCGGTGACGAGCGCCTTGCCGCCGAGTTCGAGAACGTGCTCGACCACCTGCTGTACGCCGCCGTCAATCGTCTCTACCGCCTTGACTGCCGCCTCCACGACGCCCGTGTGCCCGACCATGTCGGGATTGGCGAAGTTGAGGATCACGAGGTCGTAGTCGGCCAGGTCCTTGAGCACCTCCGCGGTTACAGCCGTGGCGCTCATCTCCGGCTGGAGGTCGTACGTGGCGACCTTCGGCGATGGGATGATGCGGCGGTCCTC
>CAXTQD010000125.1:0-13047 GCA_964246175.1 uncultured Chthoniobacterales bacterium | reverse complement strand
CTTTCGGGTTGGAACCTCTCACTCAACTTGGACCAATCTCAGGGGCCTCAATCACAATTGATTTAGAAGAATTCTAAATCACACCTCAATTCTCACAGGAAGTTCCGCTTCCTGCTATTGTCAACGTTTGAGCACATTGATAGAATGACGGATCGAACCACCTCAACCGCCCAGATCAATGGTCAAGTTCCAGTAGCCGGAGTGGGGTGGTGACAAGCGCACCGGCGAGACTTTAGCAAGCCCGCCGTAATAACGGTAGCCGCCCCCGCCTGACTGGTAAGACGAGAAGTTGCTGTCGTCGGTTAACATGACATTCGCCTGTTTGTCGAGTCCGACGACGACAGTGTCTGTTGAGCTAAGATACAGACGCTTGTGGAGAAAGCCCATAATGTTTGTCTCAGGTAACAGTTGCGATCAGTAGCGCTTACAGGAGCCTCCATTGGCGCCGCAGTTGCCTTGAGCAAGCAAATTGTCGTTGTAAACTCCGTCGGCGTGAGTGCGCAGATAGGGCGCCTTTCCGGATTCACGCACCACGCCGATAAACATCTTCTTGCCTGTATATTGCTCGACGGTGAAAAACGTCTCACCTTTGTTCTCAATGCGGTCGGTTGCGTCCTCCTTGGTCAAGCGCCAGTTGGCATCGCTGTTGCCGATGTGTGTGATATGCTCGTGGAAGCCGTAGGTGTTAGACTTGTTGATGCAGTTGACTTGGTACGAGTTCATTTCGGGTGGCTGCAGGGTAGTCGCACACTCGCCCGGGAGCACAACGGGCAAGATAAGCTTTTTCTGTCAGCAATGACAGCGTAAGCTTTTCTTGTCGTAGTGCAAGCAACTTATTGAAGCCCGTCGAATGCGTTGGCCGGAAACATCCGCTCTAGCCCGATGCGGGCGACCATGGGATTCACGTCAAAGCACTCGGCCACTTCTCTGACCGCAGCCTCACGACGCTTCTCGATCAGAGTCAGCCCACCAAAAGGGTCTGCCTCCCTGCCAAACGGACGAACAACCATCTGCACCAAATCACGGGGCAGAAGGAGCCCGCTGATCGCACGATTCGCCTGTACCTCCCACCATTTCTGCGTCTGTGTGTATCGGATTGCAGAGGCAACGTCTTCTTCACGGCAACGAAAGCGTCGCTCGGTGTTGGTATCGGACGCCAAGAGATCCATCTGACCGTCATCAATGAACAGACACCCGTGAAGCAGTCCGTGTCCTGCCTCGTGAGCGAAGGTCGCTCGGACGCGCCGTTGGGCCACCGCACTAGGGTCATCTGCCAAAGCTTTAGACACGAAGACAGCCTCTACTTCGCCATCAGAGCGGAATCCGATGCCACCGAGGATTCCCACGCCAACGTCATCGTAGTACGTTGTGCTGAGGGGAAATTGCTTCTCGATGAATCGTTCAATTCGTACCGGTTGCGGCTCAGATGGCAGAAGGTTCCTGCCTTTGAGAGCGTTCTCACAGATACGCTCAATCTCGGCCGGCTCGTAGTACAAGGCGAACGAGTAAGGTCCGCCCGGAGTGAGCCTTTGGTTCATCTAGAATGTTCCTACTTCGGAGGTTTGCGCGACTTGCGCATGTTCAGGAGATCGTCGGAGGTGATTTTGCCGGATTTTACATCTTCGACCACGCTGCGAAAAGCAAACCCCAACCTGGGATTTAATTCCATCAGCCGCTTCATGTCTGCGACTGGCTCTCGCACGTCGTAGCGCTTCAACTCGTCGGTGGATACATGCAAGTGTTCAGCCAGCTTGACCAACACATCATCAGAGGGGTAGCGCCTACCCAGTTCAATATCGGACAAAAAAGGGGCGGTGACTTTGACCTGTTCGGCCAGTTCGCGGAGCGAAAGATCGGCTTTGTCGCGCAACTGTCGGATCTTTTGGCCCAAGGTGAGTTCGTCCATATGCGGTCACATGATGCTTACAATGCTTACAGCAGAATGTACACCGTAGTCGATTGTGAGTAAGCCAGCGGCCTTATCAAACACCTCTGAGCAGCTCATCCCACGAGCAACGCAGGGCGAGCCGCAGCTGGGCCACCACGTTGATGCTGGGCTGCTTTTGACCCGCTTCGAGGCTTTGCAGGTACCTGTGCGAGATGTCGGCCCTCTCTGCCAGCGCTTCTTGGGTCATGCCTTGCTCCATGCGCAGACGCACGAGGTTGCGTCCGAACTGGACGTGAGCGGGAGCGGCAGCCACCCGGCCAGCATGGCGGGCAGCGTCGCCATCGCTTGCGATCTATAGATCGTATTTTTGCTTGCGTTGTTCCGTGAGGGGCGGCAGGATTTCGACCCTTTGTTGAAGCGGTGACGGACCGGCAGGCGCACACCAGCCTGGTTTCCCACCTTCTGAGCCATGGAAATCTTCGTTCGCAAAAACGGCCAAGGCACCGGCCCCTACTCACTCGCACAACTGCGTGCTGCTCTGGCCAGTCACGAGATCACCCTGGATGATCAGGCTTGGCATCGGGGACTTCGCGGTTGGCAGCCCTTGAAGACGGTCCTTGAGGCCGCGGAGCCAAGAGCAAAGAGCCTGGCCGTCAGCGCTCCGCCACAGCCAACGGCCGGTCCGTGGGAGGTGTTGTGCCCGCAGTGCGTAGTAGTCATCGCGACACCCAGCACGCTCCCCTGCCCGAACTGCGGCGGGCGGTTTGCGTTGGAAGGAGGCTTTGCCACCTGTCTGAAGTGCGTGCGCTGCTCCCACCGCGTTGCCAGTGTGCGCTGCGGCGATTGCGGTTCGGTGGCCAGCGGGGAGTACATCCGCAAGACCTTCACGGCCGCGCGCACCCTCGGCAATGCTGCCGACGAGGCGTCGGCGGCCGTGTGCCCGGCGTGCGGTTGCGCCCACACCAACAAACTCCGGGACACCGGCTGCGCTAGCACCTTCTGGTTCCTGGTGAGCATACCGTTCCTGCTCATCCCCTACTTCATCTATGCCGCGGCGGCTAGGTACCGGCTGCCAAACACCAAGTGCCTGGGCTGCGGCCACACTTGGAACGCCAAGGTAAACCGGGGGTAAGCGTAAGACACACCGAACCAAAGCTGCGTCCATCATTGCCATGAGCACCAAACAACCGCTGCGCGACCGCTCCAACCGAACGATTGGCTACATCATCACGCACTCAGACGGCAAACAGCATCTAGAGGACGCGTCCGGTCATACCTTGGGCTACTACGACCCCAAGCAGGACAAAACTGAGGACCGCAACCACCGCACCGTCGGCTACGGCAACCTGTTGGCGACCCTCCTACCACAACGCTGATATGTCAGAGGATCAACATTTGAAGCCGGGAGCAGGCGTGTGGTTCTACGACAAAGAGGCGAACCTCATCATCCCTATTCCGCCACCGGCATTTTTCGACGAAGTTCCCGAGCAACTTCCTTTGCGTGTCTGTGCGTCCTATCCGCTGATCAAGAACGTACGGGTGTTCGCCCGCCAGTACGAAGAAATCAGTAACTACATCGAAGGTACTCCACCTCCAAGAGGAAAAGCAGCCGCCACGTTAGCGTGGGCAGAAGTCATTGCTGACATTCTGATGGATGATGGTTTCTCGTTCATCTATCAGGGTTACCTGCTCACCAAAGGCACTGACGGCACGGAGTTAAAGCGCACCCTGCGCCGGCTGCCAGACTATGTAAAACAACATTGGTCACTTGATGATCGCATCACGGTCTGTCTTGCGCTTGGAATTGACATCGAACCGGTGACCATGACCTGGCGTGAGCTGATCGCCCGGGAGAAGCCGCAGTTCTGATTACCTTCGCAATCTCACCAAAAAGAACATGAAACTTACTGGCAAAAGCTTGTGCATCGCTCTGTGCGGAGCCACCACGTTTGTCGCCTGTCCTGCCAAGGCAAAACTTGGCGAGACCGTACCCCAACTGACCAAGCGTTTCGGTCGGGCCTACGAGAGCAAGCCTCAGGAAGGCGGTGGCGTCGCTTACAGCTTCCACATCAAGGGCTGTGACGTTGAGGCGGTCGTGAAGAACGGCAAGTCGGTAGAGGAGCGGTACTACAGCTTCGAGCCGCTGGGACCAAACGAGCAGCCGCCCGCCAAGATCGTGCGCGGCATCCTTGAGACCAACGCTCCGGGAGCCAAATGGAAGGATGCGGAGCCGGAGGGACGCAAAGAAGAGGCGGCGTTTGTGACGGCTGATGGCAAGTACCGAGCCGGCATTTATCTTAGCCTGTACCATCCCGGACCAACCGTTGACTCCACCTTTGCGGTGTTGATCGAGAAAACGGAAGAGACTGCTGGATCAGACCAAAGTGCACCCGCAGAGTCAAGTAACCAAGCACCGGCTATTAGTTCGCCGAGCTTGGCATCCACATCGGCGGCATTATCCGCGCAAAGCCCGGTAAGCATCGGAACGACCAACGATGGACGATCTACCGTAACTATCACAGTTCCCCTCTCGGAAGACGAGGACGACATGAGTGCGATGTTCGACTTCGGGCAGACAAAGGGTTTCTTGGGACCAAGCTCAAATCCTTCCGACCAATCAGGCTTCAGCAACGCTGACAAGACGATTATAGCTGTCAACCACCAACCGGTCACCAAGTCGAGCTACGTGCATCTTTTTCTTCGCTTGAACAACGGCAACATAGTGTTTCTTAACAACGTGAACACACAAGTAGCGCGGCTTCTGACAGGGAAGTGGGCCGAGACAGCAAAAACATTCCTACGCGTGGAATCCATTTCAGACCGCAACATCGCCTTCGAGACAGTTGACTTCGACGTTCCTAACCGAGAAGAACATCGGTTCACCTTGACTTTCAGCCGCGATGGCACCTTTTTGGCCGCGCAGAACAGTCAACCAGCGATCACACCATCTCCGCAGGGTGTTGCACCGAAAGAGTCTCTTACGCTTGTACCTGCGTCTGGTTCTCTCTCCCGTGCCGAGTGGAGAGCGCGATTGAAGAGATTTTGTACCATCCCGAGTGGGCATCAACTAATCTCAACCCAGAAGAGATTGTTCGCAGTCATGGGTAAACCTGACGATGTTCAACACGAAGGACGCAGCACGTATTGGTACTACAAGTGTTCTGACGGAATAGTGCAACTTGCGTTTCAACTCGATCCAGAGATGATGGGCGGCCAAATCATTGCAGAAGTGAGTGATGAATGAACAGCCTCGCAACGAGCGCTGTAGGAACGCGGCGAGTCTGAGAATCTGAAGTATTTCAGCCGGGTTCGTTCCAGCTCTTCGTTCACTGGAAAGGAGCCACCATGATTTTCAGCCGGGCGTATCTCTTCTCAGCTTCTAGTTTTCAGCATGAGGAAGAGAATTATTGCCATCTACGCCCGGGTGTCCACGAGCAGCCAAACAACAGATAGCCAGTTGGAGGAGCTTCGTGCGTACTGCGAGCGCCGAGGGTGGACGGAGGCGCAGGAGTTCACCGACTGCATCTCGGGCGGCAGCACTAGCCGCACCGGGCTGGACCGGCTGATGGGGCAGGTCAGACGAGGCAGGGTGCAGACCGTCGTGGCGTTCAAGCTCGACCGCCTTGCCCGCTCGCTAGTTCACCTCATGCAGCTGATCAGCGAGCTACAATCACATCATACCGCGCTGGTGATCCCCTCGCAGGGAATCGACACCACCGACAGCAACCCGGTGGCGCAGCTCCAGCTCAACATTCTCGGAGCCGTGGCACAGTTCGAGCGTGACCTCATCACCGAGCGCGTCCACGCTGGGCTACGGGCGGCCAAGCAACGTGGGGTGACCCTTGGAAGGCCAAGCAAGAACACCAAGTACATGCCGCGTGTGATCGAACTACTCCGAGCCAACCGCTGTAATCAAGTCATCATGAAGGAGCTTGGATTGCCGAGGTCGTCCGTAGGCGAACTGGTTCGTGAGGCGAGAATGTTGATGGAGGCCGAGGGTGTCCATCCCGCCTCTTCGGCGTCGCCGACGGTTTGAGGTGCGCGACAGCTGAACGGGCCGGACATACGGATTTTACCCGGTCTGCCCGGTCTACTTGGGCTGCCCGGTCTGTTTTTTCCGTTCAAGCACCTCCCTGATCCGAGCACCCATACTGGCTCGTTGGTCGTCCGCCGTGTCGGCGAGACACAGGCCGGTAAGATGCGGCACCTTCTTGCCGTTGACGATTGGCCTCGCCGGTTCCACGCCGAAGCGTTGCTTCAGGATACGAAAGAAGTAGTCGCCCAGCTTCTGCGCGCTGTAGCCGTTGTCGTCGCACCACTCGCGGAACGCTTCACGCAGGGTGTCCTTGGCGACACTCACCTGCGGATCAAGGCGGCAGCACTCGGCTACGAACGTGTTCACCGGATTGTTGTACTGGCGGAAGACGGCCAGCGCCTTTTTGGCTGCCGTCCCGCCTGCCGGGATGGCTCCGCGACGCAGGACGTGGATCAAGCCCTGGAGCATCCAGTTGAGCACTCCGGGAGCTTCCGCCGCCACCCGCGCCTTCAGCGAGGTGTCGTTCTTGGCGGGTTTGTGGTTGAAAGGCAGGATGCGCAGCCGCCGCTCCTCGGCATCGGAGCCGGCCCGTAAGAAGGGCATGTTGTTGCTCAGAAACACCAACTTGCACGCGGAACTGAACTCCTCGGGCGCACAGTAGATTTGCCGGGCGATCAGTCCCTCGCCGGAGACCAGCAGCTTGAAGTTGGTGGATTCATCGACCTCTTTGCTGCTGACCTCGGCCCCCAGGTTGAGCATCTTGTTACGAATGGTAGGCAGAGTGTAACCTGAGGATTGGCAAAGCTGCTCCAAGGTGGCCGAACCGCACAGGCTGGTTCCCAGCACGCTCTTGATGGCCTCCCAGGTGGTCGACTTGCCCGAGCCGCCCGAACCGAAGCAGACCAAGGCGGCTTCCAGTTCGCAGCCGGGCAAGAGCAGGTAGCCAGCAAAGGCGCGCAGGAGCAGGCGGTCACGTGGGTCAGGCAGTGCTTGCCGGACGAGCTGCTTGAACACCGGGCACGTCGCAGCGGGAAGGTAGGGGGTGGGCACCTTCAACGTGAAGTGATGGTCTGGCGAGTGCGCACGCAGAGCCACGGTTCCATTTGGGTCAACCTCAAGGACACCGTTGTCTACGTTGACAAGGACGCGCCCGCCGACACGCTTGTACGCGCCACAGAGCGTGCTGGCTGGCACTTGGTAGGCCGACTCCACGTAATCAAGCACTTGGGTGAACCGCTTGGCCTGTCGATGACGCGGGTGGATGACACGCACCGCCGCCGGCCGAAACTGGTGACGGCTCGTCTCCTTCCACACGCCGGCATCGTAATGGTACCACGCGCCAGCCACGCACTTGATCAGCCCGACCTGTAGCCGGAAGAGGAAGGCACAGAAAGGCTCGTTGAAGGCGTAGTGAGCATAGGTTTCTCCGCCACGGTAGCGCTCGGCCTCTTTGAGCCGGGCCATGTAGATACCGACATGGCGGGGGTTGTACGACACACGGCAGAGGCGGTCGAGATGTCCCTGATGATCGGCGTCAGACTGAATCGTCTTCAAGTGACTCACGACAGAGTTGCGGTTGACCGGTGCGCCCGCTGCCAGCAGTTCGATGATAGCCTCGCAAATCGCCCGGTTGCGCGCGTCGAAAAACATTTCGCTGCTCAGGTCGTTCGCGATCATCTTAATGACTCGCTCCGGCTCAACGAGCAAGGCGGTGATCAGCCCGACTTCTGCGGGCAGGTCGTGGTAGCCGCGGCCAACCTCGTACAGCTTCAGTTCGTCGTCAGCCAGCGGTGCCATGCGGGCCGAATGGAAGAAGGGCGCGATGGCTGGATCGTCGGGGTCAAGCTCGGGTAGGTAGGACTGGCTGTTCGCTGAGCGCTCACGATATCCGCTCGCGTTCTCCTCAACGAAGTCGTCCCCGGAGTTGAACTCCGGGGAGATGCTTGCCGGGGTCGCCGCGCAGGCCGGTGTGTCGTCAAGCTGTTTCATTATTCGCCCTCCCCGGTGGCGTCCTCGTTATCAAGCAACTCGATCCTGAACGTCTGGAGATCGGCGGGAGACAGCATCTGGAGCAACCCGGTTTCAATCGCGGCAAGCCGGTCGACAACGGCGTCGAGTTTCCAAGTATGTTCCTCTGCGTTGGCGCCTTCTGGACCGGCAAGCGTGCCGGCCTGCTTCTCTAGCAGGAGGTTCAAGCTGTCGCGCGCCGCCAGCAAGGCATCGACAACGCGGGCTGAAACGATGTTTGCCCTGGCATCCGCGAACTCCGGACTGGAAGCCGATACCATTTCCCAAGTTTCGATTGCAGCAGCGTGTTGGCCCGTGGCTGCCTCGTAAAGGGCGACTGCCGACGCCAGCTGATAGAACACAAAATCGTCCTTCTCCGAGGACTCCTCTTGATCCACGTCGGGATAGTACTCGCAGCAGGCGTCATAAATCCTCTTGGCGGTTTTTTTCTGGCCAGTGCGCAAACTCCAGATCATGAGCGGATAGTACTCACTCACATTTTCTTTGCCCTTCTTAGGGAGATGCTTGCGTGCGGAGACGAAGTCGCCCTCCGCGACAAAAAACTTGAACAAGCCGGACCGGATCGACTTCCGTTGCGCTGGTGACAAGTGGCGGACCAGGGCGTCCACCAAAGGACGCGGGGCCGAGGACGCCCGTTGATCGATCACAGCCTGCCTGCAGACGAGGTCGTGAAGAGAGTGCAACGTAAAATCCTCTGCGAGCGTCTTCAGCAACAGCGCGAACATCTTCTGCCGCAAAGCGGTCTCATACCCTGGCTCTTCGCCGCTAAGTTCGTCGTGGTAGCTCATGGGTTTAGCGCATCTCCTCCACCAGCTTGACGAGGTCGCTGACCGCGTAGACGACTCGGCGCGTGCCCTTGAGGCGCGGCAGCAGGTTGCGCTGCTCAAAGCGACGGAAGGTTCGGCCGCTATAAGGCAAGAGCTTCTCCGCCTCCTTGCGGCTGACGGCCAGCTTGCCGATACCGCGCAAAGCTTGGATGAGCGGATCGTTAGGATCAGTTTGGTGGTTGGTCTGCGGTGATTTCATGCCGTTGGTCTTCATCTCGACCAACAGCCTGCGCGCTTCTTCGTAGTTTCGGAAGGAAACCACCAGGATCTACCAACTTCGCAAATTCCTACGGAAACCTTTGCCTTCTACCCTGTTGGGGGTACGGAAGAACAATGCCGTGAGCATCGCCTTCTATCACAAGGAACTAGCTTTGCTGACGGACTGCGACTTGCCGTTCCTCATCCACTCGTCACGGATGGCTTCATGTGCCTGAAGCGCTTCTTTAAACACACTGAGAAGCTGATTGTACGGCGTCTCAAAGTCTGTCTTTTCTGGACGCCGCAACCCAACACTCTCGCAAAACTTGCGCAGCCTTTCACCGGCGGCGTATTGCTCGCCAGCCTCCGTGAGCTCTTTCCACTCCGAGGCAGTGCATAGATCCATCAGCGCATCATCGAAACCCCACTTTTTGGGCCGCTTCTGCTTCGATGTTCTGACCGCGGTTGGTTTTGTGAACTCTTTGTCCGCTTCATCCGCTGCCTTAGCTTGCTCAAGCCATGTATTCCATTTCAATGCAGCCATGAAGGCAAGCAGGGCGTGCCCCTCGGCATCTTTCTCCAGCTTCGGATTCATGTGACCATACTCCTGCCACAGCATCACCCGTTGGAAAGGCAGCTCATCTTGCTTTGGCATCAACGACTTGGAATAAGCCTTGACCTCCTTCAACAAAGCCGCGCTAAGAACCGGCCAATCTACAGGCTCTCCAACAAACCGTGCCTCTCTGTGACAGGCGTACAATCCGTTGGCAAAATCAGGATCGTTGTCCTCGCAGCAGAATACATGCAGGCACGGTATGGTCGTGTTGCATATCTTCTCGCCATCTTTCTGTGAAACCACGCAGGCAAATGGGTACTCATGGAGCTGTTTATCCAAGCGCGGGGCGAGGACAATGACACGGAGGCGGGCGGCGAGGCGTGTGCTCACGGTCAAAAAGGGACCACTGAGCAATCAATGAAGCAACTTGTAGCTTCCTTGCATGACGACTTGGAACGGCCCGTGTCATCATTCGTCCAGCTCCATCACGTCTTCGGACTGAACGTCCCAAAACTTGGCGGCGTCAGGAAAATGCACCGTCCACCACCGCCTTGCCTTCTTGGCGCGACTGAAGCGAGGAGACTGGCCGCCACATCGAGAACAATGGACAAACATGAACCGGTTGATGGTCTGTGACTCCAAACGCGGCTGATGCTTACACCCTTGTACAAAGGGATAAATGTCGGACAAACCGAAGTCGTCCTCAGGGTCAAGCGGAGTCAAAAAGAAGTCGTCTGGCACCGAGTCATTCATCTTGGGAATAATGCATATCAGACAAGTTTGAGGTCACCGCCGTATGGTCGTAGGCGCGCAGGCTCTTTATATCAGCCAGGAGGATGTCACACGCCATCTTGCCGGCACCGATCAAGGCCAAGCTGGCAAGCTGCCCCTCGTCCAAGGGGACAATCCCCTCGCCCGTTGGAAGCGCCTCCACCACCTCGCGGAAGTCGCCGGGCAAGACCCGCGGCCAGCAAAGGGCGTTGATGCCGTCCACAAAGGGCGCAGTGACCAGTGCGTGGAGGCTGCCTACGATCTGGACGCGAGCGGAGGCCGCAAAGGCTGAGGAGGAGCCAGGGATTGTCACGGTGCGCTGGTACTGGTAGCACGTCCGGCCGCGCGCAGCCGCCGGTTTGCACGGCGCGCTCCGGCACGGATGGTGGACAGATGCACGCACACACCGTTTGCTCGTTCTGCAGTACGCGTTTTCCCGAAGATGCGAGCTGGCCGCGTCGTTGCTCTGCGTGCGGCAACACCACCTACCGCAACCCGCTGCCGGTGGCCGTGGTGCTGGTGCCGGTAGAAGGTGGTGGCCTGCTACTGATCCGCCGCGCCATCGCGCCGCAAGCCGGTAAGCTGGCGCTGCCGGGCGGCTACGTGAACTTTGGCGAGACGTGGCAGGAGGCTGCCGCCTGGGAGGTCAAAGAGGAAGCCGGCGTGATCGTCGCGGCAGAGAGGATCTGGGAGTCCCGGGCGCGTCCCGCGCCCGATGGCTCGATCCTGCTCTTCGGGGTCAGCGCGCCGGTAGCACGCTCCGCCCTGGCAGCCTTCCAAGCGACCAAGGAAACTTCCGAGTGCTTGGTGGTGGATGCGCCGGTAGCAGACATGGCGTTCCCGTTGCATGCCGAGGCAGTTACCGCTTACTTCAAGGAACGGGCACAGGCGGGGCCACAGAGAGCGCAGCAGGCTTAAGTGGTGCTGACAACGTCTGTTCGCTGGAGCGCTTGGTCACGGCACCGAGTTCCACAGTTACCGGGCACTGGAAGCCGCCACGGGCGTGCCGTTCTACTTCGCCACGCCGCACCACTCCTGGGAGCGCGGCACCAATGAAAACACCAACGGGCTTTTGCGCCGATACCCGCCCAAGGGCACGAGCTTGGTATCACTGACCCAAAGCCGGTGCGACACCATTGCCGACATACTCAACACCCGACCCAGAAAAAGACATGCCTACCAAACACCCAAAACGTGCTTCAGTGTTGCACTGCAAAAGTGATGCTACGCGCGTGGAGCGGGACGGGGCCTCCAGTGGGAATGGTAAAGGGCGCGTGTCTTGGGAGACGGATCGCGCTGGAAGTCGAGTTGCGAGTCGAGGGCTGAACCAACAAGCTCTCTGGTCTTCTGGTCTTCGTGGGAGAGAAAATCATTGAAGCGGTCGTCGCCCAGCCGCAGCAACAGCAGAACGCAGTCGTACACCCAGGCCTCGCCATACTCGCCCGATGCCTCTCGGTCGGGATTGTGGAAGAACAGATGTGCTGCCGAAGCGTCGCCGTGGAACGCATGGTACAACTCCCAGAGGTGCTCGGTGCCCGGCTCTGGTCCGGTCCGGGAAGGTGGTGCTCCAAAGAGCCACTTGTCGTAGTAGTGACGGGCAACGCCCTCGGCGTACTCTGAACGGCTCGGAAAATAATGGTCGTACCGCTGCTGGAACGTGTCGGAACTCACGCAACCCGCCAGCAACGCGATCAGGAAGAGTAGCGGAAACTGTTTCATTGAGCGTGTGCCTCAGCGCCTAACGAACTCAAGCTCAGCGACAGGCACCGGCGAAGTCAAGCGTGCCACTCGGGAAAGACGGGAACGCCGGTGCCTGTTCGCTGGAGCGCGTGGTTAGGCCGCACGGTGATCGGCAACAACCTTGCCCTGCTTGTCGGTCTCCAAGCCACACTTCCGGCAGGTCCAGCCTCCCCAGAGAACCTGACGCAGGTTGCGGGGCACGCGCACGGCTGGCAACGGAGTATGACAGCGCGGGCATGACCGAGGGGCAAGGTTGATCCCCCAGCGACTACCCTCGCCAACTCGTGATTTGCTGCGGCTGCCAACGATGAAGAGGAACAGGAGCAACAGAAGCGGGATGAGCACCATAAAAGTGTTGTCGGTTCAGATGCAGCGAGTGCGGCCTAACGAACTCAAGCTCAGCGACGGAGGCTGGCGAAGAAGGACGTGGAATGCAAGAAAAAGCCGACCGCCAGCCTCCGTTCGCTGGAGCGCGTTGTTAGGCGGTGCGGATGGGGATGGAGGAAGACTCAGAGCTGAGCAACCGGCTGCCACGCTCCACCGGAACCGTGGTAGGTCTCGGCACCGAGCCTGAAAAGCTGCCCACAACGCACGCAGCGGAACCCGAAGCTGAAGACATCGTCCCAGGGGCCATCGACGGGGACGCTGGAAAACGGCTCGCCGGAAAGCGGGGACGACAGCGGAACCTCGACGATGGTGCCGTCTGCGAGGTTGGCGCGGGCGACGCGCAAAGCCTGCCGCAACTCGGCGGGCGTATGGATGGCAACATGCTGCCGCAAGTCAGCACAATGCACGCAATCAGAGGAAGTTTGTTGCGTGTCGTTCACAGGAAGAGCGTAGCACCGCCTAACGGACTCAAGCTCAGCGACAGAGGCTGGCGAGAAAGGGCATGATAAACAGAAAAGAGCCGCCCGCCAGCCTCTGTTCGCTGGAGCGCGTGGTTAGGCACCGCGCATTCACAAAGTAACCGCAACGCTGCTAGTTGGCCAGGCGCGCCAGGTGG
>CAXTQD010000124.1:0-13306 GCA_964246175.1 uncultured Chthoniobacterales bacterium | reverse complement strand
GTCCTGCTTCGCCAGCTCGATGAAGAAGCTGCCGATCGCGTTGCCGACCCCGCGGGCGGTGAGATGGGCGCGCAGGCGGTCACGGTCGGCGGCGGGTACGCGGACGACGTACTGGTGATAGATGTGGTGGTTCGGGACGCGGCCGGCGTACGGCTCGGTGGGGAGGGTGACGCGTTCCAGAAGCCCTGCGCGGGTGAAGAGTTCGCGGTAGAGCGCCGCCCGTTCGCGCCGCGCGGCCGACCAGGCGGGCAGGTGCGGCAGCTTGACCGAGAGCACGGCGGCCTGGAGCGCGTCGAGGCGGAAGTTGCCGCCGACGAAGTCGTGGAAGTATTGCTGCGTCATGCCGTGCATGCGGGTGGCGCGCAGGGTGGGCAGCCACGCGGGGTCGCACGCCGTCGCCAGTCCGCCGTCGCCGAACGCCCCGAGGTTCTTCGACGGGAAAAAACTGTACCAACCCATCTCTCCAGCCGCGCCCGCTTGCACAACACTTCCATCGGCCAACGGACACTCCGCGCCGATAGCCTGCGAGGCGTCTTCGAGGACGGGCAGACCGTGTTCGCGGCCGAGGCGCAGGATAGACTCCAGGTCCGCGCACAGACCGAAGAGGTGAACCGGAACGATGGCGCGCAGGCGTTCGCCGGTGGGCGCGCGCAGGGTGCCGTCCCCGTCGCGGCGGGCAACGTTCTCCAGGTAGTGCGCCAGCGCGGCGGGCGCGAGGTTGAACGTCGCCGGGTCGATGTCCACGAACACCGGCCGCGCGCCCACGCGTGACACGCAGCCTGCCGTGGCGAAGAACGTGTACGGCGTCGTCACCACCGCGTCGCCCGGCCCGATGCCCAGTGCCATCAACACGGCCATCTGCGCATCCGTGCCGCTGCTCATCCCAACGGCGCACCCCGCCCCGCAAAACGCCCGCACGGCTTCCTCGAACCGCTCGACGACCGGCCCGAGGATAAACCCCTGACTCTCCATGACTTCGCGCACCGCCGTCTCCATCGGTTCGCGGAGCGTGGCGTACTGGCGTTTGAGGTCTAACAACGGGACTTGCATCGCGGACGGAAGTTAGGAACGCTCACCCAGCACCGCAACTCTCCTTTTGCCTTTTGCCGCACCCCTTTGCAGGATGGAAGCGTGCCCGCGCTCCCGCTCGACGTTCGGCCGATCTATTCGCGCGACCAGGGCATCCGCCTGCGCGGGTTGCGGGTTCACCGTCTGCACCTCAACCGCCACCTGCCGAAGGTCGACCTCATCGCGCGCCTGCCAGGCCACCTGCTGCGAGATAGATAAAGACCGGCGCGTCGAGATCATCCAGGGTGACATCTCCAAAGCCGAGGACCGCGAGCGGATGATCAGTTTCGTGGAAGGGGAGTTCGGCCGATTGGACCTGTTCGAGATCCAGCCTGGCGTGATCGCCACCGATATGACCGGCGCGGTGAAGGAAAAGTACGACAAGCTTTTCGCCGATGGCCTGACGCCCATCAACCGCTGGGGCCAACCCTCCGATGTAGGCAAGCTAGCGGGCGCGGGCGCGACGACTACGAACTCGCCCTCAAGCTCACCGGCGCGGTGCAGGCCGACCGGTGGACGGAGATTGCTGATGGTGGGTTTATCTACTCGTTCAACGGGCCGCACTCGCTTTTCGCGGACACGATCCGGTCGTGCCGAGCGTTGGCGGTTTCGCACCAGCTTGGGCACGTTTTGATGGGGGGAGCGCGACACAAAAATCTCGCTCCTCGGTCGCCTCCTTGCCCACGCCCGCGCCACGGCGAAGTACAGCGTAGCCGCACGCGCAACGTGCGACTTCTTGATGAAGCTCCAACAGCTCATCAAGATGGGCTTCTTCGGCAAAATTCTCAGCGTGCGTGGGGAGTTCGGCTACTGGGTGTTCACGGGCACGGACGGCATCACCCCGCAGCGCCCGAGCTGGAACGACCGCAAGGAAGACGGCGGCGGCATCATCGTGGACATGCTCTGCCACTGGCGCTACGTGCTCGACAACCTCTTCGGCAAGGTCAAGGCGGTGTCTTGCTACGGCGCGACGCACATCGACGAACGTCTCGACGAGGCCGGCAAGCCTTACAAATGCACTGCCGACGACGCGGCCTACGCGACGTTTGAACTCGAAGGCGGCGTGGTCGCGCAGTTCAATTCCTCGTGGACCGTGCGTGTGCGCCGCGACGACCTGCTCACCCTCCAGGTGGACGGACCACGGCGCGACGCCGCGGCCCGTGTGGAATCCCGACATCGACAGCCCGATCAACTTCTACGACAACTGGTCGCGCGTGCCGGCGCAGCAGGTCTTCGACAACGCCTTCAAGGTGCGGTGGGAGATGTTCCTGCGCCACGTCGTCAAAGACGAGGCGTGGCGGTACAGCCTGCTGGAAGGTGCCAAGGGCGTGCAGTTAACTGAGAAAGGCCTGGAAAGCTGGGCCAGGCGCGCCTGGATCGAGGTGCCTGAGCTAAAGGCGTGAGGCGGCGGGCAGTGCGTGGCGCGGCAGTTGCTTCTTGAAACGTGAAGCGGAGGCTCTTACCATGCCTCCCGCGCCCGTATGCTTTCCAAACTCTTCTGGGTCCTGATGACGGTGGTGTTCACCTTCCTGTTCGTCGTGTTGTTCGAGAACGGGACGGTCAACTACGTGGACAACTGTGTGTCCGAATACCAACAGGTCGTGACTTGGCTCGGCGACAAGCCCCACAAAAAGCCTGACACCAGCGACAAGGTCGTACCGTAGGCTGCCGTTGAGGTGTGGCCGGCAGCCACGTTGCGGGTTGCGGTGCCGCCTGGCGGCGATGGTGGCAAAGATTTTTTCCGGCAACGTGCCCGCAGGGCACGTCACAACGGCGCTCTAGCGCCCCGCCGCCTGCAACGTCTACGCAGCAGACACCGCGACGGCGGCTCCGTCGCCACCGTCGCGCGGCTCAATAAGCGGCCTGCGGACCCTTGACGTTCTTCTTCTCGATCCAAGGCATCAGGCCGCGCAGCTTGGCACCGACCTTCTCGATGGGATGCTCCGTGCCTTCCTTGAGGAGCCGGGTATAGTTCTTGCGGCCGGTCTTGTACTCGTTGATCCAGTTCTTGGCGAACTTGCCGTTCTGGATCTCCTTGAGGACTTTGCCCATCTCCTTTTTGACCGACGCGTTGATGATGCGCGGGCCCGTGACCACGTCGCCGTACTTGGCCGTCTCGGAGATGGAAAAACGCATCCCGGCGATGCCGGCCTCGAACATCAGGTCCACGATGAGCTTCGTCTCGTGGAGACATTCGAAGTACGCCATCTCCGGCTGGTAGCCCGCTTCCACCAGCGTCTCGTAGCCAGCCTTGACCAACGCCGTCAACCCGCCGCAGAGCACGGCCTGTTCGCCGAAGAGGTCGGTTTCCGTCTCCTCCTTGAAGGTCGTCTCGATCACACCGCCCCGTGTTCCGCCGATGCCCTTGGCCCAGGCGAGCGCGAGTTTCTTGGCCTTCTTGCTAGGATTCTGGTAGACGGCGATGAGCGCCGGCACCCCCTTGCCCTCCGTGTACTGGCGGCGCACGATGTGCCCCGGCCCTTTGGGCGCGACCATGATGATATCCACGTTCGCGGGCGGCACCACGGTCTTGAAGTGGATCGCGAAGCCGTGGCTGAAAAGGAGCGCCTTGCCCTTCGTCAGGTGCGGGGCCACGTCGGCCTCGTACACGTCGGCGATCTTGAGGTCCGGCACGGCGAAGAAGACAATGTCTGCCTTCTGCACGGCCTCGGCGGTATCGTACACTTTCAAGCCTTTTTCCTGCGCGACGGCGCGCGACGGGCTGCCGGGATAAAGGCCGACGATGACCTTCACGCCGCTGTCCTTGAGGTTGAGCGCGTGGGCGTGGCCCTGGGAGCCGAAGCCGATGACCGCGCAGGTCTTGTCAGCAAGGAGGGCGAGGTCGGCGTCTTTGTCGGTGTAGACTTTGGCTGGCATGAGAATAGAAAGAAAGCGGGTGGTGGACTACTCCTGCTGGCGCGACATGGCGACCTTGCCTGTGCGCTTGAGGTCGCTGATGCCGAAGCCCTGCATCAGGCGGATGAACTTGTTGATCTTGCTCTCGTTGCCGCTGACCTCGATCAGGAAATTCGTGTGCTGCACGTCCACGATCTTGGCGCGGAAGATGTCGCAGATTTGCATGACCTCCGAGCGAGTGGCGCTCTCGACCTTCACGCGCATGAGGACCAGTTCGCGGTCCACGAACTCCCCGTCGCGGAAGTCCTGGATGGAGATCACGTCGACGAGCTTGTTGAGCTGCTTGGTGACCTGTTCGAGCACGGCGTCGTCGCCGTGGACGACGAGGGTCATGTGCGAGGTGTGCGGGTCCAGCGTCGGCCCGGTGTTGAGGGTGTCGATGTTGAACCCGCGCCCGCTGAACATGCCGGCGATCCGCGCGAGCACGCCGAACTTGTTCTCGACCAGGACGGAGAGCGTGTGGCGCATAAAAACTTCTCGGAAGGGCGGGCAGCGTGCGGCGGAACGCCCGGTTCGTCAAACGGAAAACGCGTTCGCGCACGCGCTTGGCCGCTGTTTCGGGACTCGCAACCGGGCGCAGGGCGCGCTACATTGGCGCCCGATGATCAAGCTGGACATCCCACCGGGCGAGTTCGCCGCCTACATTTTTGACTGCGACGGCACGCTGGCGGACACGATGCCGTTGCACTACCAGGCGTGGTTGCAGGCGGTGCGCGAACAGGGCCACGATTTCCCCGAGCAACTCTTTTACTCGTTGGGCGGGGTGCCCGCGCCGGGAGTGGTCGATTTTCTCAACAAACGCTTCGGCTGGTCGATGCCTATCGCGGAGACCGCCGCTTACAAGGAGGCGCTCTTCGAGCGACTGATCCCACAGACCAAGCCGATTGTGCCGGTGGTCGAGTTTATGCACAGCGTACTGGGCAAGTACCCGGTGGCCGTCGGCTCGGGCGGGTTGAAGCCGCTGGTCACGGCAACGCTCCAGGCGCTGGGCATCCATGAGCACTTCGCGGCCGTGGTGACGTACGAGGACGTGCTGCATCCCAAGCCCGCGCCCGACACCTACCTCGAAGCCGCCCGGCGCATGGGCGTGGAGCCGACGCGCTGTCTGGTCTTCGAGGACACACCGCTGGGAGTGCAAGCCGCCACAAACGCCGGGATGCAGAGTGTGCTGGTGGCCAGCGGCCCGGTGGTGGCGGGACCGCTATGATTGGCCGAGTGGATCAACGCAATGGGATAGGTTTGCGGCCAGTGATCCGGCTGGCCACCATGCCAACGGTTGTGGAGGCGTACATTTCGTGCCTTGACGCGTGGTAATTCCAACAAGATCAAACGCCTGAGCCGGAGATCATCGAGAAGCTGACTCGGTCCGCGCCCGCCGCCGCTGTGCGCCTGCAAGTTCGTGGCGCTCTAAATCCTCTTTCCTGGCTGTGTGGCATTACTACGCCTGCCGTGTTTACGGCGAGTCACTTTTTGTCAGGGCCTGCACAACTCGCCGCAATCGGCGTCGGGTCTTTGCTGATTTTGTCTGCTTGCTTCGCCTACATCTATTTGATGATCAAAGACCCAAACAGATTGCATTCAGAGGACTGTCAACTCCGACGGCGAGCACTTGAATTGATTTACGAGAAGGGTAGCAAGATCGGAACGCTGGCAAGCTCCGTCATTGCAATCACAACTGAGAAAATCCTTCCAGATAGTTTTTGGCGATTTGAAGTGCCGTTCGCCAAACAAGGCCGTCTCACTGACCGCGCCTGGCGGCTTTTGAACAATCCTGAAAATCCCAGGGGAACTGAAATTCGTCCTATTCTCCCGACGCTCGAAAATCTCAGGCGGTGAAACTTGCGCAGCTACGAGCAAGAGACGCTGTTTTATGGGTGGCGGTATAACCACGATTACCGCCGGAACTCGATCTTTGCCGGAAACTCTGGGCAGAGGAGGGAACATTCTATCAAACCCGAGCTATCGAAGAAGCGCACATCGCCGAGTTCGTTGCAGAGCCAGGATTCCTTTGCGCCCGCCTGGAGATACAAACCGCCCTTGCGCATCTGTTCTTCTAGCGTGTTGCTGGGCGAGACAATCTCCACGCAGATCTCCGGGGCGGTGTCGGTGTAGAGTTCGTCCGGCTCGGTGGCGGCGTCGTAACGGACAAAGGAGGTCCAAGCCACGTCGGGCACCTTGACATTCTCGGTGGTCTGGATGGCGCATTCGGTGACAACAATGCCGTCTGGTTTCTGCGTCTGAAGTAGGTAGGCAATCCGGGTCTGGAATTTACCATGGCGGTTTCTGGCCGGGCTCATGACAATCTGTCCCCACTGGTTAAGTTCGATCTTGTAAGGTAGATCCTGCAAGCAAGGGTCGGCGAGCACTTCGTCCCAAGTCATGGCGGCAGTTTACCGAGGCGGCACAGGCTGGGCGAGGCTGCTCACGGTTTAGCGGCGTGGTATTCCTGCAGTGGCTTGACGCCTAGACCTTTGGTCTGGAGCGAGCGGATGCCGTTGACGCTTGCCGCGGCGGCGCTGAGCGTCGTCATGATCGGGATGCGGTAGGTCACCGCGGCCCCACGGATTTTGACCTCGTCCTGACGTGGGGTCTTGCCGCTGGGGGTGTTGATGATGAAGGCGAGTTCGCCGTTCTTGATCATGTCCAGCACGTTGGGGCGGCCCTCGGCGAGCTTGAAGAGTTTCTTCGCCGGCACACCCGCCGCCGCCAGCGCCGCGTAGGTGCCGCTCGTCGCGTGGAGCTGGAAGCCAAGCGCGATGTACTCCTTCGCCAACTCGACCGCCTGCGCCTTGTCGGCGTCCTTGACGCTGATGAACAAATTGCCGCCCGCCGGCAGCGGTCCGCCCGCGGCCATCTGGCTCTTGGCGTACGCCAGGCCCAGGTCGGCGTCGATGCCCATCACCTCGCCCGTGGACTTCATCTCCGGCCCGAGCGTGATGTCCACCCCGGGGAAGCGGTTGAAGGGGAACACCGCCTCCTTGACCGAGAAGTGCGTCGGGCGAACTTCCTGCGTGAACCCGAGGTCGGCCAGCTTGCGCCCGGCCATGACCTTCGCTGCCAGCTTGGCCAGGGGCACGCCGATGGCCTTGGAGACGAAGGGCGTCGTGCGCGAGGCGCGCGGGTTGACCTCCAGCACGTAGACGGTCTCGTCCTTCACGGCGAACTGCACGTTCATCAGGCCGCTGACCTTCAGTTCGCGTGCGAGCGCGCGGGTCGCCTCGCGGATCGTGTTCTGCACGGCTTCCGACAACGAGAACGGCGGGATCACGCACGCGCTGTCCCCGGAATGGATGCCGGCCTGTTCGATGTGTTCCATGATCGCGCCGAGCACGATGGTCTCGCCGTCGGAGAGGCAGTCCACGTCCACCTCGGTCGCGTCTTCCAGAAAGCGGTCCACGAGGATGGGCCGCTCGGGGCTGACGGCGATGGCGTTGCGCATGTAGCGGCGCAAATCATCCTCCGCGTAGACGATCTCCATCGCGCGACCACCCAACACGAACGAGGGCCGCACGAGCACGGGATAACCGATGTTCTTGGCAATGTCGGCGGCCTCGTCGGCGTTGACGGCCGTGCCGTTGGGCGTCTGCTTGAGGCCGAGCTTGTCCAACATCGCGGCGAAATGCTTCCGATCCTCCGCCTGCTCGATGCTCGCCGGCGAGGTGCCGATGACGTTGACGCCGTTTTTCTGCAAGGCCGCGGCGAGGTTCAGCGGCGTCTGGCCGCCGAACTGCACGATGACGCCCCAACACCCTTCGCGCTCGTAGATGTTGAGCACGTCTTCCAGCGTCAGCGGCTCGAAGTACAGCTTGTCACTCGTGTCGTAGTCGGTCGAAACGGTCTCCGGGTTCGAGTTGACCATGACCGTCTCGAAACCTTCCTCCTTCAGCGCGAAGGCGGCGTGGACGCAACAGTAGTCGAACTCGATGCCCTGGCCGATGCGGTTGGGACCGCCGCCGAGGATCATCACCTTGCGCTTGTCGCCGGGCCGCGTCTCGTCCTCGTCGCCGTACGTCGAATAATAATAAGGCGTGTACGCCTCGAACTCTGCCGCGCAGGTATCCACGAGCCGGTAGGTGGGGACAAGATTTTGAGTCTTACGCTGGTCGCGGAGTTCAGACTCTGTGACCAAGCCGCCGGTGAGTTGCGCGATCTGGCGGTCGGAGAAGCCGAGCTTCTTTGCCCGGCGCAACGGGATGTCTTCGGGATGGTCGCGGTAGCGGATTTCCTCGTCCACCAGTTGACGGATGTTGTGCAAAAACCACGGGTCGATGCCCGTGAGCGCGTGGATTTCGTCCACGCCGAAGCCGGCCATCATCGCGTGGCGCAGGGAAAAGATGCGTTCCGCGTTGGGCACGCTGAGCTTGCGCTGGATCGTCTCGCGGTCCCACGAACCGTTGGGCAAGACGGGGTACTGGTCCTTGCCGTCGCCGCCGAGGCCGAAGCGGCCGGTTTCCAGCGAGCGCAGGGCCTTTTGCAGCGCCTCCTTGAACGTGCGCCCGATGCTCATGGCCTCGCCGACGCTCTTCATCTGCGTGGTCAGCACAGGGTCGGCCGATGGGAACTTCTCGAACGTGAAGCGCGGCACCTTCACCACGCAGTAGTCGATGGTCGGCTCGAAGCTGGCGGGGGTCTCGCGGGTGATGTCGTTCTTGAGTTCGTCCAAGGTGTAGCCGACGGCTAACTTGGCGGCGATCTTGGCGATGGGGAAGCCGGTGGCCTTCGACGCCAGCGCCGAGGAGCGCGACACGCGCGGGTTCATCTCGATGACGATCATCCGCCCGTTCTGCGGGTGGACGGCGAACTGGATGTTCGACCCACCCGTCTCCACGCCGATCTCGCGGATCACCGCGAACGAGGCGTCGCGCATGAGCTGGAACTCCCGGTCGCTCAGGGTCTGCGTCGGCGCGACCGTGATGGAGTCGCCCGTGTGCACGCCCATCGGGTCGAGGTTCTCGATGGAGCAGACCAGCACGCAGTTGTCGGCCCGGTCGCGCATGACTTCCATCTCGAACTCCTTCCAGCCCAGGAGCGACTCCTCGATGAGCACTTCCTTGACGGGCGACAGGTCCAGCCCGCGCGTGACGATGCTGTCGAACTCTTCCTTGTTGTACGCGATGCCGCCGCCTTGGCCCCCGAGCGTGAACGCCGGCCGGATGATGAGCGGGAAGGAACCGGCCAGCCGCGCGATCTCACGCGCCTGGTCGAGGTCGTGCGCGACGCCCGAGCGCGCCACGTCCAGGCCGATCTTGAGCATCGCGTCCTTGAAAAGCTGCCGGTCCTCGCCCTTGGCGATGGCTTCGGCGTTGGCCCCGATGAGCTTGACGCCGTATTTGATCAGGATGCCTTGGTGGTGGAGGTCCATCGCGGCGTTGAGTGCCGTCTGGCCGCCGAGGGTGGGCAGGATGGCGTCGGGCTTTTCGGCGACGATGATCTTTTCGATGATCTCGGTCGTGATCGGCTCGATGTAGGTGCGCGCCGCAAACTCCGGGTCGGTCATGATCGTGGCCGGGTTCGAGTTGAGCAGGACGACGGTGTAGCCTTCCTCCGCCAGCGCCTTGCACGCCTGCACGCCGCTGTAGTCGAACTCGCAGCCCTGGCCGATGACGATGGGGCCGCTGCCGAGGAGGAGGATTTTCTTGAGGTCGGGATTCTTGGGCACGGCGCGCGGGGTAGGGAAAAGTTCGTACACCCTAAACGCCAAGTCGGCGCAAAACTCAAAGGGGAAAACGTGAAAACCGCTCCCCGGCCGCACTGCGATCCTTGCGCGAATGAGAACGTTCCTCCTGGTGGTCTGGCTGGCGGTGGCGGGCAGCGTCGGCGCGGTGGATGACCCGTGGCTGATCGTCCCCGGCAAGAGCGTTGGCAAAATCGCGCCCGGCATGGAGCAGAGCGAGGTGTTCCGCCTCCTGGGCTCGCCGTCGATGCAAAACGACTTCGAGGAAACCGACCGGCACGCGTTTTATTATGGAACGAAGGACAAAGAAGGCGATGTGCCGGTGCCCAAGGGAGTCACGGGGACCGATTGGACCACGCCGCGGCCGGTGCCGGGCAAGGAAGACGGAGCGGAATACTTCTGTGACTTTGTCACCGTGTCGCTGCGGGACCGCAAGGTCGTGCGGATCGAGGTGAGTACGCGGCGCTTCCACGACGCGCATGGGCTTTCCACCGGCAACACCGGCGAGGAGTGGCGCAAACAGTATCCGCACACTGAGCGATGGGGCTGCAAATATCACCACCCCAGCGCCGGTGGCCTCCCGGCGAGCAAGCACCTGATGGCCTACGAGGATGCGGTGGCGGAGGGAATTGGCTGGCGCAGCGGCGGCTGGGGCAACCTCGCGCCGGAACTTGACTGGGACGGTGCGGTCGAGACCGTCATCATCCACGCGCCTGGAGAGAAACTCCTGCCTGACCCGGACGGCGGCAGCCGGTTCGTCTGGAAGGACAACCCAAACCGGCGCGCCAGCGACTGACGGCCGCCGCAAACGATTTGTCCGGATGGGTCTGTACAGCCCGGACTTTCCGTGGTGAAGTGCCCGCCTACATGAAACTTCCTCGCCTCCTCTCCACCGTTCTCGTCCTCGGCTGCGCCCTGCTGGCCTTCGCTTCGCTCGCGCAGGCGCAGATGAAGGTCGTTCCTTTGACGATGGACAACGTCAACAAGCTGACCAAGTTCATCGAGACCGTGAACAGCGACCCCACCGTCCAGAGCGCGCTGGAGGACATCGGCAAGGACGAAACGGTCTCGACCGCGATGATGAGTGGCAGCAGCATCAACGACGCCGTCAAGGCCAAGTACCCCAAGGCCGCGGCGGCGTTCAAGAGCGCGGGCATGACGGCCGACGACTACTTCGCGATGGTCGTCAGCCTCGGTCTGGCCTCGACGGGCATGACGGATGGCACCACCGACCCGGCGGTCGCTAAGGCCAACGTCGAATTCTACAACACTAACAAGGCCAAGATCGAGGACACGGTGAGCAAGTTGAAGTAGGTGGCGGGGTGGATCACGGCACGATCCGCATGCGACGTGCCGTCGGCCTGAAGGAACGGCTTCGGCACGCTTTTTTGCTTCCCATGCCGACGCGGCGGCGCTAGGGTCTGATTCCCTCCCTTCTCCCCTATGATCGAACTGGAAGTCTACGCCGCCGGGGTGCGCGATCTCGACAAAATCATGCAGCTCGACCATTCCTTGGAGACCGTGCCCGGGCTGCGTTACAAGGTCGATAGCAACCACGACATCGTCTACATGGAGTTGGACGAGCCGCCGAGCATGACCACGGGCGAAATCCGCGAGGTGTTCTCGCGCTTGGGGCTGCGGGCGCGATTCGTGGGAGCGGTGTCGGCCGAGATGCGGCCCAAGAGCAAGACCCAGCGTCTGCGGGTCTGAACGCGTGCGCCGGCTGCTCGCATCTGTCGGCCGCGCCGCGTTGGATGGGCTGCGCTACGCCGGCGGGGTGACGCTGCTCGCGCTCGACACGGGCAAGGCGCTCTTCGTCGCGCCGTTGCGCTGGCGACTCGTGCTGCGGCAGGTATACGAACTCGGCGCGCGTTCGCAGCCGGTGGTGATCGTCACGGGGGCGTTCACGGGGGCGGTGTTCGCGGCGCAGATGTTCTTCCAGCTCCACATCCTCGGCATGGAGTCGGCCGTCGGGGCGGTGGTCAGCGTGTCGATGTGCCGGGAGTTGGGGCCGGTGCTCACGGGGTTGATGCTCGCCGGGCGCGTGGGCGCGGCGATGTCGGCGGAGATCGGCACGATGAAGGTCACCGAGCAGATCGACGCCCTGCGCGCGCTGGCGGTGTACCCGACCGATTACCTCGTGGTGCCGCGGGCACTGGCGATGCTCGCCTCCGTGCCGCTGCTGGCGGGGGAATGCATCTTCTTCGGGGTCGCGGCGGGGTACTTCGTCGGCGTGCGCGTGCTCGACATCCAGGGGCCGTACTATATCGAGAACACGGTCAAGTTCATGCACGCGCGCGACGTGGGCATGGGGCTGTTCAAGGGCGTGGTGTTCGGGCTGTTGATCGTGTTCGTGAGTTGCCACGAGGGGCTGCGGGCCGAGAACGGCGCGGTGGGCGTCGGCCGCGCGACGACGGAGGCGGTCGTCGTCGGCTCTCTGGCGATCCTGGTGTCGAACTTCTTTCTGACGATGTTCCTGAACATCTTTTTCCCGGGGGGAGTTTGAAACCAGACGATGAAGATCGAGATCGAACTGGAGGAAGCGAAGAGAGTTTTTCGGCTGCTTGAGGAGTTTAACGAACTCTTGCATCAGCCGTTGAACTACGAGGACACAAAGTATGTGACCGCTTTTGCAGCAAGGAATTATCCCGAGTCCAAGGAACTTTATTACAACGTTGTCTGGAACTGGCTACCGCAGGAAACCAAGCGCGAGATAGCCGGAGAATGAATGCTATCTCTGCGCCTGGTGCCTCTGTTGTGGTGCCGCCTTCTCGTGCAGGCTTGCCCTCCTTCCAACCTTTTCTCTGCGTGCGCGGCCTGACCAAGCGCCTCGGCGGGCACGAGGTGCTGCGCGGCGTCGATCTGGAGGTCGCCGCCGGGCAGACGCTGGTGATCATCGGGCGGTCGGGTGGAGGCAAGAGCGTGCTCCTGCGGCACCTCATCGGCCTGCTCCAACCGGACGCGGGCGAGATCGTCGTCGAGGGCGAGAACATCGTTGGACTCTCCGAACGCCGCCTCGCTCCCCTGCGCCGCAAGGTGGGCATCCTCTTCCAGCACGGGGCGCTCTTCGACTCCATGACGGTCGCGGACAACGTTGCCTTCCCCTTGCGGGAGGGCGGCGAGCGCGACCCGGCCAAGGTGGCCGTGGCCGTGCGCGAGGCGCTCGATGTGGTCAACCTCGACGGCCAGCAGGACAAGATGCCCGTCGACCTGAGCGGCGGCATGCGCAAGCGCGTGGCCTTGGCGCGCGCCGTCATCACCCGGCCGCGCTGCCTGCTCTACGACGAACCTACCGCCGGGCTGGACCCCGTGGTCAGCGACAGCATCAACCGGCTCATCCGCCGCTTGCAGGCGCGCTTCGCGGCGACGGCGGTGGTCGTCACCCACGACATGAAGAGCGCCTTCGACGTGGCCGACCGCATTGCCTACCTCAAGGACGGACGCATCGGGTTCGAGGGCACCGCCGTCGAACTCCAGGCCGCCGCCGACCCGGACATCCAGGACTTTATCGCCGGCCGCAGCCGCCAAGAGGAAGGTTGAAGGCAGGGGGCGGAGGGTGGACTCTGGCTTTCCATGGCTTCCTCCGAAACCAGTCTCCTCGAACTCCGCGTCGGCCTGTTCGTGCTCGCCGGCGTGGCCGTCGTCGGA
>CAXTQD010000123.1:5024-13346 GCA_964246175.1 uncultured Chthoniobacterales bacterium | reverse complement strand
AGGAAGAACCACGCAGCGCCTTGCCCCACCCCGATGAATCCTCCCGACCATCCACCGACAGACCTTGACCGCCGCGGCTTCCTCCGACTCGCCGGCGCCGTGGGCTTGGCGGGCGTCAGCACGGCGGCAGCAGCAGACACACCCCTTGCTCCCCAGAGCACCATGCGCCTGCCGAACATCCCGCCCGACCAGGTGCCCGCCGAGCAGCAGGAACTCCTCGGCAAACTGCGCACCGGCATCGGAGAGCACCTGCAAGGCTTTGTCACTCGGCGGCCAGACGGCGCGCTCATCGGCCCCTTCAACGCGCTCCTGCACTTCCCGAAGCTCGGCACCCCGGCCTGGGACCTGTTCCTGGCGCTGGCGGGCGGCTCGACGCTGCCCAAGCCGGTGCGCGAGGTCGTGATCCTGTCCACGGGCGCGCGCTACGGCTCACTGTACGAGCTTTATTCCCACGAAGCCCTGTCTACGAAGGCGGGCCTTTCCGCCGCCAAAATCCGCACGCTTGCCGCCGGGGAGCGGCCCGCCGACCTGAGCGAGGAGGAAGCGCTCGGCTACGACGTGGCCGCCGTGTTGCACCGCGGTCACCAAGTGCCCAACACCACCTACCAAGCCGCGGCGACAGCCTTCGGGGTGCAGGGCGTGGCCGAGATCGCGTACCTGGTGGGCTGCTATGCGTTGATCGGCGGCCTGCTCAACACCTTCGACGTGAACCTGCCCGGCACCGAGATCGGCTAACGAGCCAGCAACACCCGCCCGGCGGCACGCCGTTTCAGGTCGGCCGCCAGCAGTAGAACTTTGACGGTCGGCACCAGCCGCGCCGTGATTTCGGTTTTGTCGAGGAAGCGGTCGATGCCTGCCGCGGCCCCTTCCTGACGAGCTTCCGGGCTGTCCGAGACCATCAGGATCGGCAGTTCGGCCGAACGTTCCCGCAGATTTTGCACGAAGGTCGGTCCGTCCATCACCGGCATAGAATGGTTACTGACCACCAAGCTGCACTTGGCCGGGACTGACGTTTTGGAGGGTGGGGTTGAGAGTGGATAGGTTTGTGTTCATGGTTTGTTCTTTGTCTGCTTGGGTTGTTGAAAGCGGTTCGAGCGAGAGGACGGGTTGATGCCAACAAAAAAGCCCTGGGTTCTAGTGACCCAGGGCTGACAGGTGGCAAACCAAGCGCGCCGCTCGCGCCTTCGCCGCTTGTGGTGTTCCGGTGAGGGAAGGAAGTCGTTCTTCTACGCTCTACCGGAGGGTTCCGCCTGCGGCGCGTTGCTCCTGTGCCCTGGCAGCAGTCTGCCGGGCAACGATCTGATGTGTCTGAAGGAGCGCGCGCATGGTCGCAGGTTGGAAGCTAGACAAAGGCTAACCACCAAGGCCGGAGAGCGTCAAGCGCATTTTCTGCAACGTTAGAACGCGCGGATAGGAATGCGTTCCAGCACCCCTTCGCCGAAGGTCCCGTAGAGATCGAGCCGATCAAGATGCACGTAGCCGATGTGGCAGCCGCAAACCTCTTTGGTGCAAGGACGCTCTCGCAGGCCCAACTCAAAACCCGGCTCGTAGATGTTGCCAATGGGCGAGCGGATGAAGTGGCAGCGCCGCATCGTGCCCTCACCGTCCACGGAGAACACGCTCGCCCCCGCACGGCAGCTATTACCCAGGCTAGGGTGATAGCGATTGTTCAGCGGGAAAAATGGGTCCACCGCTTCCAGCCGCACGAGATCATCCGTCGAATAATAGTCGGCCTGCCGCTTGTAGGCATTCACCCAAAGGTAGGTCGTTGGATTCAATTCCGACCGGAGCGCCTCGATATCGGCGACGGCGTCCTTCATTCCTACTACGCCGACGCTGTGTGCGATCCCCAGGCGGTCCAGTTCGGCACATTGCGCGACGAATTTTGCGCGGGGCGTCTGGCTCGGATGGAACGTGGTCCACAACGCGACCTTGCCCGGCGTGCAAGCCGCCAGCCAGTCCAGCCGGGCGGAGAGATTTGTCTGGATCGACACCCGGCGTACGTTGGGCAGGTGGCTCAAGCGGGTGATGGCCTCCTGGTACGCGCGGTGAAAAAGCGCCTCGCCCCATGGGGTAAACAAAACGCCGATGCCCTCCGGCCGGCCCTGCACCCAGCGCACGAAACGCACGAGTTTTTGCTCGTCGTTGCGCAGTTCGGCGCGCGTGTTCGTCGTCTTGGCGAAGGGACAATAGTCGCAACCATAGTTGCAACTGGAAAGCGGCCCGCGGTAGAGGATGGACCACGTTTTCATGTGAGGTCGAACTCTTCCATGCGGCGTTGGGTGTCGCGGGAGAAGAGCGCGGGACCAATGGTGTCGGAACGTTCCAGACCGGCGGCGGTGAGCACGAAGGCGTCGTCCACGTGCTCACCCAACCCATGTTCAGGCAATTCAACAAGTTCGGGGAAATCCGTCAACGCTTCCCCACCAAACTCCGCGTGGTACGCCGCCAGCGACAAGCCGCTGCTGCGCAGCAGCGACTTGATGATGTAGCGCCGCCGCTGCTCTTCCGGCGTCAGCGTGCAGCCGTAGTCCGCCATGCCGAACCGCGCGTCGGGTTGCGCGACGAAGTCCGCGATGATCTCGCGCACGCCCGCCCGGCCCACGGCGTACTCGCTGCTGTAATGCACGTCCCGCGTGTACGAACGCGCGCCGGCCCCGAGGCCCACCATGCCGTCTTCCTGACAGCAATACACCGGGCCGCCGTCGGTGGGGTCAGCCAACACGTCGACGCGGCGGAAAAGGCGCATCGAAAGCTGCCGGTAGCCGCGGGCGAGCAGGAAGTCACGCCCGCGGCGGTAGAACTCCAACCGGCCGTCGGACGGTTCGCGGCGCAGCTTTTCCAGCCCGGTGAGCGGACGCACGTAGAGCGGGTAGAGGTAGATTTCCTCGGGCGTCCAGCGCATCGCCTCGCGAAGGGAATGTTCCCAGGAGGCGACCGTCTGGTTCTGCGCGCCGTAGATCAGGTCGAGGTTCAACACCTGGAATCCGGCTTCCCGCATGAGGGTCAGGGCCGCGGAGACTTCGGCCGGGTTTTGCGGGCGGCCGAGCGCCTTGGTTTCCTCCAGCAAGAAACTTTGCACGCCGATGCTCGCGCGGGTCACTCCCAAGGACACCAACAGCCGCAGTTTTTCGGCCGACACGGTCGCAGGCGACATCTCGAAAGACACCGGCGCACCCGGCGCGATGCCGCCCAGGTGTTTGTCGATCCCCGCAAATAGCCGCTCGATCTCCCCTTCGGAAAGAAACGTCGGCGTGCCCCCGCCGAAGGCCGTCCGGGCGAACCGCGCAGGCGCGAGCATTGGACCCATGACCTGCATCTGGCGTTCCAGCGCGGCCAGGTACGCGTCGACGGTGCCCGCCTGCGGGTTGGCCGTGGTGAACAGGTTGCAGAACCCGCAACGCATTTCGCAGAACGGAATGTGCACGTACAGGAAGAGCGCGTCGCGGTCTTCCCTGGCCCAGAGCGGGGCGAGCGGCAGCGCCGGAGCGAGCGGACGGTACGCCAGCTTGTGCGGATAGGAGTACGCGTAGCCCTGGAACGGCTGGAGCGTGAGGCGTTCGCGCAGGCTCATGTCGCCGGGAAGATGCCATCGGCGTACGGCACCGTCCAGACCGCCGGGTGGCCCACCCGGTGCCCGGTGAAGCCGTCCTCACCGTAGAGCGTCCCGTGGTCGGAGCACACGATCACGCACGCCGGACCGCGCCGGGCGAGGGCAGACTGTAAGAGAGGAAGTTCGCCGTCCACGTAGCACAGCGCCGCGGCGTGGCTGGCGAGCGAGTCCACCAACGCACCGACCAGGTAGTGGCGGTTCGGTTGGTGGATCGCACTGACGTTGACGAACAGGAAGACACGTTGTTCGCGCGGCCACTCCCCCAGCCTCCGGGCGGCCAGGGAGAACTGCGCGCGGGCGGAGTCCGGGTTCGTCACGCCGAGTTCCGGCGACCAGTGGCTCTCGTCGAACAACCAGGGCAGGACGCTGCCGAGCGGGGTCAATTGATTGAAGAACCCTACTCCGCCGATGCAGACGGTGTGGTAGCCGCGTCCGCGCAGGCCCGCGACGATGTCCGGCGCGTCAAACACGCAGGTGCCCTCGCCCGTCGTCTCGCTACCCGCGAAGCGTGCCGCGAACAACCGCGGCGCGCCCGGCGCGTCGGCGGGCGTGGGCAGGAACCCCGCGAAGAACGCGTGGTGCGCGGCGTAGGTGAAGCTGCCGGCGGTGTGGCGCTTCTCCCAGCCGCCGGGGAACCACCGGGCGAAGTTCGGCGTCCGGCCCTGGCGGAAGCACTCGTCGGCCACGTCGAAGCGCAGGGTGTCCAGCGTGAGGAACACCACGTCGTGCGTGCCGACGAGCCCGTTCATGTCGGGGCGGTTCATCGCAGCAGCGGCAGGAGTCTCCAAGGCGCGGGGATGACCGCATCGGCCCGTAGCCCGGCCGGAGCGGGCCGCCCGCGCGACACCCAGCAGGTGCGCATTCCTACGGCCGCCGCCCCGGCCACGTCGTTGGCCGGATGGTCGCCCACGTAGAGGACCTGTTCCGGCCGCTTGCCCAGCGCGTGCAGCGCCGCCTCGAAGATACGCCCGTCCGGTTTGTCGAAGCCCACCTCGCCCGAGAGGAAAACGTGCTCCGGCGGGAAGAAGCGCGCCACGTCGGCGCGGTGCAGCTTGGCACGCTGCAAGGGTCCGCCACCATTGGAAATCAGCGCGAGGCCGTAGCGTGCCTGCAACCGGCAGAGACAAACGGCGACGGTCTTCTCCGGCTGGACGAACTCCGGCAGTTTCTGGCGCATGGTCTCCCAGAGCCGGTCCGCCGTAGGTGGGTTGTGACCACACAGCGCGTGCACCTGGCGGCAGAACGCGAGGCGGTCGCCGTCGCCGCCCTCATCCAGCGCCATGATCGCGCCCAACAGCGCCTGCGTGTCGCGCCCCCGCCGCGCCAGATACCATTTGAAGAAGCGGAACACGGCCGCGTCACGGTCGAAGAGCGTGTTGTCCAGGTCCCAGGCCACCACCGAAATCATCCTTGGATCGAGCATGGCGTCGTGTTAATGCTACTGCACTTCAAACGGTCCGACACAAAAGTTCTATGCTCAGCGAACACGCGACGGAATGGCTCGGCTACCCGGTCGAGAACTTCGATCCCGAGGGCGGCACTCCCGACTACCGCAACAAGGTGTACCGCATCGCGTCGGAATACGACGGCGCACCGTTGACCGAGCTACTCGGCCAATTCCTCGATCATCCTGAGAGCCGGGAGACTCCGGCCCTGATCCTGGGCATGTTCGGCGGAGATGACATGCAGGCCGACTCCGGCCCGGTTGTGGAGGCGCTCGTCGCTGTGCGTGACCGTCTACCAGAGCTGCGGGGCATCTTCCTGGGCGACATCATCAGCGAGGAATGCGAAATCTCCTGGATCAACCAGTCCAACGTGTCGCCGCTCTTCCGGGCGTACCCAAACCTGGAACACTTCCGTGTGCGCGGCACCAACGGCCTCGAACTCGGCGAAATCCACCACGCCAAGTTGAAGTCGCTCGTCATCGAGTCGGGCGGACTGGACGTGGGCGTGCTGCGGGAAGCCGTCGTCGAAGACCTGCCCGGGTTGGAGCACCTGGAGATCTGGCTCGGCAGCGGCAACTACGGCGGCAGCATCTCCCTGGGCGACCTGGAGCCCGTGCTGTCGGGCAAACGATTCCCGAAGCTGAAGTACCTGGGTCTACGCGACAGTGAGTTTCAGGATGAAATCGCCGCCGCCATCGCCCGCGCGCCGATCCTCGCGCGCCTGGAAACGCTCGACCTGTCGCTGGGCACGCTGTCCGACGAGGGCGCGGCGGCCCTGCTCGGCAGCGATGCTTTCTACGGCCTGAAGAGGGTGGACCTGCACCACCACTATCTCTCCGAGGGCATGATGGCGCGGCTCAAGAGCAGCGGCGTGCAGGTAGACTTGAGCGGTCAACAGCAAGGCGAGGAAGAAGACCGCTACATCGCCGTTTCAGAGTAAGTCGGCGTGCGACCGCCGCTGGTGATCCTGGGGAATCCGGAGAACCGGCGCGTGGAGTTCGCCCGGCGCGCGGCCGAGTCACTCGGTTGGCCGGGCGTGCGGGTGGTGCCGTGGCTGGCGTTTTTGCGGGATTCGGCGGCGCTCGCGCGTGAACTGCGCCCGGACGGCTGGCTGCGCATCGAGTCGTCGGGTGAAAACTTCGAGGTGGAAAAGGCGCTCCTGCGAATCGGGGCGGACGTGCCGAACGAGGAAGGTTATGAGTGCCTGCCAACGGAGGCGGTGGACGCGCTGCCGTTTCGCCGTGGGGAAATCCTGCCGATGCGCCAATGGTACGTCGGTTGGCGCGTCACTCTCCTGCGGGTGGGATGGTGCCTGGCGGAGGCCGCAGGCTGCCGGGCCATGAACCCTCCATGGGAAATCACCGCGATGTTCGACAAGGCGCGGTGCCACGACATTTTCGCGGCGGCGGGTGTGTCGCGCCCCCCGTTACTTGGCCTGCCTGAGTCGTACGAGCACCTGCGGGAGACCATGCGCGCGGCCGGGTGTCCGCGCGTGTTCCTGAAGCCGTGTCACAGTTCGTCGGCCTCGGGGGTGGTTGCGCTGGAAGTCGGCCGGACCGGCGTCCAGGCGTTCAGTTCGGTGGAGATGGCGGAGAGCCGGCTGTTCAACTCCCTGACCGTCCGGCAATACCGCGAGCCTCGCCAGGTCGCGGCACTGGTCGATGCGGTTTGCCGTCAACGCGCGATCGCGGAACGGTGGTTTCCCAAGGCGGGATTCGACGGGCAAAGGTTTGATCTGCGCGTGTTAGTCATCGGGGACCGGGCAGCCCACGTCGTGATGCGTCAGAGCGACGGGCCGATGACCAACCTGCACCTGGGCAATCGCCGCGGTGACCTCGACGGCTTGCGGCGGCGGATGGGCGACACGGCCTGGCAGGGCGCGCTGGACGTGGCGGTGCGCGCGGCGGAGGCGTTCCCAGCTTCGCTCTACGTGGCGGTTGATCTGCTGGTGGCTCCGGGGTTCCGCCGGTTCGCCGTGGCGGAGGTCAACGCCTTCGGCGACCTGCTGCCCAACCTCCTGCACGAGGGGCGCGACACGTACACGGCAGAGTTCGCGCGGTTGTTGTAGGCCGGGCGCACCGCCTGCCGCGTGTTGACGCGTGACCCGGGAACCGATGCAAAGAAGGGCGGCGGGCAAAGGACAGGCCTCTTCTCGAAACGCGGCAGGCGGCGCCCCAGCCCGGAAACACAAAGATGCCCGCACAACTATCCACCAGCGGATGGTAGTCGTCCGGATCATCGTAGCCCGCCGTCCAAGCCACCGCGGCGTGGCAGGTGCGGATGTCCGGAGGGACGCGGATGAGGTACTGACGTGCCGTGGACGGACAATGCAGCGAGACACAGACCAGGTCCTCGTCGCCCGGCATCGGCACGCGCAGCAGACGGCGCGGTCCGCCCGGGTCGGTGTCCTCGTCCAGGACGTGGGCGTCGGCCTCGCGCATGAAATTGTCCACTCCGTGACGCTCCAGCATGACGCGCCGCACCTCGGCGTTGGGCTCGGCCAGGATTTGCGCGACCGTCAGCGTTTCCGGGAAGAAGGCGATCTGCGCGTTGATCTCCACTCCGCGCCAGCGCAGCCGCACGCCGCGCAGGGATTCTGGCAGACTTTGAATGCCGGTGCCGGCCAGGTCGAGCCAGCCGCTGAGCCGCAGGCCGGGCGGCAGGTTAGTGATGCGCCGGCAGCCGCGCAGGTCCAGGTTGGTCAGACTTTGCAGCGTGGCGGGCAGCGCGGCGAGGTTCACGCAGTCCCGCGCGCTGACCGAGCCGACGCTCACCCGGGCGCTCTCCGGCCAACCTTCCAGATTGGCGCAGCCGTCCAGGGTCAGGAAGCTGACTTCCAGGTCTTCCGGCAGCGTCCGCAAGGCGTGGCAGCCCCGGAGCACGAGCGAACCGGTCTTCAACCCGCGCGGCAGGCTCGTCAGCGCGGCGCAGTCGGTCAGGTTGAGCTTAAATTCAATGCGCAGTTCGGCGGGCAGTTCGGCGATGCCGGTGTTGCTCAGGTTGAGGCTGAAGCCGCGCAGTCCTTTCGGTAAGGCAGTCAACCCACCCTCGCCGGACAGGTCCATGCTGCGCAGGTCTTCCTCTGCCGGCAGTTCCCCGCGCAGAAGCTGCCGCTTCCAGTCAGGCGCGGCCTTGCCCGGGCGGTTCATCAGTCCACGACCTTGCGGATGCCCTTGGGAGTGTACTCGCGTTGGATGCGCACTTGGTAAGGTCCGCGCGGCAGCCGGATCGTGCCGTGTTCCTGGTGGATGATTTCTGCGTCGT
>CAXTQD010000123.1:0-5014 GCA_964246175.1 uncultured Chthoniobacterales bacterium | reverse complement strand
TAGAGGTTCTCGCCCGCCCGGAAAACCTCGGCCTCGTCGGGCACGGCGAAGCGGTGGGAATGGCCCGTGACCTCGCCCTCAGCCAGAACACCGTGGCGGTGCGGTTGGCGTTCCGCGCCTTCGGCGACCGCACGGACGGGGATCAGGAAAACGTCGCCTTGCCGGTAACAGGTCGATTTCACAGGAAGCATTCTAACATGGAACCGCGGCCCGGGCCAAGCTCAACCGGCGTAAAGGTGCACGGGGCCGTATTCGTCGACGATGGCAAAGGTTTCGCGCTCATCGGTGCCAAGCAGCGCGACCGGCCGGTCGCCGACCCCGTGGAAGTCAGCGGCGGCCCGCGCCTCGCCGCGAACGATCTCGAACAGCCGCCCGGTCCGGTCCTCCCTGGAAACCACCACGACCGTCCCCTGCCGGGTAAACGTCACCAGCGGACGCGCCAAGTCGGTGAAGACCGTCTGCGTTGACGAGAGTTGGTCCAGCCACACCAGCGCCGCACCGTTTTCTAGTTGCACCGCGCAGCCCCCGCGCGCCAGGGCGGGCGTCGGTACCAACCCGGTAATGGGCACATTGAACGCGAGTTCCTTCCAGGAGGATTCCCCCTGGCGGACGAACAGCCGGTTACCGCAAGCCACGAGCAAGCAGTTTCCCAGACTGGCCAAGTAGAACTCCGCCGGCTTCTGCTCGAAGTGCGCTTCTATAATCGACAGAGGGAACGCCATCTGCGACACGATCCCACCACCCTTGGCATGGCAGGCGAGCAGCAGATCACCATCGTCACTCCCAACGCGCAGGAGCCAGAGGTTGCCATCGGCGGCGAAGGTCGCGGCCAGCACTGCCCCTGGCCACCACGTCGGCCTTCCGCATTCGACGGAGCGTTCCCACCCGGGGCGGTCCGCCACCGGGAAACGGCGCGGATCGAGTGTTGGTCCCATGCCCACCGCGAAGACGCACAACACGAACCCTGCACCGTCTCGTGTGGACTCCAACAGCAAGGGGAAGCTGCCGTTGCCCGTTGCTTCCGGCGCGATGTTTAGCCAGACGACGCTCTGGTGAGACCCATCCCAGGCGACGCGCACGACCTTCATCTGCCGCGTGCCGGGGGCGTAGCCGGCGGCGTAGAAGTAACTGCCCATCGAACGAAACTGCTGCCAGAGCCCGCCCGCCGGCATCTGGAACGCGCCTGCCTTGCGCACGGTTCGGCGCGACGAAGCGGAAGTGGGCGGCGTTTTCTTTTGAGGCTGGGCGGAGGCTGCCCGGAGTTTTTCCTGCGCCTGACGTTCGGCGAGGTAGCGGCTGCCGTCGCGGATGAGCAGTCGGTCGTCCGGGGCGAGGCGGCCGAGGAGGTCCACGAGATTCCTAACTTCCGGGGGTTCGGCGGCGGGCAGCCGGCCGGCGACCGTCACGCGGGCCAGGTCGCGCGCCGCGTGGCGCACCCCTTCGTCGGGGTAAGTTTCCTGCGCCGCGGCCAGATGGCGAGCCAGGGGCAAAACGCGCGCCGGGGTGATGTTTTCGGCGGCCAGATCAGCGACGAGGCCGGCGGCCTGCCCGTGCAGCCCGCGGGCACCGAACCGCTCGAACAATTTCTCCAGGCAACGGCCGGCCTGCGGTGACTGGCTGGTCCAGCCTCCCCGGAGCACCCCGAGCGCCTCGTCCGCGGCTTCGAGTTTCGTTTCGAGCAACTCGGCGGCGGCGAGTCGGTCATCGGTCGCCACAAGCCGGTCCACCTCGCGGCGGTACGCGGCGGCGGCGCTGACCTCGTCACCCATCGCGTGGTGCATCGCGGCGAGCGGCAGGAAGCGTTTTTGCTGCTCGTAGAGCTTGGCGGCCTCGGCGTATTCGCCTCCCGCCGCGAGGCAGTCCGCCGCTTCCAACGGTCGGGCAAGGTGGTCACGGTAGAGAACGGCGGCTTCGTGGTAGTGCTCGCCCTGCTTGAGGCAGGCGGCAGCGGAGGACAGGTCGCCGAGCAGTTCGGCGTGGATGTAGGCCGCGCGCCGGTGCCGGCCCAGGCGTGCTTCCTCATTGGCTAGTTGCCGGTAGCGTTCACGCAGGCGGGTTTGCAGGTCCGGCGGCACGTCCCAGGCATCCGCCGCCTTCCCCCCGGCGAGCGCGCCGAGGCGGAAGTTCGGGTCCCGCCGGCCCAGCCGTCCGGTGGGCGGTGCGACGCCCCGCCGCCGGTCCGACCCGGCGAGGGGCAGGGCGTGGCGCAGACCCTCGTTCGGGTCTTGTTCCAGTAGGTGCAACAGGCGGCGGAGTTCGCGGTGCCGGGACTCGGTCAGGTCGGTGTTGATCCGCGCGAGTTGCCCGTTGGCCCAATTTTCCAGCCGGTTAACCCAGGTGGGAGCCGAGCCTGTATGCGGCAGGAGCTTAGTGAACCCCAGCGCGAACGAGGCCAGCCATTCCTGCAATTTGCGGTTTGCGTCGGCGGTAGGTCCCGTCGCCGCCTCGCCGGGCACGGCTGGCAAGTCTTCCGAGCGCGCAGGGTCGATGCCGATCTCCCGCGCCGCTTCGCCGAAGAGCGACCCCAAGTCCGCAGGCATTTCCAGCCGGACGGAACGCAGCCGGGCGTTGAACGTCAGCCCCGCCTGCGCGCCCGCCCAGTTCTGCGTCGAGATGATGGGCGCGGACAACAGGTCCGCCAACGCCAAGGCATCGCCGGGCCGGAAGGCGCACAACCCCGCGCCCGGGTGGAAGACAAACGTGTCTTCCGGCCGGCAGAGCCGGGTGAGTTCCTCGTCACTGACGGGCGGCGTCAAGCGCGCGGTCACCGGCAGGTAAAAACGCCCGAGCAACACCCGGTATGCCTGCGTACGGGCGGAGGAAGGTGCCGGCGCGTCGCCCGGCCACACCACCAGGACGCCCGCGGTGCGGCGGTCGGTGTCGGAGCGCGGGACGACGTACAGGTTCAACCCCGCCTCGGCGCTGCCCAGTTCCCACGTGCAAATCTCCGCCAGCCATGCCGACGGTTCGTCACCAGACAGGAACAGCGCCGCCACCTGTTCGTCGGAAGCCGGCGCGGGCGTCAAGCGCAGCATTTCGAGTGGGCTCGCCGGGTTCATCGGAAATGTTCGCAAAGAGGACGCAGAACCGCCAAAAGGTCGTCAACCTCCGTTTTGGATTGGTTAGGACCGAGGAAGAAGTCCGCGCCAGCCATCCGACCATCGCTGGCCCAGAGGGCAGACCGCGCGTCGGTGAGCACGATGCTCAATTCCGTCGAGGACCCGTGGAACTTCAGGTGCAGCAGGCCGCGGCTGTCAAGGACCGCCCGGCTGCCATCCGGCCAGCGCGCCACTTTCAGCCGGTAGCAGGTCTTCCCCGGATGCTCCACCGGCACAAAGGGCAGTGCCCGGGTTCTCAGGCTGGCGTCGTCCCGCTCCCGCAGGCGGCGAAAACCGACGGCTCCGTGCTCGTATTCAAGGAACTCCCACCACCAGCCCCAACGGGAACGCAGCGCCAAGTTGCCCGAGGGCAACACGCACACGGCCGAGAAGCGGTTCATGATCGGGTATTGCGGCCGGCTCAGGAAGGGCTCACCGACAAACCCTGTCGTGAGTTTCGCGTCGAAGGCGCGTTCGTGGACGCGGTTTCTCTTGAGGTCAACGCATTGCATCCGGCCCGCGGTCTTCGCCGACAGGTAGAGATGATGGCCGTCGCGCGAGACGCTGACCCACTGGTGGGCGCCCACGGGTTGGCCGAGGGAGAAGATGCTGCTCCCGCTCTCGACGTGGCAGACCTCACCCCGGTCCGTCAGCATCCACGGACCGGGCCGCCCCGTGCGGTCGAACACGACGCAAGCCGCCCCCACGTTGCCGTGGATCGGTAGGAATCCGCCTTCGAGCCCGTTCCAGGTCGCGCAGTACCACCGGGCGACCTTTCCCAGGCGGCTCCCGTAATACCGTCCGCTCCGCCAGCACGTTCCTTCGGGAGCCTCGACGGACGACACTTCCTCGCCGTCGTCCAGCCGGAACATGTCGGTGCGGCCGGGGTAGAACAACAGGATGACCCCACCCTCCACCCGCGCGGCCAGCGGCGGCGACTTGGACACCGCGAGGCGTATCGTGCGCACCGCTCCGGTAGTGGGATCGTACGTCGCCAGCGGGATGTGTCCTTCTCGCCGGACATCCTTCAGAACGTGGACGCGGCCGGTGTCCGTCTCGCTTTGGAGCAGCAGGGTACGGCCCGGCGGCAGGCCGGTGGCGAGCGTCGTCGCACCGTAATGTTCTTCCTTCCAGGAAAGCAGGCAGCGCGACCGGCTTACCGCGTACATCCGGTCGCCGGGTGCGGCGTGTGAAGAGGACAATTCCCCGTGTACCGGCAGCAGGAAAGGCAGTTGCGGCAACGAAAGGACCACCGGCAGGTCCGTTGGCGCGCGAGAGTCCAGCAACGGTGCGGGCGGCAGCGGACGGACGGCTTCCTTGGCTGGTCGTTCGGGGGCGCGCTGGATTTCGTCCAGGCGGATCGTCGCCGCACACAGAGGCGGCTTCCTGCCCGGAGGGTAGGGCTGCAACTCGAAACGCCCGTCGCGGTCCACGGTGGCCACGAGGAGTTCCACCCCTGGCGGCACGGGCTGATTGTCCAACGCGCGGCGGAAACTGGCGTCGGCCAGGGTGTCGCGGTGGGTCAGGATCACGGCTTCGGCCTCGGTGCGCGCCGACCTCCCGCGTCCGGCGCCTGGAGGGTTCAAGGCCGCGAAAAAAGCGGGCAGCACCGCCCCCGGATGCGCCTCGGTGGCGAGCGCGCCCAGACCCGACTGGAAGCCGGCGGGGGAGAGCAGGTCTACGGGTTCAATCCGCGAGCCGTGCGCCCGCCAGGCTTGCAGGCCGGGGCGTCGCGCGTCCGCCGCCCCTAACGCCAGCGCCGCCGCCGCCGCGAACAGCCGCGGCACGCCCCACATCCGCACCCCGGCGTCGAGCAGCAGAGCCAGCGAAACGGCCTGCGCCGCGGCGGGCGGTTCGTTGCGCAGGTAGAGCGCCTCGTTGAGCGCCACGCGCGTCGCCAGCGTGAGGTCGTCGTT
>CAXTQD010000122.1:0-13379 GCA_964246175.1 uncultured Chthoniobacterales bacterium | reverse complement strand
AGCATGCGCAGAGCGGCTAGCGGGATTGAAACGGTGTCTCCGCTGCTGGTGGCGATGTCGGCCTTCTTGCCGTGCGTTGCCAATACCTTCACGATGGTCCCGACCGACAAGATACGCTTCGGCATGGGGTAGCCGTCGCGCACCATCTGGTAAGAATGCGCTTTCAGGACGACGGCGTTCCCCGCCCGGGCCGTGGCCTGCCAGACGAGCAGGGCACCGACCAGCAGGATGACCCCGAGCGTTCGCATGACTCGGTTTTGACCAATATCGCTCGCAGAAGCAAGGAGGAATTTCTGCCGCCTTCCTCGTCGGGCGGCAATCCTTTTCCCTTGTTTCACAGGAGGCACTCCGTTACAGTTCGCCCCCGCACTTTTTCCATCGCATGACCCAGAACCAGACCGCCACCACTCCCGCCCCGACCACGAACGCTGCCCCGGACCGCGGGCCGGTCATGGACGGCGCGGAGATCCTAGTGGCGTGCCTGGAACGCGAGGGAGTGGACACGATCTTCGCCTATCCCGGCGGGGCGTCGATGCCCATCCACCAGGCGCTGACCAAGTCCACGAAAATCCGCACGATCCTGCCCCGGCACGAGCAGGGCGGTGTCTTCGCAGCGGAGGGTTACGCCCGCGCCACCGGCCGCGCCGGTGTTTGCATGGCGACCAGCGGCCCAGGGGCCACGAACCTGCTTTCCGGCATCGCCGATGCCTACATGGACAGCGTGCCACTCGTCGCCATCACGGGCCAGGTGCCCCAGTGGATGATCGGACGCGGGGCGTTCCAGGAGACGGACGTATTCGGCATGACGCTGCCCGTCGTCAAGCATTCCTACCTCGTGTGGGACATCAACGATCTGCCGCGCATCGTGAAGGAAGCCTTCCACATCGCGCAGAGCGGCCGGCCCGGGCCGGTGCTCATCGACCTGCCCAAGAACATCCAGCAGCAGCGCGCGCAGCCTATCTACCTGTCGAAGGTCAACCTGCGCGGCTACGCCGAACACCGTCCCGCGCCCGATGAGGTCGCGCTCCAGGAATTGATCGGCCTCATGGCCGGTGCGAAGAAGCCGATGCTCTACGTCGGCGGCGGGCTCATCACCTCGGGCGCGCACGCCGAGTTGATGGAGTTCGTCGAGCGCACGCAGATCCCCGTGGCGACCACGCTCATGGGCATCGGCTGTTTCCCGGAGAACCACCCGCTCTCGCTGAAATGGCTCGGCATGCACGGCACCGTCTACGCTAACAACGCCGTCAACGAGTCCGACGTGCTCCTGGCGATGGGCGTGCGCTTCGACGACCGTGTGACGGGCAAGGTGGAGGAGTTCGCCAAGCACGGCACGATTGTCCACGTCGACATCGACGCCAGCGAGATTAACAAGAATAAGGTTGTCAAGCTGCCGGTCGTCGCCGACGTGAAGGTGACGCTTCGCCGCCTCAACGAACTCCTGGCCCAGGCCGGGTGGGAGCGTGTGCCGGACGGTCAGCACGGCCGCTATCCCGAGTGGTACGCCCAGATCCAGGAGTGGAAGGCGAAGTACCCGCTGCGCTTCAAGGACAGTGCCGAACTCACCCAGCCGCAGTACGCCATCCAGCTCCTCAACGAGTTGACGAAGGGCGAGGCTATCGTGACCACCGGCGTCGGCCAACACCAGATGTGGGCAGGGCAGTTCTACGACTACGTCCGGCCGCGCTCGTTTATCACCTCGGCGGGGTTGGGTGCGATGGGGTTCGGCTTCCCGTCAGCAATGGGTGCGAAGGTCGCTTGCCCGGACCGACAGGTCGTGGACATCGACGGCGACGGCTCCTTTCTGATGAACGTCCAAGAACTCGCCTGCGCGAAGGTGGAGGGCATCGCGGCCAAGGCGATCATCCTCAACAACCAGCACCTCGGCATGGTCGTGCAATGGGAGGACCGCTTCTACAAGAGCAACCGCGGCCACACGGTCCTCTCTGACCCGAAGCAGCCGGGCGTGATCTACCCTGACTACGTCAAGATTTGCGAGGGTTTCGGGGTGAAATGCGAACGCGTCACGCGCAAGGAAGACCTCCGTGCGGCGATGGAGCGGATGCTGGCTTCCGACGAGGTGTACGTCCTCGACGTAATGACGCCCTACACCGAGCATGTCTTGCCGATGATTCCGGCCGGCGGCACGTACAAGGATATCATCACAGAATAGACGGCGGTCGCTTGTAACGAGAGCGTCGCTTGCCGGACTGGGTCCGGCTGGTGCAAGTTCTCCGCACATGAAGACTCGCGCCGGCTGCTTCCTCGGACTGGTCCTTTGCTGGGTGGCTGGCGCGGTGGCGGACGAACCCGCCCCATCCCATCGGGTCGTGCTCATGGTCTGGGACGGGCTGCGGCCGGATTCGATCAACGACACGGACACTCCTGCTCTCGCCGGACTGATGCGCGAAGGCGTGTTCTTCACGCATCACCATCCAGTTTATCCGAGTTCGACGGAGGTCAACGGCACGGCTCTGGTCACCGGCTGCTATCCCGGCCGCAGCGGGCTCATCGGCAACCGGGAATACCGCCCGGCCATCGACCCACTGCGGACCATTGCCACCGAAGACCTCGCCACCATCCGCCGCGGCGACGAACTCACCGGCGGCCACTACCTGCGCGTGCCGACCTTGCCCGAACTCCTCCGTATCACCGGCAAGAGCACCGTTGTCGCCGGCACCAAGCCCGTCGCTGCCGTGCTCGACCGTGCCCCGCGGCTGGACGATGCCACTTCGGTGGTTCTCTTCGAGGGACGCACGCTGCCGGAGAGTCTCGCTGCTACCCCGGCCTGGAAGGGCGAGCCGTTCCCTCCGGATGTCCATTTCCCCAACGTGGCAGAGGATGAGTGGACGACTGGGGCGTTGACCAACACGCTCTGGAAACCGGGCAAGGATGGCCTACCGGCCCTCACCGTGTTGTGGATGAGCGACCCGGACTACACGCAGCACCAGTTCGGCCCCGACACGCCGCAAGCGCACCGCGCGCTGGCGAGCGCCGACGCCAACCTCGCGGCCGTCCTGCGCGAACTCGACGCCCGCGGCCTGCGTGCGACGACCGACGTGATGGTGGTGTCCGACCACGGGTTTTCGACTATCGGTCGCGGGTTAGATACCGCCCGGGTCCTCAACGACGCCGGCTTCCACGCCAGCCGCGAGTACAAGACCGCGCCTGCGCATGGCAACGTGCTCGTTGATGGCCTGGGCGGCAGCGTCTTCCTGTACGTGGCGGAGCACGACGCCGACACCGTGCGGCGGCTGGCGGAGTTTTTGCAGACGACCGACTTCGCCGGGGTGATCCTCACGCGCGAAGCGTTGCCGGGGACGTTCGCGCTGAGCGCCGCGCACATCGACTCGCCCGACGCGCCGGACCTCGTCGTGGCAATGCGCTGGAACGACGATACAAGCGCGAGCGGCTTCCCGGGCAAGGTCGTCAGCGACGGCGGGCGCAAGCCCGGCCAAGGCACGCACGCCACGCTCGGCCGCTACGACATGCACAACACCCTCGTGGCCGCCGGGCCGGATTTCCGGCAGGGTTGGCGCGACGAACTGCCCAGCGGCAACGTCGATGTCGCGCCGACGATTGCGCATCTGCTCGGCATGACAGACCTGCCCAAGATGGACGGCCGCGTGCTGGAGGAAAGTCTCCGGGGGTTCGAGGGCAGGCTCGCGCCCATCCCGGCGGTTACTCAACGGCTCGAAGCCCACGGCGAAGGGGAAAACGCGGCGTGGTCGCAGTATTTGCAGGTGGCCCGCTTCGGCGAGGTGGAATACCTCGACGAAGGGAACTTCGTCCCAAGGTAGGGTTGTCTCTTAGGATTGCCTCGGAGAGACAACCCTACCTTGGGACAATGGCTTCGCCCATCAACGCCGCTGTCTGCCGTTCGGACAGATCGGCGCTGGCGGCGAGTTCGCGGCGGACATTGGCGCGGTCCTCTTCCGATTTGTTCTGGCTGAGCTTGTACTTGCCCTCCAGCCGCGTCACGCGTAACTCGAACGTCACCACCGCCGCAAGCAGTCGGCGTTCGTACTCCTCCGGGATCGGCGGCATGTCAGGCGTGTGCTGCGCGACGAGCCGGTAGGCGATGCCGCGCGTTGTCGCGGTGTCCTCGGTCAGACGCACCGGGCCATCCGCGTGCACGGCGGCGTAGTTCCACGTCGGCACATCCGGCGCGGATTCGTACCACTGGGATTGCACCAACGCGTGCGGTCCGTGGAAGATGGCCAGCGCCTCCACCGTTTCAGAAGAGCCCCCCATCGTCGGCACACTCGACCAGGATGGGTACGTGACTGGCGAACGGCGCGCTGTTTGGCCCGACCGTCACCAGCGTGGCGAACGGATGCGCACGCATCAGGCGCCGGAGTTCGACCGGGTCGTCCTGTTTGAAGTGGGTGGGAACGTACATCGCGCGCTACCGCCGCTTTTTCTGCTTGTTCGCCGGCTCCGTCCCGTAATCCAGCGAGCGCCGTTCGCGCGCGGTCGTCGGCGATGAGGCGGCCACTTCGTTCACCGGCGCGGCGGTGTCGTACTTCTTGGTCGAGGGCCACACAATGCGCCACGGCTGGCGTTTGAGCGTGTCGGTCATTTGGTTGAGGTTACCCAACAGAGTATTTACCGGTGGCCCCAGCCCGACGATGAGTTTGTTGGCGCTGCCCACCGCCACGTCCGCGCGTTGGCTGACCTGCTCGAAGTTGGTCAGCATCTTGGTGATGCGGCCATCGCGGTTGATATCGTCGGTGGTCTTCTTGAGGTTGTTGAGCGTCGCAAGGAGCGGACCGTCGTCTGCCTTCAAGCGGTTCGTTAATTCCTGCACGTTCGCCAGCGACTTCGTCAGCGAACCGTCCGGTGCGGTGATGGTCGTCAGGTTATCAGCGGTCATGCGCAGCTTGCCCAACGCGCCACGTAGTTCACCCTCCTGACCAAAGACTGTATTGAGCGCATCAATGCTCTGGCTGAGCCGCCCGAGGGTTAACGTTGCACTGCTCGCGACGGGCTCGATCACCGACAGGACGCGCGGCAGAGCGGAGTTGAGGTCGGGCACGCGCTCGCCGACGAAGGAATAACCACTCTGTGCGACGCCGGAGTCCTCCGTGCCGCCGACGAAGTCGATCACCTGTTCACCCAAGAGGCCGTTCTGCTGCATTCGCGCCGTGGCGTTGCGGTAGACGTGCGCATCGCGGCCGATGTTGACGGTGATGAGCACCTCGTCCTCGGGGTACTTGGCGGGGCGCTTGGCCTTGGCGACGGGCGCGTCGATGGCCGCCACCTGCCCGATCTTGCGTCCAGCCACGAGCACGGGTGCGCCGGGCTTCACACCGGCGGCGTTGTCGAAAAAGATCTGGAACGTGTTCAGCGAGTGGAACAACCCCGGCGCGGACAGAAAAAGAATTACGGCCAGCAGGATGCCCACGGTCGTGAGCACGAGGATGCCGGTGGTGATTTCATTGCGTTCAAATTTCATTTAGTCGGCGTTGAGTTCGGTGATGATGGCAGCAACCGGGATGCCCTGCGCTTCCTTGAGCGGGTCGTTCGGCTTCGGGCGGTGGTCCTCGTGTTCATCGGAGATTGGGCCGTCTGTGCGGCCGGCGACGAACTGTGCCACGACCGGATTGGATGAATCCTTGAAGTCCTTCGGCGGACCGTCGGCGATGAACTTGCCCTCGTAGAGCATCGCCATGCGTGTGGCCACGCGGAAGGCGCTGTCCATCTCGTGTGTGACGATGATACTCGTCGTGTGCGTCTGCTCGGTCAGGTCGATGATGAGTTCATCGATGACGCTGCTGGTGACCGGGTCCAACCCGGCGGAGGGTTCATCGAAGAGGATCAGTTCGGGCTCCAGCACGAGCGCGCGGGCGAGGCCAATGCGTTTTTTCATGCCGCCGCTCAGTTCCGCGGGCATGGCGTCCTTGACGTGGCGCATCCGTACGAGTTCGAGCTTTTCGTCGACCGTTTTTTCGATGTCCGCCTCGCTCTTGTCGGTGAGTTCCTCCATGGGCAGAGCGAGGTTGTCACGGACGTTCAGGGAAGAAATCAGCGCGGAGTATTGGTAGACCATGCCAACGCGCGCGCGCATGGCGTTAAGTCCGCGGCGGCTGAGGGCGTTGACCTCCTCCCCGCGGAAGCGCACCGTGCCTTGCGTTGGCTGGAGGATGCCCAGGACGAGACGCAAGAGCGTGCTTTTGCCGCCGCCGCTCTGGCCCATGACGACGAGCCGTTCCTGCCCCCGCACCGCGAGGTCGATGCCGTCGAGCACGGTCTTTTCGCCGAAGCGCAGGGTGACGCCTTCCAGGCTCAGCAACGGATCGTCGTGATCCTTGGCGGCGCGGTCGGGCGGGTTCATGGGAACGGGTATTATACCACGTTTTCTGTCATTTAGTCGTAGAGGCGCACGAGCAGGATGTTGAAGATCGTGTCGGCGGCGATGACGCTCGTGATGCTCGTGACCACGCTGGAGGTTGTCGCCTCGCCCACGCCGGCCGCACCGCCCTTGACCGTTAATCCCCGATAGCACGCCACTAATCCGATGATGAGTCCGAAGATCAGGCTTTTGATGATCCCGGATACCACGTCCTTGACCAGGAGTCCCTCATGCACCAAGTCGAGGAAGTAGGACCCGGAGATGTCCAGGCTCGTCGTGCTGATGATGTACGCGCCGGTGAGGGCGGCGATGTTCGACACGACCACCAGGCACGGGTGCAGCGCGACGATGGCCGTCAGCCGCGGACCGACGAGGAAGCGCAGCGGCCCAATGCCCATCGCGTCGATGGCTTCCACCTCCTCGCTGACGGTCATCGTGCCCAGTTCCGCGGTGAACGCCGCGCCGATGCGCGCCGCCAGCATGATGCCCGTCATCAGCGGCCCGAGTTCGCGGCAGAAGGCGACGGCGACGAGTTCGGGCACGAGGCGCTCCGTGCCGTAGGGGCGGAGTTGGTAGCCGGTGAGCAGCGACATCGTCAGCCCGAGGAAAAACGACACCATCGCCACCAAGGGCACGGAGCCGACGCCCGTGCGCGCCGTCTGCTCGAAGAACACGGCCTGGCGAAAGGGCAGCCGGCCGCGGGCGAATTGGTCGCCCATTTCCTGACACATGCCCAGGAACAGCCAGAAGATGCTGGAAATCTGCGCCAGCGCGGAGTGCAGTGTGCGCATAAGCGGCCTACCGCCCGCCCTCCTCCGGGTACGTTACAAATCTAGCCACAAAGTTTGCGTTTTAGCCTGCCCCCTTGCGCAAAGTTGACCATTCGCGTCGGCAGACTGGGTCGTTGAACACGGTTATTCGGTCAAAACGCCTCGGGCGGATGCCTTGGCACAAGCCGTGCTAAAGGGAAAGGCAGACAGTGCTTCGAGGTGAGGGGCGGGTGTTTTCGGGGGTTTGCACCCGCCCCTCGCCACAGCGCCAGCGGCAAAGGCCGGCGAAAACCGGAGGGATCGCAGACGCATGAAAAAACTGGAAGCCATTATCCGGCCCTTCAAGCTCGAAGAAGTCCGGGAGGCGCTCGCAGAACTCGGCGTCGAAGGCATGACGCTGTGCGAGGTCAAAGGGTTCGGCCACGACACGGCGCACACGGAAACCTACCGGGAAAGCTCCTACCGGGTGGATTTCCTGCCGCGCTTCAAGGTAGAGGTCGTGCTGCCTGACGAGCAGATCGCGGAGGCGCTGGGCGTGGTGCTGCGGGCGGCACGCACGGGCCGTTGCGGGGATGGAAAAGTGTTCATCACGCCCGTCGAGCAGGTCATCCGCATCCGCACGGCAGAAACGGGCGTGGCGGCGATTTAGCCGTCGGTCGCTGGTGGGCTGACTCAGGCGAAGTCGGTGATCACGGCGATGCCAGAGGTGTTGGCTCTGTCCATGCCGGTGAGCACCTCGGCGGCCTGTGCGAGGGCGATTATGCTGGTGACCAACCGTTGGGGAGCCAGCTTGCCGCTGGCGATCATAGCGAGCATCGCCCCATAGCGATGGGCTGGCATGCCGTGGCTGCCGAGGATTTCCAATTCGTTGGCAATAACTCGATCCATCGGGATGGCGGGCGTGCTGTTAACCGCCAACATCAAGCCAATTTGCACGTGCCGCCCTCGCTTGCGCAGGTTGGCGACCGAATCGAAGCAGGTCTTCGAGTGGCCGAGCGCATCCAGGGAGACGTGTGCTCCCCCGCCGGTGATCTCCCGCACGGCGGCGACCACGTCCGCGACCTGGGCGGCGTTGACGCTGGCAATCGCCCCGAGAGACCGGGCCAAGCTCAGTTTGTCGTCGGTCACGTCGACCGCGACGACGTTTGCACCGACGGCGCTGGCGATCATGATGGCAGAAAGTCCCACGCCCCCGCAGCCGTGTACGGCGACCCACTGGCCCGCCGATGCCCGGCCCTGGTCGACCACCGCCCGGAAGGAGGTGGCAAAGCGGCAGCCGAGGCTGGCAGCGGTCACGAAGTCCAGCGCAGGCGGCAGCGCCACGAGGTTATCGTCGGCGCGCCGCAGCGAAACGTACTCGGCAAACGAGCCCCAGTGCGTGAAGCCAGGCTGGAACTGATCGTCACAGACCTGCTGATGGCCCGAGCGGCACTCCGCGCACCGGCCGCAGCCGAGCACAAAGGGAACGGTGACCCGGTCGCCGACCTTCCACCCGACCACCTCCCGACCCACCGCGCAGACCACGCCGGCTAACTCGTGCCCGGGCACATGCGGTAAGCAAATAGTGGGATCATGGCCCATCCAACCGTGCCAATCGCTGCGGCAGACCCCGCTGGCTTGCACCTGCACGATGACGCCATCAGGCTCCGGGGCAGGGTCGGCGACGGTCGCCAAGTGCACCGGCCCGCCGAACGCTTCATACAGAATGGCCTTCATGGCCCAAGCTTCACCGTGCCGCCGCAGAGACGAGGCGAGGTCGTCACCAGATGTTGACCTGCTTGTCCGCCGGGCGCACCTCGGCGCATCCCGACACCAAGCCGAACGCCTCGGCAAACTCCGGCAGGTTGGCCACCGGACCGTTGACCCGCAGGAAGTCCGGGGCGTGCGGGTTCGTGGAAATCAGCAGCCGCACGTACTCGGGACGCTGTACGCTGCGCCAACTCTGCGCATACGCGAGAAAGAACCGCTGGTTGGGCGTCAGGCCGGCCACGTCGTTTTTGTCGCGCGTGTCCGCCGTCGCCCGCCCGCGCGCCTTCTGGAACGCCGCATAGGCGATCTTCAGGCCGCCGAGATCGGCGATGTTCTCGCCCTCCGTCAGCTTACCGTTGACGTGAACGCCGGGCAGCCCCTCGAACTCGTCGAACTGCGCGACGATCCGTGTGCCGCGTTCCTCGAACCGCTTGTAGTCCGCGAACGTCCACCAGTTCTTGAGGTTGCCCTGCGCGTCGTACTGCCGGCCCTGGTCGTCGAAGCCGTGCGTCATCTCGTGGCCGATCACCGCGCCGATGCTCCCGTAGTTAGAGGCATCGTCGGATTTAGGGTCGAAGTACGGTGGCTGCAAGATGCCCGCCGGGAAGACGACCTCGTTGCGGTTGGGATTGTAGTAGGCGTTGACCTCGGGCGTGTTCATCCCCCACTCCGTCGGGTCGACCGGCTGACCGATCTTGGCGAGCCCGCGCCGGAACTCGAACGCTTGGCACGCCACGACGTTGAGCACGTAGGGCTGGGCCTTGATGTCGAGCGCCGAGTAGTCGCGCCACTTGTCGGGGTAGCCGATTTTTACCCCGAAGCCATCGAGCTTCTTGAGCGCCGCGGCCTTCGTCTCGGGTCCCATCCAGTCAGCGGCGTTGATGCGGTCGCGCAGGGCGTCGCGCAGGTCGCCGACCAGCGTCAACGCCCGCGCCTTGGCCTCGGGCGAGAACTGCCGCTCCACGTAGATTTGCCCGAGCGCCTCACCAACGCCGTCGTTGACCGTGTGCAGGACCCGCTTCCAGCGCGGCTGCTGTTCCTCCACGCCTCGCAACGTGCGACTGTAGAAGCGGAAGTTCTCTGCCTCCAGATCGGTGCCGACGTAGGACGCGGCATCGTGCAGGGTCTGCCAGGTGAGATAGGCTCTCCACTCGTCGAGCGGCGCTTCGGCGGCGAGTTTGCCAATCCCCTGGAAGAACTCCGGCTGGCACACATCGAGTGGGCCGGGGTCAGGCAGGTTCAATGCCTTGAAGTAAGCCGTCCAGTCGAAGCCTAGGGCCTGCGCGGCGAACTCGGCCAGGGTCATCTTGTGGTAGTTGCTCTCCGGGTCGCGCAACTCCACCGGCGTGCGCGAGGCTTCGGCCAGTCGCGTCTCGAAACGCAGCACCGTCCCCGCGTCACGCGCGGCTTGGTCGGGACTGGCTCCGTTGAGCAGCAGCATGATGGCCACATGGCGCAGGTACTGCGCGCGTAGGTCGCGCGATTTATCGTCGTCCTTGGTGTAATATTCCTTGTTGGGCAGGCCGAGGCCGCCTTGGTAGAGCAGTGCGATCTGGGCGGTGGCGTCGCGCTCGTCCTGATAGCCGGTGACCAGGAACGCCGGCGACCAACCCGAGCCGTGCAGTTTCGCCAGGAGGGCGGGCAGGCCGTTGCGGTCCGAAAGCTGGTTGATCGCGTCGAACCACAGGGCCAATGGCGCGGTGCCCGCCGCATTGACGGCCGCCTCGTCCATGCCACCGCGGAACAGGTCGCCGACCTTCTGGCGCGGGGTGCCCGGCGCGGCCTCGCCCTTAGCGACCTGCGCGGCGCACTCGTCGAGGATCGTGTGAAGGGTGACTTCGTTGCGTTCCTGAAGTTCCTCGGCGACGCCCCAGGTGGCACGGTCGCCCGGGATTGTCGCGCTTTTGGTCCAGCCGCCATTGGCGTAGTGGAAGAAGTCGTCGCCGGGCTTGACGTTGCGGTCGAAGAACGCCGAGTCCACGGCGGGCGGCGGGTTGGCGATCAGCGGGTCATCGGCCCCCGCGGCCAAAGGGACCAAGGACAGGGCGATCACCGCGAGAAAACAGAACGTGCGCAAATTCATCTGCTGCGACTCTGCCGCAGCTTTCTCTCCGCGCAACGCCCAAAGCAAAACCGCCTTGCCACTCACCGTGGCAAGGCGGTCGAAACGAACGGGATATGACAACGCGCCTCGTCAGGCCGTCGGCACGGTGGCGACGGTCTGGAGGATGCGCGACGCGATCTTGTAGGGGTCGCCCGACGAGTTCGGCCGGCGGTCTTCGAGGTAGCCCTTGTAGCCGTTGTTGACGAAGGCGTGCGGCACGCGGATGGACGCGCCGCGATTCGCCACACCGTAGTTGAACTTGTCGATGCTCTGGGTCTCGTGCAGACCGGTCAGGCGCAGGTGGTTGTCGGGTCCGTACACGGCGATGTGCTCGTTCTTGTACTTGTCGAAGGCTCCCATGAGCTTCTCGAAGTATTCCTTGCCGCCTCTCTCGCGCATGTACTCGGTGGAGAAGTTGCAGTGCATTCCCGAGCCGTTCCAGTCGCCACGGATCGGCTTGCAATGCCACTCCACGTCCACCTGGTACTTCTCGCCGAGGCGCTGGAGGAGGTAGCGGGCGATCCACACCTGGTCGGCAGCGGCCTTGGAGCCCTTGCCGAAAATCTGGAACTCCCACTGGCCCTTGGCCACTTCCGAGTTGATGCCCTCGTGGTTGATGCCGGCGTCCAGGCACAGGTCGAGGTGTTCTTCCACGATCTCCCGGGCGAGGTCGCCCATGTTGGAGAAGCCGACACCCGTGTAGTACGGACCCTGCGGCCCGGGATAGCCTTCCTTCGGGAAGCCGAGCGGCTTGCCGCCCTGGAAGAGGAAGTATTCCTGCTCGAAGCCGAACCACGCGCCGGGATCATCGAGGATGGTCGCGCGCGAGTTGCTCGGATGCGGGCTGCCGTCGGGCAGGAGCACCTCGCACATCACGAGGCCGCCGTTCTTGCGCGTCGAGTCAGGGAACACCGCCACGGGCTTGAGCAGGCAGTCCGAACTGTGCCCCTCGGCCTGTTGGGTGGACGAGCCGTCAAAGTTCCACATCGGGCATTGTTCAAGCGTGGGAAAACTCTCGAAGTCCACGATCTTGGTTTTGCCGCGCAGGTTCGGCGTGGGCTCATAACCGTCCAGCCAGATGTATTCGAGTTTGTACTTCGCCATAGAAGGAGATGAAGGGTGATTTTGTCGTTTCTTGAGCAGCGTGCACAGAACCAGACCATCCCTGCGGTCATTTTCCCTACTTTTGCCGGGTCCGGGCCGTGTCGCCGCCACCTTTAGCACGCACGGTGCCAACGCGGGCAACAGAAAAGTCACGTTTGCCGCGACAAGCCATCGGCCGGAAGGTGCGAGCGTGCCGCACGAGGTCAAAGACACGCTCCGCGCGCTCGTGCGTATTTCCTACGACGGTCGGGTGACAAAAACGTTCCGCGGCTCGCAGGCGGCGGAGCGATTTGCCAACGAAACGCGCGTGCTGCGCCACCTGGAAGAACGTGGCTGCCCGTTCGTGCCGCGTCTGCTCGAAGCCGACCTAGCCGCACTGCGGATCGTCACGACGAACTGCGGCGCGCGCGTCCAGCGCCTCGACGAAGCCCGCACGCGGGAAATTTTCGCCGAACTGCTTGCCTACGATGTGCGCCACGACGACGCCGAGGCTCGCAACATCACCTACAACCAGCGCACCGGACAGTTCTGCGTGATCGACTTCGAGTTCGCCACGCTGCTCGCTCCGGGCACCACGCATCCGGAAGACGTGCCGCCCGACCTGCCGCCGCTCAACACCCATGCTCACCCCCTCGGCTAGAGACCACGCCGCCCCCTCGCCTGCCCTGCGCCTGCAATGGTCCGGCCGCACGGACCGCGGCACCGTGCGCGCCAACAACGAGGACAGCTTCCTGTGCCTGCGCTTCGATGCGCGCGAAATACACTACCTGGGTAAGTTTGGTGATGCTCCGACGGCGGACGCCGACTTCGTTTTCGCGGTCAGCGACGGCATGGGCGGGGCGAAGGCGGGGGAGTTCGCCAGCCGGATCACGGTGGAAAAGGTCACGCGCCTATTGCCCCGCGCCTTCCGGCAGTCGGCCGTCGGGTTAGAGGCGGGGTACGCGGGCGTGTTGGAAGAACTCTTCGAGGAGATCCACCGTGCATTGATGTTCCTGGCCGGCAGCGACGAGGAGGTTGCCGGGATGGGTGCGACGCTGAGCCTGGGGTGGTTCACGGGCGGGTGGATGCACTTCGCGCACATTGGGGACAGCCGCATTTACCATCTGCCGGCGGCGGGTGGGCTGCGGCAGGTGACGCACGATGATACTTACGTAGGTTGGCTCTTCCGGCAGGGTAAGCTCAACGAACGCGAGGCGCGCACCCACCCGCGGCGCAACGTGTTGCAAAAGGCGCTCGGGGCAGGGCACCAGTTCGTCGATCCACACGTCGGCAGCGTCGGCTGCGAACCGGGTGACCG
>CAXTQD010000121.1:8839-13400 GCA_964246175.1 uncultured Chthoniobacterales bacterium | reverse complement strand
TGCCGATGGCGAACGCCTTGTCGGGTCGGAAGGCTGGGAAGACTTTCGTTGCTAGCTTGCCCTCGGAGGCGAGTTGGCGGTGCGGTGCGAGGTCGTCGGCGGGATCGTCCGTCGTGCAGAGCGCGGTGACGCGGAACTTCTTCACGATGCCCTGCGTGGTGAGTCCGGGCGTGGCGAGGCGTTCGTTGGCATGGTGCCAAATGCGCTCGGCGGACCCGGCGTTGAGGAGTTCGTGCACGTCGAAGTAGCGCCGCAGCTCCAAGTGCGTCCAATGGTAGAGCGGGTTGCGCAATGTCATTGGCACGGTCGCCGCCCACGCCTTGAACTTGTCGAACGGGTCGGCGTCGCCGGTGACGAGGCGTTCGTCCACGCCGTTGGCGCGCATGGCCCGCCATTTGTAGTGGTCGCCTTCCAGCCAGATCGCGGTGAGATCGGCGAACTGCCGGTTGCCTGCAAGGTCGCCGGGCGGCAGGTGGTTATGGTAGTCGAGGATCGGCTCCGGAGCGGCGAACTCGTGGTACAACCGGCGCGCGGCCGGTGTCGCCAGCAGGAAGTCATCGTGGATGAAGTCTTTCATGGGAGGAAAAACAAACCGGCGGGGAGCAGGGAACCTCCCGGCCGTTGACGTGCTTCGCAAGGGCGAAGAAGCCGCGCGCGTCAGGCGTTGGTCGCGCCGGTCGCCAGACGCTGGTGGACCTCCAAGAACTTCTCCTCCGCCACCGTCTCGCGCTTGGCGAGCGACACCAGCACCGCCACCGCGAACGACAGCGGGATCGTCACCAGTCCCGGGCTGCCGAGCGGGAAGATCGGCGTGGGATGCTTGAGGATCGTCACCCATACGGTCGGGGAGAGAATGATCAAACCCACGGACGTGATGACGCCCACCCACATGCTCGACACGGCCCCGGCCGTCGTCAGCCGCCGCCAGAAGATCGACAGGAAGAGCGCCGGGAAGTTCGCGCTCGCCGCGATGGCGAAGGCGAGGCCCACCATGTAGGCGACGTTCGTCGTCTCGAACGTGATGCCGAGGCCGACCGCCGCGAGGCCGAAGAACAGCGTTGCGTAGCGTGCCACGCGGAGTTGCTCGCTTTCGGGAGCCTCGCCGTTGCGCACGACGTTGACCCACAGGTCGTGCGAGAGCGCGCTGGCCCCGGAGAGGGTCAGGCCCGCGACGACCGCCAGGATCGTGGCGAAGGCGACCGCCGCGATGAAGCCGAGCATCGGCTCGCCGCCGATCACGCCGGCCAGCAGCGGCGCGGCCATGTTGCCGGCCTTATCCAAGCTGATGATGTTGCCCTGGCCGACCAGCGCCATCGCGCCGAAGCCGAGGATGAAGGTCAGCAGGTAGAAAAACGCGATCAGCCCCGTGGCGTAGAAGGCGCTCTTGCGCGCCTCCGCGGCATCCGGCACGGTGTAGAAGCGCATGAGGATGTGCGGCAGCCCGGCGGTGCCGATCATCAGCGAGAGCCCGAGCGAGATGTCGTCGAGCGGGTTGTGGTTGCCGGGTCCGAGGAGGTTGACGGCCGGCTTACCCGCCGAGGTGTTGGCGGCGTTGGCGAGGTCGTTGGCCTTGGCGAAGAGCGCCGTCGGGCTGAAGCCGAACTGCGCGAGCACGAGGATCGCCATCAGCAGCGCCCCGCCGAGCAGGAGGCCCGCCTTGATGATCTGCACCCACGTCGTGGCGATCATGCCGCCGAAAAGCACGTAGATCATCATCACGACACCGACCGCGATGATGGCGTACAGGTACTGGATGCCGAAGAGCAGCGTGACCAGCTTGCCCGCGCCGACCATCTGCGCGATGAGGTAGAAGAGAACCACGGCGATGGTGCCCACGGCAGCGGCCACGCGCACGGGTTTCTGGTTGAGGCGATAGGCAACCACGTCGGCGAAGGTGTACTTGCCGATGGATCGCAGGCTGCCCGCCAGCAGGAACAACACGAGCGGCCAGCCGACCAGGAAGCCCGTCGAGTACAGCAACCCGTCGAAGCCCTTGAGCGCCACCATGCCGGCGATGCCCAGGAAGCTCGCCGCGCTCATGAAGTCACCCGCCAGCGCGAAGCCATTTTGCAGCCCTGTGACGCTGTGGCCGGCGGCGTAGAAGTCCGACGTGCTCTTGGTGCGCCGTGCGGCCCAATACGTGATGCCCAGGCTCAGCGCGATGAAAACGAAGAAGAAAATGATCGCCGTCGTGCCGACGTGGCCGAGATGGCTTTTCACTTCGTCGGTCGAGGCGACGGCCAAAAAGGAGGGGAGGGGAACAATCATGGCCGGTCAGAAATCTCCCTTCTTGGCGGCGGCGACGTAGATGGCCGTCAGCACCCAGGCTGAGACGATGACCAGGGCACCGAGCAGGATACCCCAGGAAAGACCCGGCACGATCTGTGTGCCGAGCAGCGGCTTATCGTAGGCCACCAGCAAAATAAAACCGAAATAGATGATAATCATCACCGCCGACAGCACAAAGGGCAGCGGTGAACGGCTAGGTAGCGCGGCCGAGGCCGGCGGGGATTCTAGGGGAGATGCCATAGCAGAGCATTTAGAACGGATAGATGCTCCGAGAGAAGCAAAAAGCGACGCGGAGTGCGCCGGAGGCGCATCGTCACACTTAGGTGGGGATGGCTCCGCGAGCCGTTCCTTGGTTTCTTCTGCCTATCAGTGGTTATGACCGCCCACTCGCGTGGCCTGACCAGGAAGATCAGTCCGCCCGGTCCCGGCCGCCGATGATCTGCTGCGTCTTGGCGAGCGCCTTGCCGGCCATCAGCTTGGCTTTGCGCATCCAGCGGCGCGCCCAGGCGTACTCCGTCCCCAACACCGCCAGCCCGAGCGGGATGAGTAGACTTGTCGGGGCCGGCGCCCAAATCAACGCAAACCCGAAAACCAGGATCGTCCCGCCCACCGTCGTCACGATAATGCGCTTGATGTGCGGCACCTCGTCCACCTTTAGCCGCACCAGCAGCCGGGAGAGCGCCTCGCTGAATCGCACCGAAAAATTCCGCCGCCGATGGGCTGCCGGCGGCACGGGGGCGACGGCGGTTTCCGGCAGAGAGTCAGTGACCATGGACCTAATAAGAACGTTCCAAGCGGCGGTTCGGCCTCAACTTTTCGAGATTCGGCGGGGAAGTGCAAGCCGTTTCAGCAGATGCAGCCGTTCAGTTTCCAACGCCTCGGGCAGCCGGGGAGCGAGTTTTTCGAAGAAATCGGCCGACGCGGCGGCCTCTCTTACCCAGTCATTCGATCGAACGGCCATGAGCCGCCGGAAGCGTTCCGCATCCTCCTCTTCCTCCCCGTAGCCGGGTAGCCCTTCCAAATCGAGGTCTTCCCGACGCGGCACCCAACCGATGGCCGAACGCTCCGCCCCGGCGAAGTCCTCGCAGCGCCCGATGATCCACTGGAGCACGCGCAGGTTCTCGCCGAAGCCCGGCCACAGGAACGGCCCGCCCTCGCCATCGCGCCGGAACCAGTTCACGCCGAAGATGAGCGGCGGATGGTTCAGGTTCTGGCCCATGTCCAGCCAGTGCTGGAAGTAGTCGCCCATGTGGTAGCCGCAGAACGGCAGCATGGCCATCGGGTCGCGCCTCACTTGGCCGATGGCCCCCGCCGCAGCGGCCGTCGTCTCGCTGGCCATCGTCGCCCCGACGAAAACCCCGTGCTTCCAGTCGAAGGACTGGTAAACCAGCGGCACGGTGTCTCCGCGCCGCCCACCGAAGATCATCGCCGAGATCGGCACGCCCTCCGGGTCGTCCGCCTCGGGGGCGAGCGCCGGGTTGTTGGTCATAGGCGCGGTGAATCGGCTGTTGGGGTGCGCGGCCTTGGTGCCGAGCGCAGGTGTCCAGCGTTGGCCTTGCCAATCGGTGCAGATCGCCGGGGCCGCGCCGTCCTTGCCTTCCCACCAAACCCCATCGTCATCGGTCAGGGCGGTGTTCGTGTAGATCGTGTCACGGGCGATCGTGGCGACGGCGTTGGGGTTCGTCTGCGAATTCGTGCCGGGAATGACGCCGAAGTACCCGCTCTCCGGGTTCACCGCCCACAGCCGCCCGTCCGCGCCAGGACGCAGCCAGGCGATGTCGTCGCCGACGGTGCGAATCTTCCACCCCGCAAACCGCTCCGGTGGGATGAGCATGGCGAAATTGGTCTTCCCACACGCGCTCGGGAACGCCGCCGCGATGTAGTGCGTCCGGCCTGTGGGCGACTCGGCGGCAAGGAGGAGCATGTGCTCGGCCATCCAACCCTCCCGTCGCGCGAGGTAGCTGCCCACGCGCAGGGCGAAGCATTTTTTGCCCAAGAGCACGTTGCCACCGTAGCCGCTGCCAACTGAGATGATCGCGTTGTCCTGCGGGAAGTGGCAGATGAAACGCCGCGCCGGGTCGAGGTCGAGCATGGAATGCAGGCCGCGATTGAAGTCCTGGCCGTCGGTCCCGAGCGCCGCCAGTGCCGCTGCACCCATACGGGTGACTTTGCGGAGGTTGAGAGCGACATAGACGGAGTCGGTCAGTTCTACGCCGACCTTCGCCATCGGCGAGCCGGGCGGACCCATCAGGTAGGGCACGACGTACATCGT